>PMCK01000335.1 GCA_003154095.1 Myxococcales bacterium | reverse complement strand
AAATTTCAGATCAACGACGCGGATCCAGGGAGCAGCGTGCCGACGCCAGCACAACGCGATTCCGATCCAGTAGACTACGCATACTTTATCATGGACCTGTCTGCACGTGCCGAAAAGGCCGTGCGCCTTGGCGACCATCAGGCTGCCGTCAGGTACTTTGGCGCCCTCGCAAAGGCCGTACCCGATCGATCGATCGCGTATACTAGGTTGTGCAGCTCTTACGAAAAATTGGGTGATTGGAAACAGGCATTGGACAGTTGCCGCGCAGCATTGGGCCTTGCCGGCGTGACCGATCAAGACTACCGAAACTATGCAGATTTGGTCGTCCAAAGAAAGCCTAACTTTGGCAAAGCTGACGTTACGGATCTTGATGAAATCGTCAAACATCTGCGGCAGAGTCTGCCAGACAGTAGCGTTGCCGATGAAATAGAATGCGAGCTTGGGCTCAAGGTGAAGGACCGCTTGCGCGTGCAGCGCTGTACGCAGAACCTCGCAGCGCGTTGGCCCAACAATCAGGAGACACTCACGTATCAGTGGGCTTTCGCCGTAATGCGTAACGATCACTCCGCTGCCAGTCAACTGTTGGAGAAACTGAAGAAGACTAATCCCAAGCCAGAGGTGATTCGCAACATGGTCGAGATGACGGCCCAGACGGCGCAACCGTGGTGGCGACGTGCCTTGAGCAATTGGTGGGCCGCGGCGCTTCTTGTTCTCGTGATCCTGACCTTTGGGTATGCGATCACCAGACTCAAGCGAACGCGTCATTCGGCACAGGCAAAGCTGGCCGAAGGGCTGTAGCCTTGCCGTGTCCATGAATCCACATCAAATTGTCATCTGGTGGTTACAGGATTGTTTCGATCCATCCTCTTGGGTGCGTGGTAGCTCTGGCCAGCTTTTTCAGACGGAGCAGCCTTTACTACTCGGCTGTCTGGCACGGATGGTGACGCGATGAAGTTCTTACTCGTCTGCGGTGTGGTGACTTTGGCCTCTGGTGCACTTGCGGCCTGTTCCAACGAGAGCAATGTCGACTCTCGGGTGCAAATGCAAAAGCCCGACACGTCGACTGGCAATCCTGAGGGCCCGTGCGCCGAGATTACGGGCGCTCAGCCGCTCAAGGCGCGTACCACAGCGCTAGAGAGCGCGCCCCCTGTCACCACGACAACGGTCTACGTAGACGACCTATACAACTCTTTTGCCTCATACTGCGGCGGATGCCACGTGGACGTTGGTCTGGGCGGGTTCAAGACAGACCGTGCCCACTTTGCCGATATAGTAAATCAAGATTGGGTAGATTCGATCAAGTACAATAACACCAACACTGTAATGCCGCCACCGTCCGTGGGCGGGGTCGTTTACAGCGAGCGCCCTGCTGACGACCCGGTGAATGCACTCGCCGCCCTGTTGCAGGCGTGGCTTGACCAAGGCAGCCCTCGGGATTCTTTCAAGATGGGAGTGGATTCGACTGGTTCTACTGGACCCTATCGCATGTCCAAGGATCTTGCCGACGCGCTCACGGATTTGGGGAGTTGTCTTCCGGATGTGACGCTGTACGCAACCGAGAAGCAGCAAATGGCGGAAAAGGACGCGACATTCGCCGGCATGACCTTTCTTGCGCCTGGAAAAGGAACACTGGCGCAGCGAATTGGCTTGCCAGTGACGCTCGATCAGACTGATCTTTCCACATTTGATTCCAAGGAATTGGCGAAATTCGGGGTTGTCTCTTACACGCTCAACTACCCGGTTTGGGTCGATGGAGATAATCGCGCGTTACGACATGTGCGCGTTCCCCTGGGTCAATCCATAACGTTCGACAAGAAGACTCAGAGTTTTACGATACCCGGCGACACCCGGTTCTACAAGACGTCTCTTCAACGCGTAAAGGACGTGGATGGCTCGGAGCGCTGGCGCAAGATAGAGACGCAGCTTATCGTAGTATGGCCGAATCTGAATGGTCTGGCAGGTTCTGCCGCCGTTGCATCGTTGTTTGGGACGTACGCGTGGAACGAAGACGAGTCTCAAGCCACGCTGGTGACTGATCCCACGAAAAATGGAGAGCCGTTTCGCGATCGGGTGGTTACGTACGTATCCAATGAACCGCTGGCCGCATCGACGCTGGGCACTCTCACATCCGGTGTGAATTCCGCGATCGCGTTGCGTAAGGCGCATGCCCTCAGAAGCTACGCAATCCCCGGTAGCCGCCGCTGCATGCAGTGCCACATGGGTAGCGTCAATAGTAATTTCGTGATTGGCTTCCAGCCGTTGCAGATTGCGCGGCGCAGCAAGGGTGAAGGGGGCATTNNGACAGTGACTTGGATCAATTGAATCGGTTCATAAAGTACAAGCTAATCACTGGAATCACGTCGGCGGATGACGTTACGCCGCTAGAAAACTCGGAAGCCAAGACTCCGCGCAACGATTACGAGTTGCGGGCCCAGGGCTATTTGTTGGCCAACTGCGCGCATTGCCACAATCCGGTCGGCGAGCCCTCGGTAGACAACCCCAGCCTTGCGGCCATTCTCGACTTTCAACCGTCCGAAACAGGTGGCATCTTCCAATTCCCACTCGAAAGATACAGCCCACGCATTTTCCGAGGTCCTGCCAACGACATTCCCGTGCCGTATATTACACCGTCGCTGATGGACATTGACCATTACGGCGACGGATACAGTTCGACAGGTAGCCAGTTCTGGAGATACAAGTGCGACTACCTGACCGCAACCTGCATTTACGCCCCGTGGCGGAGCCTCATTTATCGAGGTATCGATACGCCCTTCACCTACTCGGACGATCTAGCGCTGTTCCCGCACATGCCAATGAACACGCAGAGTATTGATTGTCGCGCCACCAGGATTCTCGGCGATTGGATGGTGAGCATTCCAGCTGTCCTCAAGGATCCCAACGTCCAAGAGTACGCAATCCGGATAGACTTCAAAGCCCAGTCACCCAGTTTCGATGCCAGCCCACAACCGTACCGGGAGGTATTCAACGGGCAATCCGGATTCAAAGCGGCGAGCGCCGCAGCGGCCGATCGCGTCACGAAGTACCACACGTCACCTGTCGTGCCGCTGATCGTGTATCCAACTAACGAGAATCCGAATCCGGTTCCTCTCGATCAAATCCCTTCGAGGTACAACTTCTGTCCGGACAACTACGACATACTCGATGCAGAAGTGCTCAAAAATCCCGATACGCACCCGGTGCCGGTTGACGAATCCGATGGGATCCGCGTGTCGAGTGACAACGACCCCATGGGGATCCACAAGACGACGGGGGCGGGCCTGGAGATGCCGGCGGATGGTGTTCCTGATCACGCCCATTGGGTCGTGTTGGATCTGACGCTGGTTCCTGGCGATTGGGCGCCGCGGCGCCCCGATTGGTTCAGCACTGTAGTGCTTGGCCAACCTACTGAGATCGATCCAACGCTTGCTCCCGGTTCGGCCCCGTATGCCGTTGCACTCGACGCTCAGCAGGCTGAAAGATCGTTGCTCGACATGCTAAAGTCGTCGATCAGGCTGACTGACAACGTAAGGCAGCTGGCGCAGACTGTCCTGCCGATGGGCCTTTGGAAGGCCGATAGCAAATGCGATTTCGCGTCGCAACGCACAGTATCGTCGTATCCTGATACGAGCAAGAAGTATCCGGCTGCTTGGATGCAATCACAAGTCGATTCAAAGCAATTGACCGGCAGTGAACCCGTGTACAGCCTGCTACCCGGCGAAGCGATTCACGACATGATTTGCGCCAATTGCCACGGAGTCAAGGCAGACTCCTCAGGGCGGCAAGCGTTGATTCTCAATGAAATGACCGGTGGGCGTGCAAATGTGACGGATTTGCGAAACGGGCTCTTCAATCCTCAATATCGCCAAGCCGTGTTTTCAAGCGCGCCGTTGGACAACGCCTCGGTCGACGACTGGGCTGCGCGTTATTTCACGTGGATGGCGCTCGGAGGAACCAAGCAGACAATCCCGGGGAGTATCTTGGCGATAGTGGCCAGCACTCGCGTGATTGGCGCGCCCCGTCCGCGCGCCCAGGCGCCGCTCGACGCCAATATGCTGTCGAGTGCAGCAGATTTGTGTTCCAACATCTTGCCCATGCCGACCGGATTCACGCAATTGTTCATTCGTTCCGGGAAAAACCCGTTCAACTTCGAAGCCGGTATGTTGGAACCCGATACACCGTCAATGGCACCCCAAACTACGTTGATCTATTCCAACGGTGACGCCATGCTCTGGGGCAAGGTGTGTTCCGTAGACAATCCCCCGCCCGTGCGAGCTCTCTCGCCAGTATCGATCAACGCTTGGGCGCAGGACGTGCCAATGTTGTCGTTTAGAACGGCCTATGATTTCTACGACTCATCCGTTTNNTGTAAAGGGAATCACGTCAGACAATTATTTCGCCTGGTGCATCCGGCCTCCAGTCGATCCAGACGACCCAAACAATGCCAATGATAGCAATCTTGTCGCGGCCAAACAATGGATCAAGAATAATCCCGCACCCGATGGAAATCTGCTGCCGTTCTGCCCTTACAAAGACTCGAAGGGCGCCCAATACATCACGGCGTCTGGCCAGGGCGATCCCAATTTGAGCGTGGACAAGCTCAATCAATGGATCGTTCGCGGGGCCGTAAACGCGGGTCTCATGGTTTACCTGTATCTCGACCAGCTTACCAACGGCGATATTGCCCCGACACCCGCATATGACCAGTGCAGCCAACTGTCGCAATAACTTGATGACAATGAGTCCAATGGTTCCCGCAATTGTAGCCAACTTGACCGTGATTGCTACGCTCATCTAGGAGGAAAACATGCGCGCTTCGCCAAAAAACCCATTCACGCAGCGGCCTGCAGCTCCAATTACCAACGGGGCTGCGCTTTCCCCCTTTGGTGTGTTGGCGCTTTGCATCGCATACGGTTGCAGCAACAGCAGCAACCCATCGACGACTACGGCGAGTACCGGTGGGCAAGCCGCCAGCAACGGCGNNGGGGGGGGTGGCGTCGGCGGCACTGCCACGGTGAGCAACACGGGCGGCTCGACGAGTATAATTGCTAGCACGGGCGGCGCTGGTGTTGGTGGGTCTAGTGGCATCACCCCCAGTTCGGCTTGCCTTGGCTGCCTCACATCGCACTTGAATCCGATAGACTGCACCGGTATTACGTCTTCTGATTTGCCCCCCTGCGTGAGTCAACAAGGCAAGGATCCCGACACGGGGATACTGAATTCGCAGTTGTGCCTCAACGTTTACAACTGCGTTACGAGCAACATGTGTGGACTGAACCTTCTGTATACTCCGGACTTTCCGGGCTTCGTAGCCTCGACTTGCTATTGCGGGACCGCTGACGGTGCTGCGTGCTTAGATACGCCGAACGGGCCCTGCCGGCAGCAAATCGAGCAGGGCATCGGCAGTACCACTCCCGCGAAAGTCTTGCCATATCTTGGCGACGAGACAACACCCACTGGAATGGCCCTGCGGGTACTGGGCTGCGAGGCAAAGAAGTGTCCCCACGAATGCGAGCTCCAGCCGCCGGCGACAGGCACCGGCGGCGCGCCGAACGCGGGCACCGGGGGGGCGCCAAACGCTACCGGGGGGGCGCCAAGTGCCACCGGTGGCGCCATGGGAACGGGTGGAGCGACAAATCTTGAGGATTTCACGCCCGGTTGTCCCACTTCAAGCAGTGACACGATTCTTTTCAACGGCTTTGCCACGAACGCGGATGCCAGCACCGTGTCGGTCCTAAGCAGCAATACAACGACTGCGCCAACTGTGGGCTGGGAAAGCGATGCCGATGCTGGCCCAACCCCAGGCTCGGTCCGAGTCACTATTCCGTTCACAAAATGGGGCCAATATACCACTTTGCAGGCCACTTTGCCTTCAGAGGTCAATCTGCAGAATAAAGAACTATTTGCTTGCATCCGCCTAGATTCGGGGCTGTTTCCAGCTGGCACTCCCCTGAACGCTTTCGTCAAGATTGTCTTGAAAGTCTTTGGTGGCATCGATTTCAACGGTCCCCCCTTTGCCGGTAGTCTACTCCCGAACACGATGGCCGAGTGGTTTCACTTCACTTGGCAAGCGCAGCCGACGTATGGACTAGATGACAGTGGCAATTCTATCTTGGCCTACGACCCCGTGCACACCACATTGGTTCAGATCCAAATAACAGCGGCCTCAGCCGGTTCGATCCCAGCGGATGCAGGCACCCTGTTGCCGACAACAGCCATATTCCATATTGGCACGATTGGGTACCGGTGACGGCTGTCGGCAGAGCCGTCCAATTAAGGCTACAGCACTGCTGCCATGGGCACAAAAGCGAAGTCCTTGCCTAGAACGGCGCAGTCACCGCGGGAGACGCGGGCTCCGGTCATAAGGCAGGCCATTCTCAGCGCGCTCCCGTCGCGGCTGGTCGCAAAGTCCGCGCTGTTGCTACCAGCGGTTCCGGCGTTGGTCGATCACTATGTCGAAGGTCTCTGCCTCACTTGGGCAAGTCTTGGGCGTCCCGTTGATCCAACGATGCGCGCGCACCTGCGCAAGGTACTTGACAGCAATCTGAAAGAAGCGTTCGCGCGTTCGCCGCATTCGCGCGTCACCGTCGCCTACGGGACTGACCTGCCGCCCTCAATGGGCCTCAGTTGGAACATTTCAATAGTTCATTCTTCAATCGAGGATGAATACAATGACTGGGTCAAGGAGCGCGAGCCGCCCCTCTTCGGTCCATTTCCTGACGCCAAGGTCATGGATTTGGCAAGTACATTGGGGGCGCCCGCCGAGGTCGCGGTGCTCGACGTAGGCGCCGGAACTGGCCGCAATTCGCTGCCCCTGGCTCGCGAGGGGTTTCGTGTTGACGCCGTCGAACCCACGCCGAGCCTCGTAAACATCTTGCAACAGGAGACGGCCAAAGCAGCGTTGCCGGTTCGAGTCATTCAGGGCAATGCTTTGGATGCTGCGTGCGATGTCAGGGAACAATCCTATTTACTAGTCTTTCTGTCGGAAGTCGTCTTTCATTTCAGGCACACACAGCAACTTCGCCGGCTTTTTGAGCTCGCAAGCCGCTGGTTGGTCCCGGGTGGCTACCTGCTGTTCGATGCGTTCGTGCCTCTCGACGGATACAAACCCGATGAGCTGGCAAGGCAAGTTTCGGAGGTCATGTGGTGCCGGATTTATACGCGCCATGAATTGCAAGAAGCGGCTTCCGGCTTGCCGTTGAATTTCGTTTCAGAAGAATCGACGCTAGAGTACGAACGGGCCCATTGCCCCGAGGGCCATTGGCAACCAACATTTTGGTTCGAACAATGGTGTTCAGGGCAAAACCTGTTTAGGCTGTCAGCCGACAAGTCACCTATTGAGCTCAGGTGGTTGGTTTTCAGGAAGAGCGCTTAGCGACCGTTACGCACCAAACTCGTTGTTCTTGAGCCAAGTTTTGGGAACTTGAGTGGCTTTCTGATCATGCGATTCGGTGAAATCCAACGGTGGAGTAGACTATGTACGAGACGAATGCACCAAACATCAGGCAAGGCATCATCAATGCACTGTCGTCTCGGTGGAAGTTCAAGGCCACTGTGACGCTGCCGGCGATACCGGCGTTGGTGGATCACTTCGTTGAGGCACTCTGTACAACTTGGGCCAGTATGAGCCAACCGTACCCTCCGGCCCGGCGCGCAAACCTGCGGAGCGCCTTAGAAAGCAATCTCAAGGAGGCCTACGAATACTCACCCGATTCACTCGTGATCGTGGAGTGTGGTACGAAGCTTGGTGCAAGGGGCAAGATACAATCAGGGTTGGAGCCGATAAGTCGCCCGTGGAACTAAGATGGCTAGTATTCCGAAAGCAAGGCGACATCAATGGCCGGCCCTAGGCTACGCGCCGGGAGGCTTCATCGTCGGAATCGAACCCTCACCAGCTTGACATTCGATTCCCAGAAAGTCATCCGGAACTCGGAGGGCCAACGGATCTTGACAATTGCACACCTGTTCGCCGAACGTTAACCGAGCGGTCACAATCATATAACGAAGCTGGATATTGCTAGCCTTGTCGTCCGCACGGCGAAAGAAACAACGCATTGGCCCACTTGATTGTTCACGCCTGTATCCGATAAGCTGGCCGCCACTTTACGCCGCACAAAGTGGTGCGGGCATCACCAGCGAGCAAACAATGCAGACTTCAATCAAATGGACGAAAGTCGCCGCGGGGAAGTTCTCGGCCGTGGCACTAGTATTGGCCGCAGTGGCGACACTGAGCTGCTCCAAAGAGGAAGCGAAACCGGAACGCCCCGCTGCGCCGAACGCACAAGAGCTTGCGCCGCCGCCCCCGTCTGCAGCTTCGGACAAATTGTCCCCTGGAAAAATCTTTAACATACCGACTCCCGAATGCCCTGCCGGCTGCAAAGGCGAAGGTGTGTTCAGCAGCCCCTGCGAAGCAACCGGCAACGCGCGCATGATGGACGTGGTCTGGACGGGAAAAATCGACGACAAGGGTCTATTCTTCGACGTCACCAACAAGTCGGACTCGGCTATCCTCTTTGGGAAGATCGCAGTCTACTTCTACGACAAGGCCGGCAAGCAGCTCAACGTACCAGCGGCGAGCGGCTCTTCCCGAAAGCCAAAGCCGTTTTATCCGTGCGCCCGCAACATGCTTGGCGGCGTCATGAAGCCCGGGGAAAAGGCTGTCCTGCTCTCTTGCGTCAAGAAAGAGCACGTGCCGGAGGGCACAAAGGCCATCGAAGCGGAAATGCAAATGGTCGGGTTCGCCGATGCAAATAGTAAGGGCGTGAAGTGCTACTGGCACAACAACGACCTGACACCCGAGGTGCGCAAGAAGGGCGGCGTGAACTAGAGCCCAAGGGGAAATATGAGCGCCGATCAACTTGGGCGGTGATTGAGGCCAATGTTGACAGGACGATGCCTTTTGCGATTCCTACGCTCAGCAATGTGTGGACGATGGCCTGACACATTCTGCGACAGGGTGTAGCGACTTGCGGCAGCAGCTGTAGCAAGAGTCCTCGATCGTCGATATTGCGACCGTCATGAACACCGACCTCAGCGGCGCCGGCCTACGCGGTGTTTGGCCTTGCAGTGGTTCTCACGGCTCCCGGCATCGTTATCATTCACCCTAATCGCGCCAACTCGATGGCGAGCTAGCAGGCCGCGGACCCATGCATTACGGCGCTCAATGTTTGACTCGGGCGATCCGAACCAAACCGTTGTCCGAGTTCTGAAACTCGCAAACGGTTTCTTTGGGGACATCGCTCCAAACGTCGAATTCCTTTCCGGGCTTGCCCGTGGCTAGGTCAACCTCTTGGATTAGGTAGATATCGGTGTAGAGTTTCCGTGAGAGTTCATTCAATGGGTCTCGGTTCGAACGTGCAGCCGCAATGTCGAGCGCTCCGTAATTCATGATTGTATAAAGCCCGGGGCGGTCCGTTAGAATGAGAATGTTCTTGGTCCCGAGCCTCGAGAAGTAATCCCAAGTACGCAAGGCTTGGCGCGTCAGGTGGAGGTCATTCGTAAAGCGGCCTTCGCTTGCCGTCGGTATTTGCATCACGAATAGGGCCAGGCTCACGAGTACGGCCATGGGTGCCCCGGAGCTTCGCCCGAGGAGCGTTACCCAGGGGCGCATCCTGCGACTGATTACAACGAGCAGCCAAGCCGCACAGAATGCGACAAACGTGTCCAACCAAATGAATAGTCGCGACGCCGCTGGGTGAAGCGGCATGCCCCAAGAATACGAAAACGCAATGATCGTCTCTAGCCCTAGCAGGGCCAACACGAACACCAAGCGACGCAGATTGACCGAGGAGAGCTTCCAATCGTAAGGACGGCGCACGACGCTCCAAACGAATAACCCAATTCCACCCACCGCGAGGATTATCAACCAGGGTGAGTGAACGGCTTCCGTGTCGAAGGGCTTCAATGCCAAGCTGACGTAGTCTCGAACGTTCTGAACGAGATGCGAGAACGAGAACAGCGAGGCGCTCATCGGCTGTTCGGTGTCTTCGGCTTTGGCGACCATTTGCCAATACCTGGGCGCCAGAAACGTGGGAATGAAAGCGTACAGAGCGGCGTAGGCCCGAATTTGACTCGCCCGAACCAACCGAAATACCAGCAACACAGAGACCGCACCCACGAGCAGGGCCCACCCTTCGTATCGAACATGGGCCAGAACGCACAAGTTGAGCGAAAGCAGCGCGAGCCGCTTCGGAGTGCTCTCGATCGTGTACTCGACGAAGCTCTTGATCACCATCAGGATCATGAAACTCGAGAGCAGGTCGAACCCGGCGGATCTCGCTGCCAGTAGCGTGTTTGCTTCGGCTGCGGCAAGGATTGCCGCCGTGAGGCCAAACAGCTCGCCACCGAGGAGCTTTCCGAGTCGATAGGCTGAGAATATGAACAGCGTAAATATGATGGCATTGAGATGAAAGGCATTTTCTGGGTGATAACCACGAATCGAATGCAGCAAGCTCACGAGGAAAGGAAATAGTGCGGGCCGGCGATCAATCGTCAGATTCAGGTTCCAGTAGTTTTCGAAGTACCACTTGCCGGTAGTCGCGAAATTCGCCGTCTTCTGAAAGAATAGGTTCTTCGAGACGCCGACAAGATTCGCCTCGTCCGACAGCACTCGAAATCCGGGTGCTACGGAGCCCAGGACCACGGCCGCGATCGCGAGCGCGAGTGCAATCCCGAAGCGGTTTTCCACAAACCATTGACCGAGTGAAACCTGGGTACCCTTGCCTGTAATCAGAACGCCCACGTAGAGCGCAACCATTGAGAAGAGCACGTAGTAGGTGCTGTACGTGAAGTACAGCTCGTTCAGATCGAATTCCCGTAGCGAATTCATCACGAGGGCGACCGTAACCAACGGCGGCTCGAGCAGCAGCGCCCAATGCCACCATGCTAGCTTGAGCTTATTTGTCTCTGCTTCGACAGGGGGTCCCGGGTCAACTGCGGGCGTGTCTGGTGTGGTCGTCATAAGAACCTCCGGGGCTGAGTGCCCAACGCATGGTAGCCCACGACCGCAAGTCGTGGTGACGTTGGACGTGCGGAATTCGGCTTACAAGCAAGCGGGTGGCACCCGCTGTTGCTTGCATTCACAGTCATCAACCACGTGCTTCCCGCTTACAGAGCCAGGCGCCTGGTTCGCCAGATTAGTCCGCGACGTAGCTCAGGCGGTCTGGGCTTGTTTTCACCAATAGCTGCGCGTTTCACCAATGCCGCGGAATGCCTGCAAGCAAGACAACTAAACCGCGCTCATGGATCAGCTGCCGATCGAAGATGTCGAATGTTGCTGGCCAACACGATATCGTGTTTGGCCCAAGCCAGCCGGAAGTCCAAGTCTTGCTCGTGACGAAATTATGACGATCATGCCGCGGAGGACTCATGTAACCGACAGAGGTACCAACCCCGGCCTCCGCTCCCTGATTGTTGCCTCGTCCTGAGGGCTAGCTGGCTGGGCCCCCTCGCCGTCACGCACGGTTGCTGAAAGAACACAAGCGTTTTGGCAGGTGGCACTTGCCAGACCCGATCGCTGAGCCCTAGGCATTGGGCTAATTGGGTCAGGCCAAAGCTTGCCGTGCGGGTCGGGCGCCTGACTGGCTCATGGAGAATGAAAGTGAATAACCTGGGACCTAGTGTGTCGGTGTTCATTGCTGGGCTAGCTGTGCTGGTCTTTGCTAGCTGTTCGGGCTTCGATCGATCTGGAATTTACAAGATTCAGTTGTCTGATGCCGGAACCGACGACGCCGGCTCAGTCGCTACCCGGTGCTCGCCGGTGCAGGGTCAGCCCATTCCCGCAAAGCTGGTCGCGATGTCCCAAACGCCGTCCAGCGGGACTGACAATAGCGTTGTCTTTNNCGACCTTTTCAATCAGTACAAGTCACTTTGCGGAGGGTGTCATGTCGAAGCGAATCAGGGCGGCCTCCAAGTGTCACGCATTACGTTCCCCACGTTGGTCGCTCAGAAGGCAGTCGACCGAATGGAGTCTGATGACTCCAATACGTTCATGCCGTCCGTTTCGGCAGGTGGAGTGGCGTTCTCAACACGCGGCCCAGAAGACCCGGTTGTGCGGTTTGATTCGCTGCTAAAACAATGGCTGGCAGCGGGCTGCCCGAATGCCGTTTTCTATCCGTCCAAC
>PMCK01000510.1 GCA_003154095.1 Myxococcales bacterium | reverse complement strand
TAGCGCAAATGGAGCGATTGCTACAAACAGGAGCTGAAGCCGAGCCATGGCCCGAACGCTGTGTGTTTCAATATTCTTTTTTGCTGCAAAGCTTGAATATAGGTCAAGTTGGCCCGCCCGAGCATCTCTTCTTTCATGCCTGTGATAGATTAAGCGAAGAGCACCGGCAGCTGCAGCTGTGTCATGAAAGCGAACAATTCGCTCTGGAATTGAAATGTGTGCGAGCGGCGACCGAACTGGAGTCCAACCGCAAGGCATCGCTTGCCGTTCAAGGCTTCGATGACCTGCTATTGAACGTTCGCAATGCTCTGTCGAGTAACATGGGTGAAACACTCGCCTCGACGTTGATCGAGCGCTACCCGGTAGCACTGATAGACGAATTTCAAGACACGGATCCGATTCAATACGAGATTTTTTCGCGTATTTATGCGCGTCCTTCGGCAAGCTTGTTCTTAATAGGAGATCCCAAGCAATCAATCTATTCCTTTCGTGGAGCGGACTTGCACGCCTACCTAGCGGCCGCAAAAGACACGGATTTGAATCGCCACATTCTGGACACCAATTGGCGTAGCGACCCAAGTTTGATCGGGGCGGTCAACGCGCTGTACCTCGACCAGCCTGCGCCGTTCTTGCATCCCGAGATCGAGTATCGCCCCGTTCGAGCCCGGCCCGATGCCTTGGATCAATACGATGACCGAGACCAACCCCTGACAGGCCTTACGATCGCTTGCGTCGATTCTTCCGATTCGACATCCGTTCTCGATCGCAAGACGGCACGCCGGCGAGTGGCGTTTCACACGGCACTGCACGTCCAAGAGCTCGTATCGCGCTCCGTTCAAGGCAAGCAGATCTCGCCACGCGATGTGGCGATTCTGACGCAAACGAACGCGGAAGCACAGCTCGTGCAACAGGCATTGCTGGCGCTGAATCTGCAATCCGCGCTGGCGACGGACACCAGCGTATTTTCCACTGAGGACGCACTTGGGCTGACAATATTGCTGCGAGCCCTGATTCACCCCTACGATAGCCCGGCTGTGACTGCAGCCTTATTGAGCCCTGGGTTCAACCACGAACCTTCGGACATCGCCGCACGCTTTGAGGATACTCCAGCCTGGGACATCGAAGTGGAAAGGTTCGTTCACGCGCGCGAGCTGTTGATTCGGCACGGAATCTTCGCAGCCACTCAATATCTATGGGATACGTACAACGTCGTCGCTAACTTGCTTCAGCGGCCAGGCGGTGAACGTCACGTCACGAACCTGTATCATTTGCTGGAACTGGCGGAAGCGCAGCGCTCGAAGCAGAATCTAACTCCCGCTGCACTGTTGCGTTGGCTGCAGAAGATGCAACAAGACCCGAGCTCAATTGCCAATGAGGCACGTCAGCTGCGCATTGAAAGTGACGAGCATTCGGTAGTGATTACCACGGTACATCGCAGCAAAGGGCTGGAATTTCCGTACGTCTTTTGCCCATTTCTATGGGCGGACAGAATTGTGTCGCCCGGCAAGAACGACATTTTGACTTATCACGATTACAACGCGGAAAATTGGGTCGCGGACCTGCGGGGCAACAACGCAAGCCCTTCAGCAATCGCCGCCGCACGCCTCGAAGCACAGGCCGAAGCCGTGCGACTGATTTACGTGGCTCTTACGCGCGCCTCCCACGCCGTGACGGTTTTCGTGCCTAATGTCAGAGGCCTTCAGCAATCGGCACTCGGCCAACTACTTTTCAAGTTTCTTGATACAAGAGAAGTTAGTGCCCTTGAATCTTCCTTCCAAGAACTAAAGCGTCGCTTTTCGAGTCTAAAAGGGATTGCTGGTGCCAACCTGCAGTTGATTGATGTGATTGATACCTCCAAAGCTCGTAAGCCTTGCCCTTCGTCCGAGCCTCCGGTACTGCGCCTCCGCGACGTGACACGTCGCATTTCGAATTCTTGGGTTGCCAGCAGCTTTAGCGCCATGGTGGCCGGGCAACCCGCACACACGCTCAACGCCAACGATGAGTCAGGCAAGGATGTGGATGGGCACAATGAGACTTATCTACAAATTGCGACTGAGCCAGAGCCGGCTCGTTTCTCAGCGCTGCCACCCGGGGCCGAAAGTGGCGATACGCTTCACAAGATCCTCGAGTGCATCGACTTCGTGAATTTCGACCCGACTCGCGACAAGATTATCGAGCCATTGCTCGCGCGGCTGGGTCGGGACTTGCCTCGTGAGGCGGCCAACGTAAAGCGGGATATACTAGCTGTTCTCGAAGCACCCTTACTTGCGAGTGACCCGTCATTTCGCCTGAAGGGAGTTGATTTTTCGAGGCGTCGCAGTGAACTTCAGTTTTCACTGGGTGTTGGTTTCGACGGAAACGGTCGCGTCCAACGTCAGGTAAGCCCGCAGGAGTTGGCGGAACTTTTGACTCCTGCCGCCACAGGGCTAACCGATGGGTATCCTGCCTCGGTCCGTCAGTTGAGTTTTAGTCCAATGGCGGGTTATCTGAGAGGGTATATCGATTTGGTATTCGAGCATCAAGGTCGAACGTACGTCGTAGATTACAAATCGACCTCCGTATCCGATAGCATCGCCGGCTTTAGCCCCGAGCGTATTGCGCACGCAGTCGCCTCCAACCATTATGCGTTGCAGACAGTGCTCTACTCGCTAGTAGTGCACCGATATCTAAGGTGGCGAAAATCCGAATACGACTATGATCGCGATTTTGGCGGCACACTCGTCGTGTTCTTGCGTGGCGTATGCCCGACTCGGCCCCCGGGTCATTCCGTGCATTTCCACAGGGCCCCTCGCTCCGCAATTGATGCGCTCGACTCGCTGTTTTCCGGCTCGGGTGTGACGTGAAATCAGCATTGCGTCTGTACGAATTCGCGCCAGTGGATTGGCACCTAGCCAGTGCGATTGCAAGAGTTACTCCAGAATCATCGGATGAATTGCAGCTTGCAATAGCCCTCGTTAGCAAGCGCTGTCGTGAGGGGCACGTTTGCGCCTCCCTATCTGCGGTGGCCGGATTGCCTTTGTCCGAAACTGAATTGGGCGATTCTAATTCGACGCAAATGGATAGATGGCCATCTCTGCAACCCTGGTTGCGTATGCTTCTACAATCAGGCGCGGTAACGCTGGCCGAACGACTCGATCCCACCAGGCCACTGGTACTCGCCGCAGATCGACTCTATTTGAATCGATACTATTTTCACGAAATGGCTCTAGCGCAAAGATTACTAGAACGCGTCGAGAAGCCCCTAGACATTGGGTCCGCTGAGAAAACAAGGACCATAATAGAGCGGCACTTTTTGCCGGCGAAGCGAAACTCGGAAAAGCAGCGCATCGCAATTGCAATCGCCCTGCTTTCAAGGCTTTGCATCGTCACCGGTGGCCCAGGAACCGGTAAGACCTCGACTATCGTGCGTTTGTTGGCCGTTCTCATCGAGAAGGCCCTCGGCGAAACCGGTAATGCTCCGCGATTGCTTTTGCTGGCGCCGACGGGCAAAGCGGCCTCAAGAATCGCCGATTCGATTTCTGAATCCAAGGGACAGCTCGCAATAGCCGATGTAATCAAGACATGCATTCCAGACGAGGCCCTCACCATCCACCGCGCACTCGGTCTTGGCTCACGACCAGACCATTCCGGTTACAGCATGCTGTCAGCCGACATAGTTGTCGTGGATGAAGCTTCAATGGTCGACTTGGCGTTAATGCGTCGACTGCTCGATGCCTGCTCGGGCGTGCCGCGCCTGATACTTCTGGGTGATCCCGAACAATTGGAGAGTGTTTTGGCGGGCTCAGTTCTCGCTGAACTGTCCGGGAATGCGCACGTAGGTTACTCCCCGCTGCGAGCCGAACAGCTCCGTGCCTTGACTGCGCTCGAAGTTCCGATGCACGACTGCAACTCAACCCAACTCGATGATTGTCGAATTGAACTTACGGAAAGCCACCGATTTACGGCCGACAGTGTCATCGGGAGAGTGTCGCAAGCCGTGCGGATTGGGCAAGGTGAAGCCGCCTGGCAGGTCCTTGCGAACTCAAGGGGCGACACTCGGTTCATCGAACTTCCAGCTAGCTCGCGTGCCAGTCTGAACGCGATATATGAACTTGCGACGGCCGGCTATCGGCCATTTCATTCAGCAAAAGATCCGCTAGCAGCTTTGGCCGCCCTCACTCAATTCCGAATACTTTGTGGACATCGAACGGGACCACTGGGGGCCGAAGCCATCAATGCTTTCATTTTGAATTCGTCGTCGATTCGGCATCATCCGCCCAGCCCGTCGGCACTACCGATACTGATTACCGAAAATGCACCCGATCTGTCCCTCTACAACGGTGATGTCGGCGTCCTATACTCCGATTCCGCGCTTCAACCGGGCCGAAAGGCGTACTTTCTTGGTAAGGGGGGACAACTAAGGGTTTTCTCGAGCAGCCGCCTGCCCGTACATGAACTCGCATTTGCGATGACGGTACATAAGATGCAAGGCTCCGAACTGGACAATGTTCTCGCTATACTTCCAAGATTCAATTCTCCCTTGCTTACTAGGGAACTCATTTACACGGCGATTACTCGGGCCCGCACCTCTTGTATCCTGTGCGGCGCGCGCGACGCGTTCATTCAAGGTTGCCAAAGAAAGAGCCAGCGTATGTCAGGTTTGAACGAAGCATTGAAAAATGTGAGGAGGCGTGAATATTCCGTGCGTTTTGGACCGATTCATCGGTATTCACGGGCACCGTTTGCCATTCATCCATTCTTCGAGGCTGGCGTCCGCACGATGTGGCGGTACCATACGCCGCGGAATTTGCCGTGAGTTGGTTCGAGTCGCTTAGAAAGGTGTGCTTGCCTGGGATTTGGTCTCAGGGCGTCAGAATTGCACGTACAGCGGGCAACGTAGTAACGGAAAAGCGGTCGCAATCCGAAATCACGCTTCGTGTCAGGAATCTCGGCGACGGAGTCGTCCCTACCGTTACGCTATATCTGGAAGACGAGGAATGGACTTGCGACTGCGGCGCAGCGGTGGATCCTTGTGCGCACATTGCCGCTGCAGCAGTGGCGGTCCATCAAAACACGGCGGTCGCAACCGATTCCCAAGCTCCCCCGCAACCCGAGGACGGCCAGAACCTTGATTCGTCTGCCTCAAGCCCACCGGCGAGGAAGTTAGTCTACTGCTTGTGGAGCAACCCCGAGGGGATTGCTCTCTCCCGAGAATTACTTTCCAGGGACGGGACTTCGACGCCCCTGCGGATGTCTTTGAACGATCCCGCTGCCCGTGCATTGGTGAAGGAGCTGATGCCACGCGAGCAGGACCTGACCCTCGATCGTTTGATTGGTTCAGCCTTAGGCCGTTATCAGCTGGGGCCGACACTAAGGGCCGTATTTACGGCGCTCGACGGGGCTTTTCAGGTGAAACTCGACGGTCGCAAGGTTTCAGTTTCAACGGACACACTGCTGCCACGGGCTCGCGTCACCGATGCAGATTCAGGCGTACAGGTCGAACTCGATCGACCGTCGGAGTTGCAGGCGATCGTGGGCCCCGGTATCGGAATTGCCGCCGATGTTCTGCGTCCACTCGCGGAGACTGAACTTTCTGGACTTCGCTGGGAAAAGCTGCCC
Organism: Myxococcales bacterium; assembly: GCA_003154095.1. GTDB lineage: Bacteria > Myxococcota_A > Polyangia > Polyangiales > Polyangiaceae > FEN-1139. The sequence continues at coordinate 12,797 of PMCK01000510.1, read as the reverse complement.
AATCGTCGCTATTTCAGTCAAAATGAATTCGGTGAACTCGTTACCCAAGTGCTGCCCTTGTTGCAGCGTCGGATGCATGTGGATGTATACACCGACAAATTGCCAGGTTTGACACGCCGCATCCCACCTAGTGTTGTTTTCGATCTCAGTGCGGAGAGCGATAGTCTCGTCGTGAGCGCGCACATAGTTTATGGAAGCCCGCCGGTCGCGCGCGTGAAGAATGACCGTTTGATACAAATTGGAGCTACCGCACCGCGGCGCGATAGCGCAGCGGAAAAAACACTGGAACATCAACTACGGGACGAACTCGACTTACTGGTTGATCGACCTTTTACTTTGCGGGGACTGGACGCAGCACAATTCTCTCAGAAGCTGAAAATTTGGCAACAGCGGCACGGAATCGACGCGTCGCTCTCGCAGCCGTTCCCGGTCATCGACCTTATTCCGGAAATTGTCTTCGTGGACGAATCACTCCAAGTAGTATTTAGGTCCGGTAACGACAAAGAGGAAACTGCGGTAGCAGCTGACGTTGCGTTGCGCGCTCACAGCCAAGGGCTCAGCCAAATTCCGCTGTCAAATGGGCTCTGGGGCCAATTGCCGTCCGAGTGGCTAAAAAGCCATGGTGATCAACTAAGCGATCTGCTCGCAGCGCAAGACCGGTCGGGAACCCTCGCGCCTGCGGCAAAGGTAGCATTGGTAGAATTCTGCATCGACGTGGGTCTGCCAGCGCCAATGAACTTCGAGCCTTATACTGCGTTACTGGCAGACGGTCTCCCGCCAGCGACGCTCCCCGCAGATTTGGTAGCTGAGTTGCGGTCGTATCAGCGAAAAGGCGTAGATTGGCTATCCGCCGCAAGAGCGGCCAAGGTTGGGGCAATTCTCGCCGACGATATGGGCCTCGGCAAGACATTACAAGCTCTCAGTGTTTTGGAAGGCAGGACGCTCGTTGTATGCCCNNGAATGGGACAACGTAATTCTCGATGAGGCGCAAGCAATCAAGAACCCGGATAGTCAGGCAGCAGAGGCCGCGTGCTCGCTACGCAGTAGTTTCAGGTTGGCACTTACGGGGACGCCCATCGAAAACCGGCTGGAGGAACTCTGGAGCCTAATGCGCTTCGCAAACCCAGGGGTTCTGGGAACGCTGTCGAGTTTCAAAGCGCGCTTTTCTAATCCAATCGCCGCGGGTGAAAAGGCGCCGGCGGAGCGACTTCGGCATCTGGTTCGACCTTTTGTCATGCGGCGCCACAAGCGGGATGTACTTCAAGAACTGCCCCCGAGGACGGACGACATCTTGTGGGTCGAATTGGAAGAATCCGAACGCGACGTCTACAATTCACTGCTCTGGGATGCGCGAAACGTTGCTCTAAAGAGAATCCGGAGCGAAAATAACGTGTTTTTGGCGCTCGAAGCATTATTGCGCTTGCGGCAAGCCGCCTGTCATTTGGGGCTGCTTCCCAATCATGAAGAGGAGACTTCATCCAAGGTCGAACGCCTCGGTGAGTCGTTGGAAGAAATCGTTCAAGAAGGCCATCGTGCCATCGTATTTTCTCAGTGGACCAGCCTACTGTCGAAAATTGAGCCCGTATTAAACAATCGGAGCATAGAATTCACTCGGCTTGATGGGAGCACCCGCGACCGCCAAGGCGTTGTCGAGACATTTCAAGGTGAGTCAGGCGCGCCGGTGCTACTTGCATCTTTGCAGGCAGGAGGGACGGGATTGAACCTGACAGGGGCCGATCACGTGTTTCTAACCGACCCCTGGTGGAATCCAGCTACCGAGGATCAAGCGGCCAGTCGCGCGCACCGAATCGGTCAACAGCGGCCGGTATTCGTGCATCGATTGGTGGCAAAAGACACCGTCGAGGAGCGCATCATTGCCCTGCAAGAGCGCAAACGCGAACTCGGCAATTTGTTAGAAGGCGCCGATCCGACCGCAGGTCTAAGTCGTGACGAATTGATCGAGTTGATCGACTAGTACTTCGGCAACCTTACTCGTTGCCGTTGCTATACGGGTTTTGATTGTCCAGCGAGCGACCGCGCGGTTCGCGCAAGGGCCGTAGCGGTTGCAGCACGGTTGCTGGTGAATTTGTGGTCGGACAGACCTTTCGATCTAGGGCCAAACTGAGCGACAAATCCCTGTCGAGATATACTGTTAGTGAACGTGGCTCATAACCCGGTGCTTGGGCAACCAGCGTGTGAGTTCGACGGTCGCGCGGCTGTTGGCCTATGTGCGGCGTGCTACCTAGGACTATGCCATCCAAGGACCATTGGGTCTGTGCCGGCGTCGCGAATAGCTCGACGTGAGCGAAGTCTTGTTGTTCGACATCTACGGTTTTCGAGGCAGCTGGAGCCGTGTATGCGCTGTTGTCTCGCTCCGCCCGGGCTGTCTGCGTGCTTGCGCTGCGCATATCGTGACGAATCCATGCCGCCGCCACGATACCGCCGCACAAGACGCCGCCCATCGCTGCTACGAGGGCCGGTGGCATTCGACGTTTGCGCCGGAGATGCTTAACCGATGTAGTGTAGGGGTCGAGGCTATTGTTGCGGGCAAACTCGGGTTCAATGATGTCCGCGATGCGATCGGTATTGGGGGGTCTGGACGAAAACGTCGCGAGACGGGGAACAGAAGTACCAAATGCCATCAGACGTTCCAGTATCTCCTCCGAGGGTGGTGCCATACCTGCCAACGCAAGCCCCAAGTCGCCCGCGCTCGAATAACGATCAGAAGGATTCTTGGAAAGGCATCGTTCAATAACGTGATCCACTACTGCAGGTATATTGGGGCGGATTTCGCGAATCGGGACATGAGGTTCCCTGGCGATTTTGACCAGCATCCGCGGAACCCAGGCGTCGCGAAATGGCGGGTAACCTGCCAGCATTTCATACAGGATTACTCCCAAGCCCCAAATATCCGAGCGAGCATCGACGACCTTACTATTTTGAAGCTGTTCTGGTGATATGTAGCTGGGCGTGCCTATCAGCGTATTTCCGTCGGTGAGGCTACCTTCGCCATTGCGAGTCACAACGGCAGCAGGAATTTTTGCAACTCCGAAGTCGAGCACTTTAACGTGAACATGATTGGCCGTGTTGGCACATAGAAAGAAGTTTCCAGGCTTCACGTCCCTATGGACGATTCCAAGCGCATGCGCCTCCGCTAGCGCGTCGCACGCCTGCATTATGATCTCGCAGGCTTCCTCAATGGGTACCGTCTTACGCTCGCGAAGTTGTTGGTTAAGCGTGCGACCGTCAAGTAGCTCGAGCACCAGGTAAGGCCCCGATTCCCAGATGCCCACGTCCGAAACACGACACGTGTGATTGCTCATCAAACGGGCGGCCAACCGCGCTTCTCGAAAGAACCGAGGCTCAGCCGCCAAGGCCCGAGCCACATCCGTGCGCAAGAACTTTATGGCGACCCGGTGCCCGAGCAATAGATGATCGGCCTCGACGACGACGCTCATACCACCGCGCCCAATGACGCGGCGGATCCTATACTTGTCGTCGACTACTCGACCCGGAATCATGGGTTATGTCTCTAGAATAGAACTAACGGCAGAAGATTCACGCGGTAAATGTAGCTCACCGGCTCTCCTTGTAACGAGGAGGGGGAGCTATCTTGTAACACTGTAAGAAAGCCGTATAGCAGTTGCGCCGTTGGGCCTGAAACAAACAGGTCTAGCTCACAGGGTGGGCGAGAGGCTTCGACGGTTGGCGGCCGACTGAAAGATCTCGTTCAGATCTGCGATGAAGAAAATCTGCGGAAACAAAATATACAGAACGAGATTGGGCTCCACGGGGTTGACCACGCCAGCGGTGATTCGAGACTCCGTCACTTTCGGCGGCAGTTTGATGATCTCAAGCAGTCCGAGAATCGGGATGAATAGGAAGATGGGCGTAATATCGCTCTTTTGGCGGTAGGCTCGGAAATCATTGAGCGCGCCGAACAACGCAATCAGCCAGTAGATTCCAAACGTCACGATGCCAAGCGCGACAACCAAACCGATGGGGCGCACTTTTCCAACCGAACTCGGTGTTATGGCTCCGGTGCCATTGGGAGCAATCGCCGCGGCGCCAACAGCTTCCAATCCCCAATCCGCTTTGGGAAATGCGGCAGGTGCCGGGATGCCGGCATCCGCCGGCGCGGGTGTCGTATCAAAATTGCCGATTGCGGCCATTTCGCTCTGAGTCGCCACCCGGGGCATACCGGGCGCTCCCGGAGTGGCGCTCGGCGTCGTACTTTCCAACTTCGCGGCGACCGCTGCGTTTGGAGGCGGCGCACCTTCAGAAGTCACGGTCCGACCAGCCGCCGGTTGATCAGCCACTTCGCTGGCATGCGTGTCTCCGGTCGCGGGTACCGCGGCAGGGGCTCCGCTCGAGTGCGAACCCATTAGCATGGTGCCACCAAAGGGATTGACCGAGTTTCCTGGTGGAGGTTGCGCAGGTGCCGGAATGGGGCGCGAGACGGCCGCCGAGGGCCCAGTCAGCGGGGGACCAGCCAGCTTTGGCGCGTTCGAGGCGGCTGGCGCCGTTGGCGACTTGGATGGAGGTGGCGCGACGGCTCCCGGTGACGGAGGTGCCACGCCTATCATTGTAGCCTTGGCCATGGACTTGGGCCACGGAGCCGGCCCTTGGCCGGGCACGCCAGGAGGCGCCGCCCGTGGCACAGCTGCTACGGGCGAATTCATCATGAGCATCGTGCCCTTGAATTTGGGGGCAGCAGCGCCCTTTAGGTTGAAGCCACATTTTTGGCATTTGACGCCATTATCATCGTTCTGCGTCCCACAATTCGGGCAAAACACGCATCTACCTCCGTTTGGACGGATCACTCGGCTCCGTTGGGGAGCCGGGGGAGCGTACATTGCGGGAGCAGGGTGCTCAAGCGAACTTGGGTAAATCGGCTACTTTTCGTGAGCCTAAAAGCCGAGTTCAACGACCCGGCTATTGAGATAAATATTTATAATCATTATGCTTTATCTCATCGCGCATCCTTTGCGCCTTTGGGAGAGTCGACTTGACAGGGGCAATTGGCGATCACTACCGTTCGCTCGCCTCGTGCTCCGCGGAGCTGACCGGTCAGGACCTAAACCGCGAGCAGTTGCATTCCCCTGCGCTCAATTGAACGGAATCGCCCATGGCATTCAGCCTTACTTCGGAGCAATCCGCCGAGCTCGAACAAATCGTTGCGCGCTACCCCGTAAAACAGGCGGCTTGCATACCCCTCTTACATCTTTGCCAGAGGGCCAACGGCAATTGGATATCCGATGAAGTAATCCTGTTTGTCGCTGAGCAACTCAATCTAAGCCCTTCGCACGTGACCGGAGTCGTGTCTTTTTACTCTCTGCTCAATGAAAAGCCTCCAGGCAAGCATCAGGTCTGGGTGTGCCGGACACTTTCTTGTGCGCTGCGCGGCTCTGAGGCCATCCTGAAGCATTGTGAAAAACGCCTTGGGATTAAGTCGGGAGAAACGACATCTGACGGCAACGTGACGCTTAGAACCGCAGAGTGTTTGGCCTCCTGCGGATCGGCGCCCATGCTCCAGATAGACGAAAAGTACCACGAAAACCTCACCGTTGAACGACTCGACACCCTGCTTGAAAGTTTGCGCAGCGAGCCGAAAGGCACTCCGTAAGGACCGGGAGTATTCGGTCGAAAAATTGGTACGAGCGCGATGCTGAATCGAACAGATCTAATAATAAAGTCCCAAGACCGCACTGACGGTCAATCAATCTCCGAGTATATCGCCGCCGGAGGTTACGGCGCAGCCGAAAAGGCATTCTCAATGCCCCGCGAAGCTGTGGTCAACGAGGTAAAAGCCGCCCACATAAGGGGTCGCGGCGGCGCCGGATTCGATTGCGGCATCAAGTGGGGATTCATGCCACAGCCGGGAGCGCGACCTCATTACTTGGTCGTCAATGCGGACGAAGGTGAACCGGGCACATTCAAAGACCGCAAGATCATGGAGCAGAACCCACATCTGCTCATCGAGGGATGCATCATCGGCTGCTACGCAATCGGAGCCCACGCTTGCTACATTTACGTCCGACATGAACTGCACCTGGCCAAAGAGCGGCTATGGACTGCTATCGAGCAAGCAAAAGATAAGGGCTATCTAGGCAAGCATCCATTTGGCAAATCCTACCCTGTGGATATCTGGGTCCACACGGGGGCCGGTGCGTACATTTGCGGCGAGGAAACCGCATTACTCAATTCGCTGGAGGGTAAACGCGGCGAACCTCGACTCAAGCCTCCGTTTCCGGCGCAAGCTGGGGCATTCGACTGCCCGACGTCGGTAAATAACGTCGAGACGGTAGCAGCGGTCACCTTGGCACTACGCTCAGGAGGCGACGCCTTCAGCCGAATGAGTTTGCTACACGAATTCAACGACGGCGGCGTACGGCTCTTTGGAGTCAGCGGGCACGTAAAGCGTCCGGGAATCTACGAAGCTGCGGTTGGGCTGACCCTCCGCGAACTGATTTACGATTTGGGCGGGGGAATCCTCGATGATCGCCCCATGATAGGAGTGATTCCGGGTGGGTCGTCTTGTCCTATCTTGCTACCCAGCGAGATTGTCGACGTACCAGGCGATCGTCGTTTTGAGCCGTTCAATGGGAAAAGCGTTCTCGACCTGCCCATGGGCGTTGATACTTTTCGTTCCATCGGCACAATGCTTGGGACATGCTGCGCAATCGTGCTGAGCGACGCAGCTGACCCCGTGCTGGCCTGTCGTAATCTAATGCAATTTTACAAGCATGAATCCTGCGGACAATGCACCCCGTGCCGCGAGGGCTGCGGCTGGCTAGATCGCCTGCTCGAAAAGATCGTCGCAGGTACGGCAACCATGAACGAACTCAATCTCGCTTCCGAAGTTGCCTCCAACATTGCCGGCAATACAATTTGCGCCTTCGGCGATGGCGCCGCCGGCCCGATGTTGGCATTTGTCCAGAAATTTCGAGCATCATTCGAAGACTATATCCAAAGTGGTGGTTCCAAACAGACAAGACGGCTAGCACTATGACAATTGGGAGTGTTTATTTCTTTCTGTGCGCCATCGCATGCATCGCGGGGGCTCTAGTAACCGTGGTGGCTCGCAATCCAATCCGTGGCGCCCTTGGTCTGCTGTTGACCATAGTTGGAATCGCGGGGATGTATCTCAAACTCCACGCCCAATTTTTGGCCGCTGTGCAGGTGATCGTTTACGCGGGTGCCGTTGTAATTCTGTTCGTTTTCGTCCTGATGTTGCTCGGGGCAGATGCCATGGAGCGACCCACCGGCAACCGGTCGCCTGTCGCGCGAATTGCTGGTGGAATCGGGATTGCCGCAATAGTGCTATTTACTGCCTACCGGGCGATTCAGGTGTACTCGCGCGCGACAAACGGCCATTTCCCCTCCCTGTCCGAGGATTTTGGGTCGGTGAAATCCGTCGGCAAACAATTGTACTCCGAGGCGCTTGCGCCATTCGAACTTTCCACGGCGTTACTCATCGTCTCCGTAATTGGCGCGATTGCTGTGGCAAGAACTGGACACAAAAGAACCGCATTATCTCCCAACAATCTGACGAGTGCCCACCGTTTCTTCGGTGGGCCAGTGGAGCCGCGCGACGCGGCGCAGCCCATCACAAAGGATTCGACGCTATGACGCCGCTGAGTTACCACGTCCAGGAATACGTGCTGCTGGCTGCACTGCTATTTTCGATCGGAGGCCTAGGTTTTTTGATCCGACGTAACGTATTGATTCAACTCATGTGCGTCGAAATCATGCTGAACGCCACGAACTTGCTACTGGTGGCGTTCAATAGACTCTACCCAAGTTCGATGACCGGCCAAGTCTTCGCGTTTTTTGTGATTGCCGTCGCTGCCGCCGAGGCAGCCGTAGGCCTAGCAATCATACTCGGATTTTATCGACTCCGTAACAGCGTCCACAGCGACGACGCGGACATTCTTCGGCATTAATTCATGGATATTACATCCCCGCCCCTGCTGCCCGGTAATTATGCTCCCATTTTGGTCATAATTATCATGCCCTTATTGGGCGCCATTGTTAACGGAATCTTCGGCAAACGCCTAGGTCGTTCAGCAGTGACGTTGATGGCCCTCGCGGCCATCGGGGTATCGTTCATTGCCTGCGTGTTCACCGTTTGGCTGCTGATAGCTTCAAGTCACGGCCCGGCGCCCGTTACACGTCTCAAATGGGATGGCTGGGAATGGTTGCGTCTGAGTGGGATCAACGACATCGGCGACATCCCAATTACGTTCGGGTTCTTTGTAGATGCGCTCAACGGCGTGATGTCGCTGATCGTCACCGGCGTCGGATTCCTGATCCACTTGTATTCGACGAAATACATGCAGGATGATCCCAGTTACCACCGTTTCTTTTCCTACATGAACTTGTTCATCTTTTCGATGCTGGTTCTGATTCTTGGAAACGGCCTCCCCGTATTGTTCGTGGGGTGGGAGGGAGTCGGCCTGTGCAGCTATTTGCTAATTGGTTTCTGGTTCAAGGAATCAGCCAATGCCGCCGCCGGAACCAAGGCATTCATCGTCAACCGGATTGGGGACTTCGGCCTGTTGGTTGCAATGGGCTTGTTGGTTCGATACGTGGGTGCGCTCGATTTTACCGGAATCCAAACCGGGGCAGCTCAGCTAGTCACGCCGGTGGAAATATGGTCCGGAACGAGTGCGCTCGCCTACGTCGCGGCCCGACCATTCGAGATCCTTGGAATTACCGGCGCGGCACATTGGTTGTTGTCACCGGGCTATGCAACCGCGGCGACACTAGTGGGGCTAGCTCTGTTTCTGGGATGTGCCGGCAAGAGTGCCCAAATTCCACTGTATGTTTGGTTGCCCGATGCAATGGCAGGGCCGACACCAGTAAGTGCACTTATTCACGCCGCAACAATGGTGACGGCAGGTATTTATCTCGTCTGTAGAATGGCGCCCGTATTCGTGCTCAGCCCGTTTGCAATGTTCATCGTGGCAATTGTTGGAGCGGTTACGGCGGTCTTCGCGGCGACAATAGCGTTTGCACAGCGTGACATAAAGAAGGTGCTCGCCTATTCCACAGTAAGTCAGTTGGGTTACATGTTTTTGGGTGTCGGCGTAGGCGCGTTCACGGCTGGATTTTTTCACGTCGTAACCCACGCGTTCTTCAAGGCATGCTTGTTCCTTGGCGCCGGTAGCGTCATTCATGCGATGCATGCACGCATCCACGACACGAATGCCGCGCAAGACATGAGTAACATGGGTGGGCTGCGTCGATACTTGCCGATCACGTTCATCACGTTTGCAGCATCTTGGGCGGCCATCGTGGGCGTGCCCTTCACGAGTGGTTTCTTCTCCAAGGATGAAATCCTATTTCAGTCATTCACGTTATCGGTGGCTTCCCCGGTAGCCAGCGGTACCTTGGAAACTGCAACTGGGCCGATAAGCATTTTCGTGTCACCGCCTTGGGTCTCGTCCGTTCTACTAAGCCTGGGCACGCTCGGTGCGGTGATGACGGCATTCTACATGACCCGACTTATCGTCGGCATATTCTTTGGCCGGTTCCGCGGCTGGGCAATCGCGGCGAAATCAGCCCATTCAAGCGAACCTGAGGTTCACTCGAGCGGCCCCGCCCCGCACGAGTCTCCCTGGGCAATGACGTTGCCGTTAGTCATACTTGGAACTCTTGCTCTGGGTGCAGGAGTTTTCAATGCCGCCGTATTTCACTACACACCACTCGAGCATTTCCTCGCGAGTTCGTTTGGCAAGTTCGAAAATATCAAGCCACGCCCCAACAGCGAGCAGCTTGAGCATGTACTCCTGCTGCCTGGAATATTTGCTTTCGTTCTTGGAACGGCCTGGGCAAGTTGGGTTTACCTCGTCGCAAAGGGGCAGCCGGCTCGGCGATTCGTGGAACGCAATCCCGCGCTCTATCAGCTTGTCTACGAGAAGTGGCGGATCGACGAGCTGTACAGGGAGACAATCGTAGGCACGCTAGAACTCATTGCCGACATTTGTGTTTGGTTCGACAAATGGATAGTGGACGGGATTTTATCGCGGGTGACCAGCTTCGTAATTGCCCTTCTGGGAAGCAGCGTCCGTCTCTTTCAAACCGGCCGCGTGCAGACTTATGCGGCGTTCATCGTGCTTGGCCTAGGCGGCATTAGCTGGTTCATGATGACGCCCCACGCCGAGGCTGCGATAGCAACGGACCACGAGACCGGCAAATACAAGCTTTCTGCCGAACCGGGCATTGGTTACGGTTACCGGTGGGATTCCAACGGTGACGGACAATTCGAGACTCCGAGCTTTGGTGATCAGCTATCCATAGATGTCGAGCTCGCGAGGACCGAACGACGTACCGTTACACTTCAAGTGCGCGATATCTTTGGTCGCGAGGCAACTCGAAAATTCAAGCTGGAACGACCAGCAGAAGAGCAATTGGGGCCCCGCAATACGCGAACGAACAACAACCCAGATGCCGCTGCTCAACCCAAAGACCCTTCGGCACGCGGGCAAAATGAACTCAATGCGCCAAGCCACGCCATTCAACCAGGACAACCACAGTGACATCGCTTGGTAAAGCTCTCATTGACTTCGTGCCATACATTATGGCCTTCACCGTCGGCGCCTTAATACCGAGTCGGAAAAGCCGCTTCGAGCGATTCACACTCGGGGTAATTGGTGTGCTGCTCCTTGCATTCGTTCGAGGGTTGTGGCCAGGCGTTCAGCAATCTTCGGCGCCGGCGCAAGAATGGCCCCACCTCTTGAATGTAGTGGTGTTTCTGCCGATGGTAGCCGCTGTCGTCCTGCTCCTCTTGCCGCGGCAATCAGCGGGATTCTTGAAGGCATTTACGTTGGGAGTTCTGCTCGTCGACTTTGCAGTTTCCCTGCTGTTGTTGCGGGCCCCAATGGATGTTGGGTGGCACTTTCAGTACATCGCGCCATGGCTGCCAAGATTCGGCATTCGATACCACGTGGCCGTCGACGGCATCAGTTTCTGGATGGTGCTGCTGACAACGTTTACGACACCGATTGCGGCAATTGTAGCATTCGGTTCGATCAAGGAGCGCATCAAGGATCTTTGCTTTGCGCTACTACTTCTGCACACCGGAATGCTCGGTGCCTTCGTAGCCCTTGACTTGTTCTTGTTCTACGTCTTTTGGGAACTCATGCTCATTCCAATGATCATCCTGATTGGCGTATGGGGAGGCGTCGAACGAATCAAGGCCGCGTATAAATTCTTTTTGTTCACGATGGCCGGCAGCGTGTTGATGCTCGCGGCAATTCTATATTTGGTAATCACCCACAAGCAAATTGCGGGTTACTATACGTTCGACTACCTGGCGCTACGCCACGTCAACTTGAGTCACACCGCCGCGTGGTTGTGCTTTGGGGCCTTCGCCCTTGCATTTGCGGTCAAAGTTCCAATGTTCCCGCTGCACACCTGGCTGCCTGATGCGCACGTTCAGGCACCCACAAGTGGTTCCATCATCCTTGCAGCCGTCTTGCTCAAGCTGGGAAGCTACGGATACTTGCGATATTGCATGGGTATGTTCGGCGGTCCAGCGTGGGCAGTCGGCGCAAATTTGGCCGGCTTGGTCATCGTTGCAGGCATTCTGTATGGTGCGCTAGTTGCTTGGCGACAAGACGACATCAAGAAACTGGTCGCTTACTCGTCAGTGGCCCACATGGGTTTCGTTATGCTTGGCTTCGCCGCCGCGACGCAGGCAAGCGTTCAAGGCGCACTGCTTCAAATGGTCAATCACGGGATATCTACTGGCGCACTCTTCTTGTTGGTTGGTGTAATCTATGATCGCCGCCATACGCGCTCGGTCCAGGAATTTGGCGGCCTCGCTTCCGTCATGCCCATTTACGCTGCAATATTCGTGGTTGTGACGCTGTCCAGCATTGGAGTTCCTGGAACAAATGGGTTCGTTGGGGAGTTCATGGTCTTGCTGGGGACTTTTGCGTCACAAAGCCTAGGCAGCTTCGCCACAATTCAAGCAACGCTAGCGACGGTAGGGGTAATTCTGGCGGCTTTGTACATGTTGTCGATGGTTCAGCGAATGTTCTTTGGACCATTGTCCAATAATGCGAATCGTTCATTGCCAGATCTTACGGTCAGAGAGACGGTCGTACTTGCCCCGGCAATCATTCTGATCTTCGTAATCGGGCTCTTTCCTTCGATATTTCTCGATCGTTCGAGCCAAAGTGTAACGGCGGTAATAGAGCAATACAAGGACGCGCGGCGCGCCTATCAGGACATGCCGGATGATTCGAATCGCGCGGTGCTGCTGCCCAGGCGCGGAGGTCCGCTCGAACAAGGGTATCCGGAGGATCCATCGGCCATTCCCGAGCTTCCGACCGTGGCTAGTGCCGTGGAAGCGAAGCCCAACTCGGCAGGTGGGCAATGAGCACTCTAATGGCGCTATCACCACTGTGGGTCGTGGCATTGGGGCTCTTGTTGCTCATGCTTTCCGATGCGCTGAGCAGCGGTGCGGGTAAGGGCGCAACCGAGGTGCAGGAGCCGTCGGCGGACGGCAATGCGTCTGGCGAATTGGCGGTGGGTACCGCCGTCGTTATGTTCGCCGGTGCCTGCTTCGCTTTCGCCATGGGGCTATCCGGCTCAGAAATCCAAAAATCCGTCAGTATTTCGCAGTTGGCGCTGGATTCATTCTCCTACTACGCAATGAGTTTCTTGTGCGTGCTCGGCGGGCTCGTAGCATTGCTAGCTGGTTCATATCTTCCGGAGCATCGGATATATCGAACGGAATTCTTTCTCCTGCTCGGTTGGTCAACTCTAGGCGCCATGGCGTTGGT
>PMCK01000065.1:253-17577 GCA_003154095.1 Myxococcales bacterium | reverse complement strand
CCCGGCGGTTAACAGCCGCCTGCTCTACCGACTGAGCTAAGCTGGAATGGGAGGCACAGGGTAGCCAGGGGTAGCCCGGCGTCAAGCAAAACCGGGCACGGTCGGCCCCGAAACGGCGGTACGCTAGCCGTAATTAGACGTGTGCGTGCCGTCAAAAACAAAAAAGCCGAACGGGACTCCTTCAGCCGGCACGCCAACCTCACCCACATGACCGGATGCGCCGGCAATCGGCACGCTCGGAATTCTCCGCTAGCCCGCGCTTTCGTTCCTGGTCGCGGCCAGAATCGAGAAGGCGAAGCGGCGGGCAACGGCGCGCGCCCTGAATCAATTCACGTACGTCGTACACCCGGCAGTCACTTGGACTTGATATACGTTGCCTGTCTGCAATGTCGCACAATACGTTCCGATGATTTCGAGCGTCTGATTGTCGATTTGCTGCCAACCATCGTCGATGGATTGCGGTACCTCCTCGGAGTCGAGGTACACGTTGACCTGCCCCCAGTTCGGAGGGGCTTCGGCGAGACTGATGGTACAGGATACTGCAATTTGCGTGGCGATTGTACGCAGGGCATCGGCAAGGGATTGAGAATCAGTGACCTCGTAGTAGCGCGGGTAACCGCTGCGAGCCGTGCCTCCGGCGACAGCCATGCTGTCGAGGACGGCAGCCAGAGTATTCACTATCCCCGGCAGACCGATCACGTAAGTCGGGATGCCCGCGTTCTTTAGATCCGCCAATGCGGCATTCGTTGCCACATTGTCGACGCAACTCGTTGAACCGCCAGGAACAACGGCTTCATCGCAACAATTAACGGGTGCCGCGCAGGGCGTTCCGTTGGAAAGGAAGTATCCTCCTGCCAAGTTCGTTTCGCAGAGCGATGCATCGCAAGTCGCATTGGGATTGCAATTCGGAGCACCGTCCGTGGCCAAGATTACTGCTGTTTTTCCCGACAGATCCTTCAAAGTCGACTTGAGATTGGTCAATGTGGCGCTCAGCGGTGTTCCTCCACCGGGCCTATGCAGGTTGAGCAATTCATGAAAACCGCCTAGGACGTCGCCTACTTTCCCGTTGATTGCGCAAATCACCGAATCTCCTGGTTGTGTTTTGAATATTTCACTGCCAGGTAGACCGCAGTTGTCGCCGATTGAAACGTCACCTACCGGGAATAGTGCGGCGCCGTATGACACCCGATGCCCGATGATTTCGAGCACATTCACAATGGCGCTGACGGCCGCCGTGTACTTCGTGTTTACCCCGTCAAAGGTATCGGCCATGCTCCCAGAAGCGTCGATCACGAAGTACAGGTTGGGACGGTCCTGTTGCGTGGGCAAAATCTGGTTGCCACACAGGCCGGCATCGGGCACTGGCGGGCCACACTTACTGGCGTTCGCGACGTTGAAGTCAGTACCGCCGGTGCCCACGTTGTAATGAGCCGTCGCATAGGGTGGCCGCTCGCCGCGTCCGCTGCACCCCAATAACCCTATCAGGGTAAAAGCCATCAGCGTCCGCGGCATCGAGCAAAGATAGCTCAGCCCGCCCTCGGGGGAAACCGACGGGAGGGTGGGGGCGCTCAAAACGCCGGAAAAAGGCGGTGCCTTGTCTTAATCGCCGTTACAAGGGAAGGCCGCGAGCCCCTTTGAGCGTTATTGTCGTGTCGTGAGGCAAACCCTTAGGTGGATAACTGTCGGCATCGCCATGCTGGCATTTCTGCTATTCGTTTGGCGCTTGCGCGACACACGGGTCACGAGCGTGCGCCCCAAGGTGAGCGCACCTACAGTGCCTGACGCGGGCGTGCTTCGAGACGCCGAGCTTTCGCTCTTGGTCGTGGTTCGAGACACGAGCTCCCGCGCTGACACTCTTGATGCCGGCAGCGGTAGTGATCTAAAGCCAATCCCCGATGCGCAAGTGCGCGTCTTTTGGCAAAAGGATCGCGAGTACTTCGACGCGGGTCAAGCAACCACCAACGCCGAAGGCCAGGCTCACCTGCGGTCGCTGCCGCGCGGAGTCGTTTGGATTTTGGCGGAAGCGCGTGGCTATGCGCGCACTTCTTCTCAGCTACTGCTCGAGGCAGAACCGCGCTCGCTCACGCTATCGCTAGAACCTGCGCACTCGCTCGAAGTCACCGTAACGGATGAGCAGAACCTGCCGATTAAGCAGGCAACTGTTCTTGTCACGGGGCATGACCCGTTGCCGTTCGGAGCTCTGACGGGAACCGACGCCGTCGCAAGGTTTTTGCGACTCGGAAAGGCGCCTTGGACAGTGAAGGCGTCCGCACCCGGCTACGAATCGGTAGCTCGAGCGGGCGTCTCGGGTCCCGTGTCGTTGGCGTTGCGCCGCCTTGGAGCGCTTATCGTGCGAGTCGAACGAGCCAATGGCGGTCCCGCAGTCAATGCACTGGTCACGATCGCGGGATCATCGCTGTGGCCCGCGCGCTCAGTAAGAACCAACGAGCATGGTTCGGCACTGATTCGCGGGCTGCTCGCCGGGAGCTTCGACCTGCGAGCGACGCTGGACACTGAGGTCAGTCGAACCGAGCTCGGCTTGGAACTCAAACGCGGCGAGGAGCGCGAGGTCGTTCTAAGGCTCGTTCCCGGACGTTTTGCGGCGATTCGCGTCACGGACGGCGAGGCCGACAATGCACCTCCGGTGCCGGACGCGGCGGTCGTCGTCGCTGAATTCGGCCTTTCGAGTTTTCCGCTACGCGGTCGCACTGGCACGACGGGTACGGTGCGCCTCGGTCCAATTGCGCCAGGGCCTGCAACCGCTTCGGCGAGCGCCAGTGATTTCGTGGGCGGCGGCACGGTCGCCATCCCCGAACATCTCGAAGGCGAATTGCGGATCGCCTTGGTTCGAGGGGCTACATTGACCGGCAGAGTCGTGGACATTCACGATCACGCCATCTCGGGCGCCAGCATCGAGATCGTGGGCACCGATCAAGTGGGGTTGCCGATTGCGGAAACGCCAGCACTGCGCGCCATGCGCTCGGCGCACTTCGACTGGTCATTGGCCAGAGGCGCCGCCCTTCTTCCCGCGGGCGAACTCGGCGTGATGCCCGGTCCCATTCCCGGGATCCCGGGGGCTGTTGCCGGTTTGGGGGATTGGGTTTTGCCCGGCACGGAAACGCTGCTCGGCGGCGCGAATACGTCCGCGTCGGGCCTCTCCGGCGCGATGAGCAGCATCAATCTACCCGATCTCGAGCCCTGGGTGTCGCGCGGCGACGGCACATTTCGAGCTCATCCGGTCACGCCGGGGCGCCTGCGCGCCATCGTGCGACATCCCGAATATGTCGAAGGCATCAGCGAGGTTGTCACACTCGCACCCGGCGGCGAAGCGGAAGTGAAAGTTATTCTGCACGAGGGCGGACGCCTCGAAGGTCGCGTGGTTGACGACAGGGAATTTCCGGTTGGCGGCGCGCGCGTGGATCTTGCCGCCGTCAAGGGCACCACAGCCCGCACGACGATTACTGCCGACGACGGCAGCTTTGCATTTGCCGCCGTACCACTCGACATCACGTTGACCGTAGAGCGACCGTCGAGCGAAACGCAGCGCAATCCCGTTCGCCGATCGCTAACGCTGCACGAGGGGCGTCGTGAAACGGTCGTGATCGTGTTGCCCGCCGAGCGCGAACCCGTTCGATTTACCGTCACCGACGAACAGGGCAACGCGCTCGAAAACGCCGAATTGCAGGTTGCCTCGCTTTCCGCGGAAATCCCGTTAAAAAGGACGTCCTTTACGAACGCCGAAGGTCAGGTAGCGGTTGCCGATGCGCGCGGTCTGGCCTTGCGTATTCGCTGTGAGCTGCCGGGTTTCGTACCAAGTTCAGAGACTGTCGAAGCCGCTTCAGAGAACCTCCGGGTCGTACTCAAACGCGGCGTCGTGGTTACCGGAAGGATCACTAGCGTGCGCGGGCGGCGCACGGTCGAGGGCGCTCAGGTAACCATCGTTGGGGACGGGGGTCAGCGCCGCGTCGTACTGACGAATAGCGAAGGCAAGTGGACCCTGCGCGACGTCGCGCCGGGTTCGATTCACTTGCATGTAGAACATGACGACTTTGCCCCGGTAGACCACGACGCGGAGGTAAAGCAAACGGCCCGCGACGACCGAGCCTTCGAGCTAGAGGACATCGATCTTTCCGAGCCAGGACAAATAACCGGTGTCGTAGTGGATAAGAGTGGCAATCCCGTGCCGGCTGCACGAGTCGCCACGTATCCCGTACCCGCGTACCTTGCCGCGGGCAGCCTGCCCTCGACGATGTCGATTACGCGCCAGGATGGGCGATTCGTGCTTAAGTCCGTGGCATCGGGCACCGTCACGCTTCACGCCTATGCACCCACTGTTGGCCGCGGTGCTTCTTCGCCGCTCGAGGTGATTGCAGGCCGCGAGATCCACGACATTTCGATTCGGCTCACCTCGCCTTCAGGAGATGAATTGCCTACGGGTCAAACGGCGAATGTGGCCGTCACTCTCACCGAACAGGGTGCGAATCTGGTCGTTGCATCGGTAGCGCCAGCGAGCGAGGCCGAGCGCGCTGGCATCGCTCCCGGTGATGCGCTCATGAGCATCGAAGGGGTGCACCCAGATTCCATGGCGGACGCCCGAGGGAGGCTTGCGGGCGCCGATGGCACGGACGTCTTGTTGGAATTCAATCGGGGCGGCAGCAGCTTCAAGGTACGTCTGCCGCGCGAACCAGTCCGGCGTTAGTCGTCGGGATGCTCCGATAAATCCGGGTCATCGGCTGATTTGGTTGCGTCGTGACTGGAATCACGTCGGAAGAAGAGCAGGAGAAAGGGAACCACGATAATTGAAGCGGTAAGAATGCCTGCAATTAGAGTAAAGGACGTGATTCCAGAGGACAAAAGTCGAGATTCTCCGTGGCTGTGCCTCGGATCCGGTAGCACGGGTCACTTGGATGATGTCGGCGAACAAGTGGTGGAGCTCAGAATATATCGGGGGCTATAAACAACGTTGTGGCGTCAATTGGCTGCCAATTTGGGACAAGCAGGCTTTGCACCGGCAACTCACTAATTGAAGAAAAATTCTGCAACTTATTGGTCGGCTAATCAATTCTGTGCTAAAATGAGCCATGAGACAATAACCGAAACCATTCAGGTCGGTTTTTCCAACTAAACTGAAAATAGCATTGTCGATAACTCTGTGCCCCGACGTCCTACGCCCCCCTCTCATTTGAGAGTAGTTGCTGCGCTGCTGCGCGTCATCATCGTCGACGATGACGCTGCCGTGTTGCGCAGTTTCAAACGAGCTCTCAAGTTACGAAGACCCACCTGGGAAGTGACAACGCTGTCGTCATCAGCTGAAGCTTTCGAACATCTCGAGCGCGGTCCCTGCGATGTATTCGTAACCGACTACGAGATGCCGAACGTAGACGGAGTTCAGTTGCTTACCAAGGTTCGCGCCCAGTTCCCGAAGGTGCGGCGCGTCGTCTTGTCGGGCAGGCCTATGGAAACTGCCGAAGGGTTGCCACGGGACGTAGTTCAGGCGTGGGTGCAAAAGACCCTGGGCGTGGATGAGCTGGTTGAGTCTGTCGAAGCTCTGATTGCCAAAGCGCCCCTAGCTAGGCCTCACCAGGGAACTGGCTAAGCACTGATGCCCGTAGTATTGCGATTGGACAATGGCCGGAAACAGCTTTGGTAGGGCGTTTCGAATCACCACAGCGGGGGAATCGCATGGGCCCGCCAATCTGGTCATTATCGACGGCTGCCCCCCGGGCCTTGAGCTGACCGAAGAGGATCTGTACGCCGATTTGGCGAGAAGAAAGCCCGGGCAGAGCTCGCTGGTCACGCAACGTCGTGAATCGGACACGCCCGAAATACTGAGCGGGGTGTTTCAGGGACGCACGACGGGTACCAGTATCGCGATCTTGATTCGGAATCAGGACCAGCGAAGTCGCGACTACGAAGAAATCAAAGATCGCTATCGGCCGGGGCACGCCGACTTCACGTACGATCGAAAATACGGTAGCCGCGATTTTCGCGGGGGCGGTCGGGCTAGTGCGCGGGAAACGGTTGCGCGCGTAGCCGCGGGCGCAGTTGCCAAGAAACTGATGCTCGAGACATTTGGCGGGCAAGTGGTTGGCTACACCAAACAAGTTGGACCGATCAGCGCTCAAATTGACGACCCATCACAAGTAACGCTCGAGCAAGTCGAGAATTTGCCTGACGGAGCGCCCAATATCGTGCGCTGTCCCGACGCCCGCGTGGTGCCAAAAATGATTGAGCTGATCGAGCAGGCTCGCCGCGAAATGGACTCGATTGGTGGGGTTGCAGAAATCGTAGCTCGCGGAGTACCCGCCGGCCTCGGCGAGCCCGTATTCGACAAGCTCAAGGCCGATCTGGGCAAAGCCCTCTTGAGTCTACCGGCAGTGCTCGGCTTCGAATATGGAATTGGGTTTCGCTGCGCCACGATGCGAGGCAGCGAAAACAACGATCTGTTTTTCAGCAATAGTGGACCGGAAGGCATTCAGACACATACGAATCGGCACGGGGGCATGCTCGGCGGCATCTCGTCGGGCATGCCAATCATCTTGCGGGCCGCGGTCAAGCCGACCAGCAGCCTCCCGAAGCCGCAAACTACCGTAAATAGCAAGGGCGAGAGCACGGATATACGTACGCTCGGCCGCCACGATCCGTGCCTTTTGCCACGCTTCATTCCCATGGCTGAAGCCATGGTGGCAATAGTCATTATCGACCATTGGTTACGCTGGTGTGCGCAAACCGGCAAACCTGCAATGGGCTCGCACTAGTCTATATTCAACGATTCTATATTCAACGATCCGCCCTCGTCTGGCGCAAAATTCACCACTCGATAGCGGCGCGCATTACTCTGACGGTTTTGGGCGTGCTTCGATCGACCCAGTAAGCGTCATTGCCTGCAACCACCGGGGAGACGCTTTCGTCAGCGGGCCCGAGTGAGCGGATTAGCGGGATCGTCTGAATTGGGCTGTCCGAACGCGGATCGATCAGCGCGCCTTCGATCTGACCGACTCCGCCGACGTCCACGCTCACGACCAGGTGACACTCCTTCTTCAGACAATTGAATCCGAAGGTCGTAGCCATACCCTTTGAAACCTGAACCGTGCGCATACTGCCCGGACGACCTTGCTCGTCGAGCCTGGCTATCCGCACGGCCGCAATTCCTTCCGGACTCTCTCCGCGTGGCTCGCTCTCCATCCACGCAACTAGAACGCCCGAATCGGTCGAAGACATGATTGGGCTGTGGGAATGCGAGGGCGTCTCGAATAATCGCTGTTCTGTTCCGAGCGGGTGACCATCCGTCACGGAAAACCGACGCAGAAATATGTCAGCGCGATTCATCGTCGACTCTCGCGTATCGGACCAAACCGCCCAAAGTTCATTACCGGTCGAGAGAAGCTCGAGACCAGTTTTGCCGCTAGACATGTTGCTCACCGGCTGCTCCGGTCCCTGGCGATCCAGGCTCTGAGATAATCGAGCAACGTACGCCTGTGCGTTCGGGGCGCGGTCATCAACCCAACCAACGAAGAATCCAAGCGGTGTAGCCGCTGCAGCTACATCGACGATATTCCCTTTTGTGTGGGTGATCATGCGTTGAACGCGCTTCTTGCCGGATTCGTCGAATACGGTGACGAATACCTGTGGCAGCCGTTGATCGATTGCACTCCAAGCCAGCAATTTGTCTTTGCCATCAGCAGATCCCGCCCAGGAAAGGCCGCCCGCCGAGCGCGCTCGCAAACTCACGAAGCCACGCGATGACGTAGTTTCGCCAAGTGGTCCACGAACATCAATGCGCGCTTGCAGGGGTTCACGACGCCCATCCTCGGCGGGCGCGCTCTGGGGCGCGAGTGGTGCTGCTGGATCGAAATAGGTCAAAGTCGAGACGAGCGGGACATCTCCCGCCAGGGACACTGCCAAGTCTGCGAGGGGTTCGGATTCCGCAATCACTCGTACCGCAGAAAGGCGTGGCTTTTTTCCGGTTTCTGGGGCCTGAACCAACCAGGCGCGCAAATTCGAATCGCTTGCATCAAAGCCGGTCACGTTCTTGGAGAGCTTTGGGTTGCCAAGGTTCAAGAAACTACGACTCGCTCGCACGTCGTGCGGAAGTTCCACGCCCAATACGGCAGCGCTAAGATCACCGCTCAGAGCCGCCAACATGAAACAGCCACTATTGTGGCAGTGAAGGCCCCAAACTAAGGTCGGAACACTAGGTCGCGAATCCAGCAGCAGGGGCGCCACTCCGGTGACTTCCAATTTTTCCGACATGCTGACGAAGATGGGCACGAACGGTGCTTCCTGACCGTCAAAGGTCGGGTCGAATCGTAGCGGCGCCGCGAGCTGTTGCAGCGTAGAGGTAGGAACTCTCGTGATGAATGTAAGCCCTTGATCGGTTGCGACCATTTCCGGCGTGCGATCGGCACTTTCAGGATACGCGAGCGATCGGCGTTCTTGGCCCAATTGGGCCTTTTCGTCAACCGACGCCACTTGAAGCCTTCGCACGGAAGCCGGCGCGAGTATGTCTTCCCACACGAGATAACCGCGCGCGGCGCCCCGTCGGGCAACCAACTTGACCAGGGACTGATCCCCGAGCGGCGGCGTAACGGGGTGAGCCGCCGTGACGATTTTACCTGAAGTATCGACGGCAGCCGTGTAAAGGCGTGCATCACCTTTGAGCCTATCGGTCCAGGCGACGACGCAATTGCTTCCGATCGTTGCTACATCCAGGTCAAGCTCTGCGGTCTCACTCTGCGTGACCGCTACGGATGAACCGGTTACCGCACCCGAATCGTCTAGGAATGTCAAATTGACCGGACCATTGACCTTGTTCGATACTGCGCGGACCGTTGCCAAGGCGGCGCCTTGCGAAGTGGATGCCACTTGCCAGGCGCGTAGATCGCTCGCCACGTCTCGGGCAGCAACGCGCACTTTGCCTTGTGTGCTGAGCGCTGCTGCTCGCACGTCCGCTCGGTCTCCGCGACTACTGGCCCAAATCACGAGCGGTCCATTCGAGGTGGGAACCACTTCAATCCAAAGCAGCGCCTCGCTCGAGACACCGAGCAGAACCGGTTCCGACTGTGCGCGGCCCTTATCATCGAGAAGCATCGCGGAGAACCGATGGCCGCCGTTATTGTCCGCGTGGGTGTAAGCCAAAAGAGCGCCAGAATCCTTGAGGTAGCGCAAAAATAGAAGTTCGAGACTCGAGGGTGCTTGTCCGAGTTCGATCGCGGGGGAAACCTTGGCACCGGGCGACTGAATCGCCGCCGATCGAAATTGCCAACCGCCTGCGGAATTGGACTCTGCCCAGACGACAAGCGAGCTTTCGTTGCGCGAAGTGACTACGGGGCCCTGAGTTCCAGAGGGCACTTCGGCTACGACGAACGCGGGCAGACCTGGCAAAGAATGGTCACCAGTCGTCGATGCAGGCTTACGCGGATGACGGATGTTGGTTTCCGGCCCCGGTCCACCGCAGTGCACCAACAACAGCATCCCGGGAATTAAGAAAGACCGCGCACGCATCGCGATGGGCACCCTAGAGGCCGGGCAAGGATCGCGCAAGCCTTCAGCCACCCCCGAGGCCTGCACAAACGTTGCGGAAATCGGCAGGACTCAAAAGTGGGCCGGATGATGGGCGAATGTCATTATGTGGCGGAACAAGTGCCCGATTCTCGGGCCAATATCCGGCTTGGGTCGCGGCAACTCGGTATTTCACGAAGGCCGGACTTCACCGGGCTTGTTCCTTGGCCGTTTCGTCAAATATTCTGCCCTCTAGCGTTCGGGGTCTAGCAAGGTCGACTTCGACGAGTTCCATTATGATCAGACTCACACAACGCCAACTGCTGGCAATAGCCGCTGTCGCGCTGTTGGCCGTCGTACTTAGCATGATCGACTTCAACCCTCGTTGGTCGATGTTAGCGCTCGGTGCCGTGGCCATCATCGGAATTTTCATGTCCGATGGCGGAGGTTCCAACCAAGGGGAACTCATACCGCGCATCCGCGAAGGCCTACATCGCGTCAGACAGGGCAAGCGCGCGAGCGCCCCAGCCGAGGCGTCTGCCGAGGTGATCTCACTGTTCGAGGATTTGAGCGAATTGGGTGAATCTATCGAAAGCGCGGAGCGAGCATCGGGCAACGCGAAGTTGGCGTTCGAAGTTGCGACGACCATGAGCGATGCACTGCGATCCCTGGCCGAAGGGGTCACGATGCAACTTGAGGCGGGCGATCAGACGTCGCGCAACGTCCGACAGCTGGCCGGTGCGCTCAAAGATATTGGACAACACGTAGAAGTGTTGGCGGCAAGCGCCGAGGAGTCGAGTTCGTCGATTCTGCAAATGACCGCAACTAATGACGAAGTCGCGGAAAATATCCAGGATCTCGCCTCGAGCGTCAGGGAAACCGTGGCCAGCATCGAAGAGATGGCCTTCTCGATCAAGGAGGTCGCCAAGAACGTTGACGCCCTATCGCTCACGGCCGAAGAGACCAGCTCAAGCATGAACGAGATGGACGTATCGATCGACCAGGTACAGTCCAACGCCAACGAGACGGCGCGGCTTTCGGAAGAGGTAGCCCAGGACGCCGAGCGCGGCGCAGAAGCCATTCTGAAGACGATAGGCGAGATTTATCGTATCAAAGAGAGCAGCCAGGAGGCCGTGGCCGTCATTTCGAACCTCGGTTCGAGAATCGACGCGATTGGACAGATTCTGAACGTGATTGACGATGTCGCCGAGCAGACCAATTTACTGGCGCTGAACGCGGCAATCATCGCGGCTCAGGCCGGTGAACACGGCAAGGGCTTCGCCGTCGTTGCGGATGAAATCAAGGATCTTGCCGAGCGCGCGGGTGCCAGCACCAAGGAAATCGCGGATCTTATCAAGACAATCCAGGCTGAAAGCAAGAATGCAATTCAGGCGGTCGAGCGCGGAGCCATGAACGTCGATCGAGGCGTGGAGGTTTCCAACGAAGCTGAGCGGGCCCTCAAGAAGATTCTCGAGAGCTCACAGAAGAGCACGAACATGGTGCGTGCGATTGCACGTGCAACAGTGGAACAAGCCAAAGGTAGCAAACAAGTCACCGATGCAATTGGTCGAATTGCCGAGACCGTTCAGCAAATCGCCGCAGCCACGGCCCAGCAAGCTCGTGGCTCTGAATTGATCATGAACAGTGGCGAGAAGATGCGAACAATTGCTCAGCAGGTAGAGCGCTCGACTCAAGAGCAAACCAAGGGTGGGCGCCGCATCACGACCAACATCGAGAATATTAACAGTATGGTGACGCAGCTCAATAATTCGCATCGTCAGAACGCACAGGGCGCAGAACAGATATTGGCATCGAGCTCGCGTATCGAAATATCGGCTGAAAGACAGCAAACCGGTGTGCGCGAACTGAACGCCCAAGTCGATCGACTCAAGCGTTCGATGACCGATTGATCTGAGCCTTCAGCCGTCAGACGTCAGCCTTCAGCAAGAACGCGGAATTCCTGACAGCTGACAGCTGATAGCTAGGTTCTTCGGGCCCAGACGAAATGTTCGACGTTGCCCTTGGGCCCGTGCACTCTCGAGTCGCAGGACCCAAGGATTTCGAAGCGTGCGGCCGTTATTGCGATTTTGGCCTTGGCAATAGCGTCTTCGCGTAATTGCGGGTCGCGGATCACGCCTTTGGTGCGACTAGCTTCTTTGCGACCCACCTCGAATTGAGGTTTGACCAGGGCGAGCAGTTGGCCACGCGCGGGCAATATATCGGCAATCGCTCCTAGCAAGAGGTCTAGCCCAATGAAACTTGCGTCGACGGTGACGAAGTCAATGGGCTCAGGGAAATCATTGGCCTTCAAATGGCGGGCATTGACTCCTTCACGAGAAAAGACGCGAGCGTCACGTCGCAGTTTGTCCGCCAATTGCGCATGTCCGACGTCAATCGCGTAGACGCGACACGCGCCTTGCTGAAGCATGCAATCCGTAAATCCGCCGGTTGATGCGCCAATATCCGCACAGACAAGGCCCGACACGTTGATATTGAGCTCAAGCAGAGCAGCCTCGAGTTTGTCACCCCCGCGCGAAACGAATTTTTGAAGTTGGCGAACGATGAGCTCGGAGTCCACGTCTAGCTGGTCGCCAGGCTTTTCCACGCGATTTTCGGAGCAATACACAACGCCGGCCATGATCAGGCGCTGCGCCTGACTGCGCGACTCCGCGAGACTCTTTTCGACCAAGAGCAAATCCGCCCTTTGCTTCACGGTTGAGCATTTTAGTCTTGTTTTGGGCGAGCAAGGCGTTCGTATCGGATCTTCCGCGAATTTGGCCAGCTTTTGAGTTCCATTTTTCTTGAATTGTTGAGTCCGCCCGTTGCCGGAGCGCACTGGTCTCCTCGCCTTTCCTATTTTGTTCGTGTTGGCTCGCAGGGCCCCGACCCCGCTCGCTTAATTGAGGTCGGCATTTTTAATAGTTACGCTCAACTCGGCCTGAGTGTTCTTGGCTGCGAAAAGCCTTGCGCGGTTTCGGAAACAAACCCGCAAACTTGGTCATTTGTTTCATACGAAGGCAGCATGGCGTCGCCCCTGACCGAATGCGGCGATTAAGCCGCAGTCTACCCTGAGGGCAAAAATCGAGGAGGTTCTGCGATGATTAGATCACTATCAACCGCGTCAGCTGTGTTCGTGGCTTGTGGGCTGACAGCATTTTCAGCAATGGCCCAGCAAGCCGGCGGCACTGCAGCGGTTGGCGTTCAAGGTAACGCCGCTGTCGGTACCCAGGCGCCCCCAACTGCGCAGGCGGACACCAATGCGACGGCGGCTGCCAACGCACAGGCGCCCGCCCCGGCAAACCAACAAGGTCAAGCTGGAATGGCACTTCCCACAGCCGCGGCAGCTGCGCCTGTTGCCGGCGCCAGTGACCACGATGCCGAAGTGGGTCACCTCGCCGTTGGATTCCTTGGGCGCGCGAGTATTCCAGTCTATGGAAACCCGGCGTTGCCTGTGCCTGTAGTTGGAGTGCGCTACTGGCTCGACCCGATGGTCGGGTTAGACCTCGGTCTGGGCCTTTGGTTGGGAGGAACATCCACTACCAACCCGGCGCCAGCCGCATCAACGAGCGGGCCGAAGACATCGGCTTTCATTCTTCACGCAGGGGTGCCTCTTGCGCTCGCATCGGCCCAGCACTTCACGTTCGAAATCATTCCCGAGGCTAACTTCGGTTATGGTCAGGTGACCGGGGATCTAGGCACTTTGGCGCCAGCGACCGCGACCAAACAAACGGGGACTCACTTCGATGTGGGAGCGCGCGCAGGAGCAGAAATTCAGTTTGGTTTCATGGGGCTGCCCCAATTGTCACTGCTCGGAACAGTCGGCTTGCGCTTCGACTACGACAAGCTTGGGCAAGATGCGACTCCAGCCGCACCGGCGGGCGCTGCGTCCCAGCACACGAGCAGTAGTGACTGGAACCTGCGAACATCCGTCTACGACAGCCCCTGGAACATCTTCATCGCCAACGTCGGTGCGCTCTACTATTTCTGATAAACTAGTTGGTCCTGTCACTGACTCCTGCGGGCGGCACCGTTTTCGCGATGCACGCTCGCAGGTCGGGAGGAGATTATGAAAACTCTTTTGCTCCTTGGATGCGCGGTTTGGCTAAGCGCCTGCGGTAGCTCGAATACCACCACACCAACCGCGGGATATCAGGCACAACCCACGTCGAGCAGCGCCATCCAGACGCCTCAGCAGCCCACGGATTCCGTACCGCCGGTGAATTCGCAACAACCGCCCGGCAACTCGCAGCAAGCGCCAACGAATTCGCAGCAATCACCTTTGAACAGTACCTCGACGCCACCAGCCATCACCTGTGCTCAAGTAGCTGCCGCCCTTCAAACCGGTGGCTGCCATATTAGCGATTCGGACATGTCGGATTGCGTCGCGGGAACTGCGGCCAGTATGCCTTGCAGCGCAGAGTGGCAAGCGGTGTTGGCGTGCTTACTTCGCGGAGTGACATGCAACAATGATACCGGCACGGTCAACCCGACTAGCGAGTGTCCTGATCAGGGTAATGCGTTAGGGGCTTGTCTGGAAAAAGTGGCGGCACCGCCCGCCTGCAACGCTGCCTCGAATTGCACCGGTTGTACAGATAACTGCACCTTGTGTCAGTGTACCGCTTCGGCGGATCCAAGCTTGAATTTGGATTGCACCACATTTTGCGGGTGAACTAATTCTGCCGAATCTGTCCGCACTTCCTTGAATGATTGATTCGCATAACGCGCAGGGTCCAGGCCCTGCGCGCGGCGTTTTGTCGTGCCGAATCTCAAGGCGTCGAGTCTTTCAGTCTCCGCTCATGGTGTCGCGACGCGTTCGCCATGGCTTCGCCGGTGATCGCCAGCCACAGTCGGGGCGGCTTTCCGGTCATTTGACGGCTAGTCTTGAGAATTGTGGCGCGGGTCCGCTTGCTGCAATTGCGCAGCCGTGCGTCCCGGTGAGCTGCTTCTTGTCGCGTGCGCGATGGCCTACGGTGCGGGTTTCGTCCTGTCGCCGCTGCTTGCCATTGCCGTTACGATTCTGGCCTGGATGCTATTGTGGGGGGTCACAGCGGCCCACATCAGGTTATTGGCGCTTTTGCTCGGGCTATTGACGGCGTGGCGCGCCGAGCACGCGTCCAACGACTATCTGAAGGAGCGGCAACGCTGGATTCAGACCGAGGGCGCCCACTCGGTCTGCTCGGGCGAAGGATTGGTTGTAGCTTCGCCGACTTCGCATCGCGGAAAAATGGTGACTATCGTCGATGCCACCCGCATCGATTGCGAAGACCAACCACTTTTCGACCGAGCACGCCTGCGTCTGATTGGCGACACAAAGCCTCTGGCGCGCCGCGATCGCGTACAATTCGTGGCTGAGCTCGGTCCCGTTTCGCTCCTGCAGAACATCGGGCTGAAAAGTCCAGTACCGAGTGCCACCGAGTCTGGCGTCATTGCGAGTGGCGGGGCTTCACTCGTGGAGGCCGTTGCCGAAGGCAAAGACCTCGCAAGTTACATCGATCGGGCTCGCAATTACGTCAGGTCGCGAATATCAGCTACGTTCGCGCCCAAAGCGGAAGCGCTCGGGCGTGCGCTAGTCTTGGGCGAAAACGACCTGGAACCCGGTGATGATGCGGCATTTCGTCAAAGCGGCCTTTCCCACTTGCTCGCGGTGAGCGGCACCCACTTGGTCTTTGCTATTGTCACTTGGGTCACGGCACTCAAGGGCCTTTTGCTGCGGATTACGCCGCTTGCGGCGCGAACGAATGTCGGTCGAATCGTCGCACCGCTCGGCGCGTTGACCGCATGTCTGTACGCAGATTTCGCGGGTGGCAGCGGCTCAGCGTGGCGAGCCGCCTGGATGCTAACGGCATTGTACACGGGTCATCTGATCGCTCGACGCATCAATGCCGTGCAAGCCTTGGCGATAAGTCTAATCGTGGGGGCTGCGATAGATCCTTGGATCGGGTTCGACTTGTCGTTTCTGCTTTCGGCAGCGGCCACATCGGGATTGATCACGATCGGAACCCAACTGGGCGCAATGTGTAGGAAAATCGCGGTAGCACCGCTTCGTCTAGTGACATTGGCCGCAGCAACGACGATCAGCGCAATGATACCCTGCACTCCATTTTTGGCCCTGATGTCGCCGGATATCACGATGGCGGGCATCTTTGCCAACGTAATTGCGGGTCCGCTCGGGGAGGCCGCTAGCCTGCCTCTGTGTCTAGTCCATGCGGCGTCATCATTTTGGCCAGCTGTCGAGCGGGGTCTCGCGATCTGTGCCTCGGGCGCATTGTTGCTCGTCGGTGCAATTGCCCATGTGACGGCATCCCTGCAGTGGGCCCGGGTTCGAGTGCCTTACCTTTCGGGCGTTCATTTCGATTTGCTCGCCCTCGGTGTGCTTGCCGTGTGCGTTTCGCAGGGTCGGCGCGCTCGGCTCGCCATGACTGGATTGGCCTTTATGTGCTTTCTGGCGGTCGAATATGCAGTCCGGAGCCAGGGGCAGCCCTTTCACAAGTTGAGGCTGACATTGAATGACGTAGGTCAGGGGGATTCCTTGCTAGTCGATTTTCCCGACGGTCGCTGCATGTTGATTGATGGCGGAGGCAATATCACGGGAGGTGTCGATCCCGGTTTGGCCGTATTGCAGCCACTATTTCGAGCGCGACGTCGCCAACGAGTCGACGTCGTTGTCGTAACTCACCCGCACCCCGACCACTTCGGGGGCCTCTTGACGTTTTTGCCCAAGGTAGACATCGGCGAGGTGTGGATGGCAGAGGATACATTGCCGGATCTGCGTGCTGCGTTGAAACTCCGGCGTATTCCCATTTTTGGCCTGGAACAGATCTGCAAAAAGCCTCACTGGTTCGGGGCAGCCGAGGTGCAGGTATTGGGACCCTGCCCGAACGCGCTTACCGCATCGAATGCCAATAACTCGTCAATTGTCCTCAAAATGCGCCTGAACCAGCGGAGTCTATTGTTACCTGGAGATGCGGAACACGAATCCGAGGAAGATCTCGTCGAACGATACGGGTCACGGCTAAAGGCCGACTTTCTGAAAGTCGGTCACCACGGAAGTCGCAGTTCGACCAGCCCTCCCTGGGTGGCCGCAGTACAGCCCACCTGGGCCGGGATATCGGCGGGCGCCCGCAATCGATTTGGACATCCAGCACCCCCGACTTTGGCCCGGCTTCTCGAAAACAATACGGTAATCCTTCGCACGGATGTGCTCGGCTCAATCCAGTGGGAAACAGACGGGATTCACGTCGCAGTTCACACTGCACGCGAGTCCGTGGCTCCTTAGCGTCAACGCGAATCAGCAAGGCTGACTGCTGAAGGCCTTTTTGGTGGCTACCCCGCGTCCGCCGGCTGCCGTTGACGGCCGGCAATTAACGCCCTAATGAGGAAACCACCATGCCCCGATCGATTCCTCCCCCAGATCGAGTCCTCTACAGCGCGGAGGAAATTGCCACGCGCGTACGCGAACTCGGGGCCCAGATTACGCAAGATTATAAAGGCGGCTCCCTGGTGGTACTCACGGTGCTCAAGGGGAGCTTCGTGTTCGCGGCGGACCTGATTCGGACGATTGATCTGCCGCTGCGTGTGGAATTCTTGGGAGTTGCCAGTTATGGCGTTGGGACGCAGTCGACAGGAGTCGTACAGATTACGCAGGATTTGACCGCTCCCATCGTTGACGAGGATGTCCTTCTGGTCGAAGACATCATCGATTCAGGCCTCACAATCAGCTACTTGCTGCGCCAGCTCGAAACGCGCAACCCGCGCTCACTCAAGGTCTGTGCGCTCTTACACAAGCTCACACCCGCGCAAAAAGCCGTCAACATCGACTACTT
>PMCK01000065.1:0-231 GCA_003154095.1 Myxococcales bacterium | reverse complement strand
AGGTCTTCTGATCTAAACTCATTTCAGCATGAAGCAGTTATGGGGTTGGGGCAAGCTCCGAACCTAACTACCCTTGCCACCCTTCAAATCGCGCAATCGCTGCAACCGCTCGAGCACCTGCCGTTCCACTCCCTGGTTACTTGGGTCGTAGAATCTATTGTCGGCAATTGCATCGGGCAAATAGGTCTCGCCTGGAACATAGTGTCCCGGGTAATCGTGGGGATAGCGGTA
>PMCK01000281.1 GCA_003154095.1 Myxococcales bacterium | reverse complement strand
ACCGCGTTCTTGGCGCGGGTGAAACCCGTCTCGACCATCGCGAAGCCCACTTGCATGAACATCACCAAAAAGGCGCAAAGCAGCACCCAGATGATGTTAAGGGACTGCTCGGTGGGGGAGGGCATGCGTCACTGTACACTCGTCTGCGGCTGCTGTGAAGAAGGGGGGTGAGGCGAGCGCCGAGCGGTCGAGAATATCAAGATACACAAGAGGGATATGACGGCGAAAACAATTGCGCCGGTCCGTATCGACTGTGGAATACGCTCCCATGCCCCCGCTGACGCACGAATCTGCGACCGATCGCGAGGCTTGACGGCAGATGGGTTCCGCAAGTCTGCCAGCATGGTTTCAGCGGCTGGATACCGTTCCTTGGGTGAGCGCTCGATGGCGTGTAGGATTACCTCCTCGAGCCCCGGGTCGATGTCCGCCATAAAATGACTCGGTGCAAACGGCGATTCCGTAGTCTTGGCGCGCATCAGCGTGTGCATATCGGAGTCAGTGAACGGAAGCTCTCCGGTGACCATTTCGAACAACATGGTTCCGAGGGCATAAATGTCCGTGCGCACGTCGCCCCGGCGACCGTTGATTTGTTCCGGTGCCATGTAAGTCGGCGTGCCAAGGGTTGCCGAAAACCCCGTCCACGTCAGGCGTCGAGCCGCCTCATCCATTGCGATACCAAAATCCAGGATCTTGACGTTGCCGTCAGGATCAATCAGTACATTTTCGGGTTTCAAATCTCGGTGAATGACTCCCTTGCTGTGGATATATACCAAAGCTTCGCACACCTGCACGGCGATGCCGATGGCCGTGTCGACCTTCAGTCGTTTCTGTTCGTCTATTAGTGCGCGTAGCGATTTACCCCGCGCAAACTCCATCGCCAGGTACATTCGAGTCTTGTACTTGGGTGTCAGGACTTTCACGACGAATGGGTGATCGAGGCGCGTGCCAATCTTTTCTTCGCGATTGAAGCGCTCATGGAACACGACATCGCTTTCGAATTGTAGGTACGGCACTTTCAACGCTACGGTGTTGCCAGTCAATGTATCAGTGGCTTTGAAAATAGAAGCCATGCCACTGCGGGCCAACAACTCATCGAGTTGATATTGGTCCAGTTTGTCGCCTACCATTACGTCGCGCATACGGTTCGCCCATCACTCACGCATTGACCAACGTGTACGTAGTGCAGGCGGCTAATCGATGCACGCAGCCGCTCCGAATCTTGATGATTCCTTGATGGCTAGGGGATCCCGAGCCGCATTCTCATTGTTGGGTTGGGCGGCACGCGTTGCGACAATTTCTCGGCCACTCAACCTTCTACTGCCAACTTCAGGCTCACCGGATTTCCCGCAGTGCCAACTCTGGTGACAGTCCAGTACGAAATTTTGCATGAAAATGTACTTTCGACTCGCGGTCCGTATTTTGCTACAATTTGCCTCCATGGCGTTCACTTCGACTAGCTTCTTGCGGTTACTGGGCTTGTGTCTCGGGTTAGGACTCGTGGCTTGCGGCGGCACTGTCGAAACCACACCCGCGGCTGATCAATCTGGCCTGGGCGGCGACGCCGCTTCGGCTTCCGCGTCCGCTTCCAAGCCCTTGTCGGATTGCGGTCCAAGCTTTCCAAAGTCTCAGGCCACTGCCAACAAGCCTTGTAACTTTTTGGTTGGGGACACCTGCTATTCCACTCAAGACGACGCATGCGGTTGCATCTGCCCCCGTGACCAGGCGTCTGTAATGTGTGTGACTGGGCAGGACGACACCCAGCGCGTGGCGGGCCTGCCAGTCATGTGGGTCGTGTGTCACGGATCGCCTTAGGTATCAATAGCGCGCCGAACGATGACTTCGGCGTATCTGAGCGCATGCTTCAAATCGAAGCAAAGCTTGATCTCACTTTCGCTCAGGTATTGTCCAATTTCCGCGTCCGCCAGCAAAAGCCCCTCAAAGGCTCCCTCCCCGGCAAACGCCTGCATGGCGTTACGCTGAACCATCTCGTAAGCCTTCTGGCGTGCGAGGCCCTTTCCGACCAACTCGAGCATGATGGCCTCACTAAAGTAAAGCCCACCCGAGCGTTCCAGATTTTGACGCATTCGATCGGCGTAGACTACGAGCCCCTCGACCAATCCTGCGGCTCGGTCGAGCATGAATGCAAGCGTAGACGTAGCGTCCGGAGCCAGCATACGTTCGACGGAAGAGTGAGAAATGTCCCGCTCATGCCAAAGCGAGATATTCTCGAACGCGGGGGTCACCGCGGCGCGCACGATTCGCGCTAGGCCGCATAGATTCTCGCTCAAAATGGGGTTACGCTTGTGCGGCATTGCGCTGGAGCCCTTTTGTCCCTTGGAGAACCGCTCTTCCGCTTCGCCCACCTCTGTGCGCTGCCAATGTCGAACGTTGGTGCTCAAACGTTCTATGGCTGCTGCCATCAACGCTAGCGCAGAAAAGAAAGCCGCGTGTCGGTCACGGGCTACTACTTGCGTAGGTACGGTTTCAGGGACTAACCCCAATTGTGTCAACGCGTCGAGCTCGATTTCCGGAGACAAATGCGCATAGGTCCCTACGGCGCCCGCAATCTTGCCGCAGGCAACCTCTTGCTTGGCCGCTGCTAGCCGCGCGCGCGCACGTTTGACTTCCGCGAGGTGACCAGCCAAAACGATGCCGAATGTCGTGGGCTCTGCGTGAATGCCATGGCTGCGCCCGATCATCACGGTGTGAATGTTCTCCTCGGCGCGCCGAGCCAGTGCATTGATGAGCGCGTCACTGCGCGTCAAGAGCCGGTCACCGGCAGTCGCAAGCAGCAAGGAGAATGAACTATCGAGGACGTCATTCGACGTCATGCCGCGGTGCAGCCAGCGAGCAGGTTCTCCTGCCACCTGTTCGACGTGCGTGAGAAACGCAATCACGTCGTGCTTCGTCCGTGCTTCGATTTCCTCGATGGCAGCCGGCTCGGGATCGAGGCCTAGTGCACGTATCGAGGCTGCTGTGCCCTTTGGAACCAAGCCAGCCCTTTCCATGGCCTCGCAGGCCGCAAGCTCGACCTTTAGCCAAGTGCGGTAACGTGTTCGATCCGACCAAAGCTCGGCAAAATCTGGGGGTGTGTAACGGGGAATCATTAGGGGCCCGATGCCTACCTCATTCTGCTAGACGGCGCTAGTGAAGTTGCCGACAACCACCGACGACGGGCAATTTTGCTCCAGTGCACGTGGACTTCGTGCGCACCGCTAGTTTGCGTCTTCGACAACATATCAAAACTTATGCCCACTACCAGATTTTGTTACACGGCCAGCACGTTGGGTCGCTAACGGTCGCCTAATTCGCCCGGCCGAGAAATGCATTCGCGGCACAATTCGGCTATAGACGTTCCGCGGCGAGCCGCGAGGTCAGCGTCCATGAGCGAGCAATCACGTTTTTCCGATCCAGGGTACACACCTGCTCGCAGTGAATTGGAGGCAGCCGTTCACGCGCTGATTGAAGCGACCGACGATGAGGCGACACCCATTGAACGTTCTTTGGCCCGGGCTGGGGTCCCCGCTGCATCGCTCGCTCGGCAAAATCTGAATGAGGCCAATCCGGCATCGCGAGTGCGTCTGCTTCGCTTGATAGCCCGTGTGGCACGCGAGAATTCAGAGCCCGCCCTGGTCGAAGAACTGTGCGCGCGGCTTTCCGATCCTAACGCTAACGTTCAACGCGCCTCGGTTATTGGTCTTGGCAAAATCAATCAACCGGGCATTGAAGATGCTTTGTTGGATTACGCGGCACGTGAACACGCGTTGCCCGAGCAACGCGTCCTGATTGAGGCCCTGGGAAAAGTCGGCGGGCCGCGCGCCGTCGAGTGGCTAGTGGCACAAACGAGCCNNCGCTTGGACATTGCACTGGGCAACCCGCAGACGCTGCTATGGACTTGTCGTGAAGGGCTTGAGTCGATAGTGGCCGAGCAAGTTGGCGCGCTCGGAACCGTCGAGGTAACCCCAGGAAGAATCTGTCTGCCCAATTTTGCTGGGGCATTGAGCGAGGCATTCATCGCGCGCTCTGCCTTGAGTGTCGGGGTTCAGCTGCAGCTAGATACGGGACAATCCAGTATCGACGCCGTCATAGACGCACTCAAACGTACTGAAATACACGATTTTATGGCGCAATCGAATGGTTGCGTCCCCCGCGTACGGCTGGACTTCATCGGACAAGGGCATC
>PMCK01000139.1:5941-20863 GCA_003154095.1 Myxococcales bacterium | reverse complement strand
GAGGTCGTTCTTTCGTACTGAGACAAGACGCTGCCCTGATTCGTTGCCGTGGCTTGCGCAGTTTCGGACGCGTTGGCTTCGCGCACACTCAGTTTGGGACCCGGTGCTCCCCCCGGCATGGCGATGTCTCGCCCCACCACGTAGCGACGCGAGTTTATCTCCAACGCAGCATCCTTGTCCGTCACTTTGCTCACCTTGACCATATCGTAGACCACCCAGTCCAGCCCCAGTGAACTGCGCCTCGATGTCGTCATCCAATAGGCGCCGGCTCCCACGGAATCGCTCGGCATAGCCATGTTGGCATCGGCCAAACCTTGCACGACCATGTCCAACANNCGATACGAAAGCCTGGAACCTTCCAGCTTCTTCAGTTGACTGGTAAAATCCGCAGGCGCATTCGGGATGGATACGCTTACACCCGTGATTCGGGCGATTATCGTTTGTATGTTCTTCGTATCGGGCTTGGCTGCATTGGCCTTAAGATCCAATTTGAAATCAACGGGCGGCAAACCTTGACCGCCGCCTAGATCGATTGCAACCTGCAGGTTTGCTCTGATGGTTGATGCGAGATTCTGGTGCTTGAGTAGAACGCGAGGCTCGCTACCCGCAGAGCCCAGCGTGATCTTCGGTGGTGAATGGCTGGGCGCTTGCAATTCTGCCTGGGCTGGGTCGAGCACGCCATCGGCAGGGGGACTTGAATCGTCCTTAGCTCCGGCACTCACTTTCGGTGACTTGTCGGTCGCGATTGCGCTTGCCAGCGCGCGCGTCAGCTTGTCCTGAGATTTTGCACTGGCGGAACCAGCAGGTGCTTGCTCGCCGTTCTCTTGGTTCGATGCCTGGTTGGAGGACTCACGTTGGCATGCAAGTGCGGCTACGCCGAGTGCTGCCACGGCCAGAAGTGCTTGCTTCGGTTGGGACATTGCCGCGGGAATCTACTACACAAATCAGAATGCCGCCCAACCTGAACCCGAGGGCCGGGGCAACCNNGCGGATGCTGCGGCAGGCGGGACCAGGTCCCCTGCCGGTGCGCCAGCATCCAACACCGGCGTGGCACGTTCCGTGGGAGCGGTGCCCGCGAGAAATACCTCATCGATGCCATCGGGTTGATCAATGCCAGCGAGCAGGCCGGACACTGGATCGATTTTCTGAATCTCAATGTCGTTGGGCTGCGGAAAATCAACTACTGGCCGATTTTCCTGTGCGACTTTCATGAAATCGATCCATGCCGGTAGAGCCGCAGTGGCGCCTGATTCCGACAACCCCAGCGAGACCGCGTCATCGTAACCCACCCACACGCCTGCAACGATTTCAGTGGAATAGCCAACGAACCAAGCGTCCTTGGACGCATTGGTGGTACCGGTCTTTCCTGCCAAAGGGCGCCCTAATCGACGCGCGCGCTGAGCGGTTCCAGACTCGATAACGCTCTTCAGAAGGCTTGTCGTGACATAGGCCTCGGCATTGCTCATGACTTGCCGCGATGCAGGTTGAGGCGGCAGCGTGACGGTCTTGCCCGCAGGGCCATCGATTTGCGTCACGATAATTGGACCTGCAAACTGTCCGCCACTTGCAAATGTCGTATATCCGTTCGTAATCTCGAGCGGCGTAAGCTCGTAGGCGCCTAGTGCCAAAGACGTCGTTGGCGCAAGCGGTGACTCAATGCCCACGCTATGCGCCCACTCAACGACGCCAGAGGGTCCTACAGCATTCAACACCTGCTCTGCCGCCGAGTTGTCGCTCTTTGCAATTGCCTCTCTCACCCTGAGGTGCCTCGGTTCGTTGGCGCCGTGTTTCGGATCGGGCGGCAACTCCAACACGCTTGCGGGCGTAAAGCGTCGCGAGTGGATAGCATACGAATAGACGAAGGCCTTGAACGCGGACCCAGGTTGCCTTCGCGAGTGGGTCGCACGATCTAGCCCGCCGCTGACTGCTTCGTAGTTGCCGACGAGCGCAACAATTTGTCGTGTGCGCACGTCGATTGCGACCAATGCCGACTGCGGACCGAGCTCGAGCCGTAATTCTGGCTGTGCCGAATCAGGGTCGCCCGTAACTTGCACGCGCAGCAACGCACCCGGCTCCGCGAAGTGACTGGGTGTGAGGCGCTTAGGATTGAACCGCTCGTCTTGTGATAGTTTAACGATGCCCGTAATGTCGCCGACCTTGACCGCAATAGTCCCTTGTTCGTCGTTGGCGTCGGAAACNNGGTTCCCGTTGCTGCCTTCTTACGAACGAATCAAGGTTTTCTCGGACCGCGTGTCTTGCTGCAGCTTGAAGCTTTGGATCGATAGTCGTGTGTATCGTGTACCCGCCCCGAGACGCGGCCTCCCCCTCGGCATTTTGCAGAATGCGCAAGGCCCAGGCGACTACTTCTGGAGCCAAATCCGATTCTTCTTCCGAAGCGGGTGCCAATTGAACGGGCTGAGCCAAAGCCTCCGAAACCACGGCCCCATCTGCAAACCCCTTTGCCTGCATTTGAGTCAGAACGAATCGCCGTCGCTCCGTCGCGCGTACCATGTCGCGGCGTGGAGAGAATCGCTCAGGGGCCGCCACCAGCCCGGCTAGCAGAGCCGACTCAGCCAAATTGAGATCGCCCGCATGTTTGCCAAAGTAGTATCTGGCCGCTTCCTCGACGCCATAACGACCGTGACCCAAGTAGATGTGATTCAGATAGAGCGAGAGGATCTCGTCCTTGCTAAGCGTCTGCTCCAACCTCGTGGCCAAGATTGTCTCTTGAATCTTGCGCGCCATGGTTCGGTCGGGCGACAGCCACAGATTCTTTACGACCTGTTGCGTAATGGTGCTTCCGCCCTGCACCGTGTGACCCGCTCGCAGGTTTTTCACGATAGCACGCAACATTCCCAAATAGTTTAAGCCTTCATGCTCATAAAAATGGGCGTCTTCAGCGGCCAAGAAGCAAAGTTTCGTATGTGTCGGAATTGCGCCAAAGGAAACTACCGTGCGGCGTTCGGTGAAGACCTGAGACAAGACCGTGCCATCTTTTGCCAGCACTCGAGTGACTTGTGGGGGTCGGTAGCTGTTGCGCAGTTGTTCTGCGCTGGGAAGCCCCGATTCATATTTTCTGATCGCTAACCCGATGCCCAATGCCCCGATTACCGCACCGAGCACGCCGACGATTACGATCGTCCTGAGCAATTTCCATTGCCATCCAAGGGACATGGCTAGGGACTATTCCTTGTACGAACTAACGTGGGAACCATCGTAGCGCCAGCAATGCTATGATTGCACCAACCGCCAGAAAGCCTAGAGCAACAGCTAACACTTGACCAAGGCCGAATCGAGTCCGAACAGGGCTTGGCTCCGGCGCCGCGACGGCGGGCATTACCTTGGGCGGGACAGGTGTTGGTGGCAATAAGGACAAAGCGCCTGCGCTGGCGGCCTCAGCGCTCGTGCCCACCAACACGCTATGAAGTGCTGCAGCAAATTCCGCTGCGCTCTGCCACCTGTCATCGGGTTTCTTGGCAAGCGCCTTGGCGATGACTGTTTCTAAGCCGCTGGGAATCGGGATTTCGGGTGCTCGCTCAGATAGCGGAATGGGTCGTTCGAGGACATGCTTCTGAATGTACTCCATCGGTGTTTGAGCATTGAACGGCAATTTGCTCGTAATCGCTTCGTATAGAATCACCGCCAAGGAATAGATGTCGCTCCTGGCATCGAGCTCACGGCCTTGCGCTTGCTCGGGTGACATGAATTCTGGTGTCCCAAATACCATGCCCTCCTGAGTCAGAATCAGCGAACCAGGGCGCATCTGACGTTCGGTTACTTTGGCCAGGCCGAAGTCGAGTACCTTTGCGTAATCTTGAAGCCCTCCCTGATTACATAAGAAGATATTCTCTGGCTTCAAGTCCCGATGGACGATTCCCATTGTATGCGCCTCATGAAGTGCGGCGCACACCTGGATCAATATTGGGATTGCACGCTCGGGTGGTATCGGCCCTTCACGCCGAACGGCTTGGTTGAGGTTTCGGCCCTCGAGCAATTCCATGACGATGTACAGCGATCCGTCCTCGAGTTCGCCGTACGTGAATACTTTTACGGTGTTTGGGTGCGTCAACTGGCTCATCGCGCGCGCCTCGCGACGAAATCTCGAAGTCAGATCGCGACGATTGACCAATTTGGGATGTAGGATCTTGATCGCTACCATCCGATTCATTCCGGGCTGCGAGGCTTTGTAGACACTGCCCATGCCCCCAGTTCCAATCTTTTGAACGATTTGGAATTGGCCTTCGAGGATCTCTCGACCAATGAATGGATCCTGCGGACGCATTGAGGAAACTTATTACCATCGAACAGTGAGTCTCGCGCAGTCTGCCTGCAGGCCCGATGACAATCCGGCAAATGTACCCGCCGAAGGGCCCAAATGTCGGATCTTTACCAAAGCCACTCTGTATGCTGGACCCAATGCGGATTTCACCGCAAAAGAGTAACATCGCCCGCGTGCAGCTCGGCCCAAGTCCAATAATTAGCCCAAAGCTTGAGGCGGCCGGTTTTCGTCATGCATTTTTTACCAGCGTCGGGGGCGTTTCGAGTGGGCCATTCGCGACGTTGAATCTCTCGAATTCCGTCGGAGACTTGCCCGCCAACGTTGCACAGAACCTGAGCCGCGCAGCGGATTGGCTCGGCATCGACGCGGCAAACCTTTTTTGGGCAAGCCAAACCCACGGTAAGGAAGTGATCGTACTGGATAGTGCCTTATCGGTGGAATCGGTCCGATCGACCTGCGCCGACGCGATCATTGCATCCACGGGCCATTGGGCATGCTGTGTTCGCACGGCCGATTGCGTGCCGGTCTTGGTTGCTGACCGAGTAAGCGGCCGCGTTGCTGCAATCCATGCGGGTTGGCGCGGAATCGTTGCTGGAATCCTGCCCCAGACAATTGCCCGTTTGAACCAGCTCGGCACTCGGAGCGACCAATTGATTGCCGCCATCGGTCCGCACATTAGAGAACGTGCGTTCGAAGTGTCCGAAGACGTGTGTCGGTTAATAGGTGATGTAACACCTCACGTTTGCGTTGTTCGACGTGACCTCGGTGCGCGCCCCCACGTTTCTTTAGCTAAGTCCCTGGGCGGACAGCTAAGAATGGTCGGCTTGAGGAACGACCAAGTCGATGATGTGGGAGGCTGCACCTTTGAGGAATCGGACCGATTTTTTTCTTACCGCCGGTTGGGGCCGACTAGCGGGCGCCATTTGCATGCGATTTTGCCAAGGGAAGCAGAACCCTAGTTGGTCGTCTGGCCAATTCCAGGGGACTAACGCTTCGGAATCTTTTGCCCTATAGGGCCAATGCCGGCGCCGCACGCAGGGTCTATTCAACCGCCCATCCCGCTGGTGGGGACGTCGAACCGGGGTCATACCCCTGCGCCCCGTTTCTCCCCACAACCCTGCGCGGCGGCGCCGGCACTTATTTTGTCCGCTGGACTCAGTATTTTCCACCATTGGGCCGTCGGACCGCGTGGGTCTCCCGAGCATGTGGGTTTGACCCGCATCCGTGCGCTCCGATATCGTAAATGTAAGCCCTTGCACCCGGCGGTGTAGGCTATGAACGGAACCTCGCATGCCCACACGAGTCCTNNGCGTTCGAAAGTGACGCACAATTTGCCCGCGAGCTTGAGACACAGTTCCGCTCCCTCGGTTGCGAAGTCACTGTAGTTGATGACGTCAACCTGGGCCTTCAAGCGGCATCGGTGAACAAGCCAGATTTGATATTGCTAACGATCGAGTTGCCCCGAATGAGTGGCTACTCTGTTTGTAATCGCATCAAACGTGACGCGGATCTCAAGGAAATCCCACTCATCATATTGAGCTCCGAATCCACGGATCAGACATTCGAACAACACAAGCGACTAGGAACGAGGGCCCAGGACTATGTTAGAAAGCCCGTCACCTTTCCGCAGCTCCTGGAGCGCGTTCGAAAATTCGTGACACTCAACGCTAGCGTATCAATTGATCCCGACGATGACGGTATTGTCATTGACGACGAAATCGAACTTACCGAAGACAGCCTCATTAGTGGTCGACCTTCTCAGGGAAGCCTATCACCTTCACATCGACCGATTGATGCCGACATAGACGACTTTGCCGAGCACGCGTTCGGGGTCATGTTGGATGCACCGGCTTCGACCAGGCCGTCCCAAAGGCCTTCGGTCGGCCTCGATGGTAGCGCAAAGCTGCCTAGCGTGATTCCAAGCTCGCCTCGAGTACCCACGGGAATGTCTCCCATCGGCCAGACACGCAGCGGTTCGACTGAACTCGAAAGAGTTCAGGAGGAAATGCGCCGCACCAAAATGCAGCTCGAGGAAAAGGAACGCTTGCTCGCTGAGGCGCAAGGCGAACTTAAGGAACTCAAGCGTTCTTCGCGTTCTTCGATTGCCGACAGCGCCGAAACCGAAAACCTACGGCGCGAATTACAGGAAGCCAAGTCGAAGCTCAACGTATCAGTGAAGCCCTCCGCTGGTCCGACTGCGCGAGAATTCTTAGACCTGCGCGAACAGCTCAACAAAAAGGACAAGGAACTCCTCGACCTTCGCGATCAGATCACACACAAAGACAAGGACTTGCTCAACATAAGAGACAGTTCGCTGTCTTTGGAACGAGAAAAAGCGGACCTTTCCGACAAGGTCGAGGAACTTGCGCGCCAGTTGAGTGAAGTCCAAAAGATCGCGGATGCGGCCAAGAGCGACAAGGAAGCAGCTGCTAAGCGCGCTGAAGATCACAAGCGCAAGATAGAAAAGCTCACCGGACAGCTCGAGGAAAAGATCGCTGACCTTGACAAATTGGCAGCGCGGCGCACCGCCGAATTGGCTGAACGAGATGCAGAGCGCACTCGCATGTTGAGCGAGCATAGTGCGGCGCTGGAAGCGGCGCGCGCGGGGTTCGTCCGGTCGATTTCCGAAGCCGAACAAGAGGGGCGCGTCGCGCTCGATCAGGCTGTCGCGGAGGCTCGCAACGCGGCCGATACACATGAACGTCAGGCGCTGGAATCTGAAAAACAGGCCGCGATCGAACGGCTGAATTCGGCTCTCTCCGACTTGGAGCAACGGCTACGCGGGGAGTTCGCGGAAGACAAGACGGCTGCGCTAGATAAATTGCAATCCGAAAAGGCCGATTCTGAACGCCAACGTGATGAGAGAATCGCAACGTTAGAGTCCAATATCGACCAGCTGCGAGCGGAACTGGAACAAGCCAACGGTCGCGTCAGCGAACGCGATCAGAATATCTCCAACCTAGAGGCGGCTCTCCACGGTGTCCGCGGTGATATCGAGCAAAGCAACCGCACACTGGAGATTCGCGACGAGCGACTCAGTACTCTCGAGGCCGAGCTTGCGCATCAACGCAATGAGACTTCGACAACCTTGGAGAGCCTATCCGCCGAGCGACAAAGGTTGGCCCAAGCGCTCGACAAGTGGAATGAAGACCAGGCCAGTCTTGAAAGAATCAAAGATGCTCTCGCGGCGGCGCTCGTACAGGTTGAATTGGTGGAAGAGCGAACGCTGGAGTGAAGCGCTACACTTCGCAGACTTAGCCTGATTCGGGCATCAACTGCGCCTTGGGTTTGAGGATCTGCGTCCACCGACCCTCCCTGCGCTGTTGATGCGGGAAAAAACGCGCCTTATAAGCCATTGTGGCCGAGTTTTCCACATACAGACCGAGATACAAGAATCGCATGCTGCGCTTGTGACAAATCTCGAGTTGTTTCAATATGGCATAGGTCCCAATGCTCAAGTGTTTGAGGTCGGGCTCGTAGTAGCAATACATGGCCGACAAGGACGTATTGCCGCGATCGACAACGGCGACGCCCACTAATTCAGTCTCTCGGTAAAAGCGCATCTCGAACGAGTCGCAACAAGTCTCGACCAGAAAGGCCAAGTAACCGTCGCGATCGATGAGGCCGTTCTCGTCCCCTAGGCCGCGCAATACCTTATGTCGGTTGTATAACCGTACTCGGCGATCATCCAGTGTGGGCGGCCCAACTTCGAGTCTTAGCAGCTGGTCGCCGCGCCGCAAAATTCGACGGTGCGTACGCGATGGCGCGAAATGCGTGACATCGATACGAAGAGGCACGCAGGCCGCACACTCGGGACATTCCGTGCGATAAAGGACAACGCCTTGGCGCCTGTCGCCTGCTGCCAGTCGCTGATCGAGCTCATCGGCGTGCAGGCTGCGCGAAGGCAATCGAAGTGGCATGCGCGCGGGGCGATCCGGCAGGTACGGACAATTCGAGAGGTGATCGTGGACGACTAGTTCTGGCGGGTGGCCTGGAACTACGCGAACTATATTGCCCGTGGCTCGCTCGTCACCCATTGAGATTTGCTCCCGAACTAAGTGCGAATCGCTTCGGCAAGAGTGCCGCTAATGATAGCACCGATTGCGATTCTGGACTCGCTACGACCACAGGCGCATCCTCGGCAAATTCGACCAATACTTGCCGGCAAATACCGCATGGCGAAGCTGCCGGGCTGCAGTCGGTAAACACTGCTACGGCGGTTAGTCGAGTCTCCCCCGCTGCCACCATTGAACATACTGCGGCACGCTCGGCGCATATTGTTGCCCCGTATGTCGCGTTTTCTACGTTGCACCCAACGTATATTCTTCCTGAGGCGCCCATCACGGCGGCACCAACCCGGAAATTCGAGTAAGGCGCGTAAGCGTTTTCTCGTGCGACACGAGCAGCGGCAACCAATGCTTCCAATTCCATTCAACCTATCTTACCTTGTCGAGGCAGCTTCGGGCAGTATCTCTCGCTGAGCGTGCCTCGCTTCTACCGTGGTGCGAAAGTGACAGCCCCTAGCCCCCGAACCTTTGAGGTTCGGCAACCAAGTGCCATATTCTGGTGGTCACGTTTAACCACGCACGATTTGCGTCAATTCTTAATAGGCTTTGAATAAGTTTCGGTGGGTTGGAAGAAATTCGCTCGCCCTACGCAAGGTGTTGGATCAAGCACAAGACCAAACTTTCCAGCTTGTGCCGTGTTGCCCGGGCAACTTCTTGCACGTGCTCGTGGTCGAGTACGCACCCCTCGATGCCCGCCCCCACGTTGGTAATGCAGCTTAACCCGAGTACTCGTACGCCCAAGTCGCGCAGCGCAATTGTTTCGTACACCGTGCTCATTCCGACGGCGTCCGCGCCGAGCCGGCCAAACGCGCGGATCTCCGCCGGGGTCTCGTAGCTCGGGCCGGAGACCGCCAGATAAACGCCGGAGCGAAGTTTGAGGCCGCACGCGCGGGCCGACCGGCTCAAAAGCNNAATCCCGCATACACGCCTTCTGCGAGATCGATGTTGACTAGCTTTGCACAAGCTTTCGCTTGGTTACGTAGCCCCCGATCATAGGCATCGGTCATGTCAACGAATTGCACGGAATCCGCACGCCATCCGATGAGCGGGTTGTTCCCCGCCAAATTGAGGTGATCCGAAATCAGCATCAATGAACCCGGTCGCAATTCTGGTCTCACGGCTCCAGCGGCATTTGA
The DNA here is from genome assembly GCA_003154095.1 of Myxococcales bacterium. Taxonomy (GTDB): domain Bacteria; phylum Myxococcota_A; class Polyangia; order Polyangiales; family Polyangiaceae; genus FEN-1139. Next base: position 11,381 of record PMCK01000139.1, on the reverse strand, counting down.
CAAGATAACGATACGACACCCCAATGCCGCCAAGACCCTTACGCCGAAAACGACACGTTCCGGTGTGTGGCCCTCGTATCCATGCACGCGTCCCGCCAGACAAGCGACTTCTCGCTTATCAATGCGACCTACATGAAAGGATCCTTGATGCCCCCTCACGCGTGATACGGGAAAATGCGGAATAGACGCGTAGCTGAGTGTTCGGTTGTCACCCAGGAGCGTTGCCAGGTGCATTAGACCGGATCCAAGTACGATTCCAATNNAGCTGCTTCCGCGATAGCTTGCTGGGGCGTCACCATTGTCTGTATCTACTAGGTCCCGGGCGCCGACTAAAGCTTGGGGCGCGGATGAAAAGACAGGCCCTCGCGCAAAATGGAGGCCAAAGACCGGGCCCTGGGCCGATCCATCCGAATAAGTGGGCGAATAGGGGTAATTCCAAATGCGGCCTGCACGGATCTTCGGACGCGAAAACCACGAGTGGCCCGAGCGCGTCGTCATGCTAGCTTCGCCGGCCTCTGGACAAGCACATGGCAACGAAATTCGCGAAATTCCTTGAGGACAACAAGATTATCGGCCCGCGTCTGCAGACGGCGTCTGCGAAACTTGAGCGCCTAACCGCAGAGGACCGCGCTTATTTGGCCGAAGTCGCGCGAAAGAAGTCCCTCGCCGGTCGCAAGAACGCGGGTAATGTCGCGATCGAAAAAAAGAAGCTTCACACGGGCCGTCCTGTAACGCAGCGACTGATCGACTACGCGTCGATCGGCAAGCCCGTGTCAGGCGCCGCCAAGACTCGCTTGCTTCGGGCTGTAAATCATATTCTGGAGCAGCGGAAAAAGCCGACCGTGGCAGTCAGGGATTTGTTCTGAGTGCCTCGCAGGGCCGGTCCGGTGACCCAATAGCGATTATTCTTATCTTTGAAAAAAGCATCATTAGCTCGCACCTGACTCAATGTGGTGCTGCCTGCTATCGTGCTAACGGATGACCCCGGCACGCACTCCGGGGTTTGGCCGCAGTTGCGGCTAATTCGTGGCATGGGCAAACCAGACGATAATTTCGCCAATCCGCGCCTAGAAGATATGCGCCTAGTCGAACGCTTTAATCGCGGCGATCCGGAGGCATTTTCAGAGCTATTTCGAAGGCACCAAAAGGACGTAGCACGGTTGGTAGCGCGCATGCTTGGTGCCGGCGGCGACGTTCAAGATGTAGTGCAAGAGGTGTTCTTGCAGGTGTTTCGGAGTCTTCCCGATTTCCGGGGTAAATCGAGGCTATCCACCTGGATTTATCGTGTCGGTGTCAACGTGGTTCTCATGCATCGCCGCGCGGGTCGCTCACGCCCCGTCCTTGCTCGGGAGGAGCTCGCCCCGCCGCCATCGGATCCGGAGCCCCTACCCGACGAACAAGTCGAACGAACTTTACGTGTAGCGGCGCTTGAACGTCTCATGGATCGTCTAAGCGATAAGAAGCGCACGGTCTTCGTGCTGCATGAATTGCAGGGACTCTCCCCAGTTGAGATTGCCGACATTGTAGGTGCACCAGTGCTTACCGTGAGAACGCGACTGTTTTACGCTCGGCGTGAATTGCTATCACTGATTGGTCGCGAGGCGGCCTTGAGTCATTTGTTTACAGAACTTAGCGAGGCGGCCGTAGATATGGAGGGATCACCAAGCTCAGCCGTCATAGACAATGCTAAGAGCCAATCCCTGCGTCGAGGTGACCAGTGAGCAACCGTCCAGAGTCGCAACGTATACTCGATCAATTGGTCGAGGCCGCGCGTTCGGAACCCACTCCACCGATCGATTTTGAGCGAATGCAGCTCAAGCTGCGCCAAAGGTGGATTGGGCAAAGACCCGGCGAGCGTCGTATACCACTGCGGTGGCATTGGGCCAGTGCTGCGGCCGTTGCAGTCTCGTTCTTCATAGGCGGTTTGTACGGTCACGCGCATCATCAAGCGAAGCTGAGCTCGAGTCGCGAAATGCCTCACCCATTGCGTGTGCTAGACGCCAGCGCTCTATCCGTGGGTCAGGAGTTGAGTTCCGGCCGAGACCCGCTCCTTGTCAATCATCCCGGTGTTGCCCAGTGGACATTAGCGCCCGAAGGAAGGGCTAGGCTTTCCGCCAAGGGTCGGTACTTGACGGTGCTGTTGGACGTTGGACGAATCGATGCCGAAGTGATTCCCAGCCAACAACTCGAGAGTTTTGCGATTGAGGCGGGTTCACTTCGGATCGCCGTTCACGGAACCACGTTTGCCGTCCAAAAGCAGGGCGACTCTGTCGATGTAATCGTTTCGGCGGGCAGCGTTGTCGTCGGTGCCTTGGGGCAACCGGGAAATACATCTGGAACGGTGCTCATGGCTCCGGTCAGGCAACGCTTTTCAATCAGTCCAAATCAGGCTTCTGGGGACGTCGCTCGGCACAACGAGGCCGTAACAGGGCCAGCACTCGTGCGGCCAAAAGTAACGGCCGCGCCGCCGTCGGCTTCGTCGGACAAGACATCGGAACAATCAACCTTTCACGCCGAGACCAAGCTTCTTGATCAGCCTTCCCGCGTTGAGCAAGAAGACGCATTGGATGTCGTGCGTGCCGCCGCAGCCAGGTGCTTTGCGCAGGCCAAGAGCAACGATTCTGCCCGTGATTCCCACGTCATAGTGCGGGTTGACACGCAATTGACCGTAAATATCGCACCAGGTGGCTCGATAATTGAAGTGTCATTCGCCCCACCTGTGCCGGATGCAATTTTGGAATGCACTCGTCATGAGATCAGCGATTGGTCGACTACTCCGTCCAATCTGGGATCCGTGACCAGCCGCCCCATCATGCTAACGCGATAGTTCAGCCACGGGCTCCTGCCAGCCTGTGAGGCCATGTTTGTCGGTGCAACCCGCAAAGTCGGCGACCTCTACCTTATTGGACGCCCGCGCGCGTCGCGTCCGAATTGCGGGTTGGTAGCAGTAGGTCCTCGAGAAAAAACGCCGCCAGATCGTTGCGGCTAGAGAGGCCCGCTTTTCGGTACATCCCTTGGGCTTGTTGACGCACCGTGGCCTCTCCGACGCCGCGAACACCTGCAATTTCCTTATGGCTTAACCCCTTGAGCAGCAGCAGCGCGACCTCGCGCTCGGCGGGCGTCAACGCCCAGCGTTCGAACTGAGCGTCGATTGCGACGCCAAGCCCAGCGAGCAATTCGCCGGCTTCTCGCTTCCACCGATGGGCCTCTTGTTCGGTAATAGCGAGCTGTTTGGCCAATGCGGCTGTTTCGGCCTTGAGCTCCCGCTCTCGGGTTTGCCAGCGGGCAGCCGATACCTCCACTTCGCGCCGCAGCACGCGCTCTCGCTTGAGCGACCGAACCAATCGACGCCCCGTAAATGCAACGCCGAGCAGGCCCACGAAGAAAACGCTGATGCCCACTAGCTGATGTTTGAGCGAGATCCCCTCTTGAAAATCAAATGCAACATCAAAACCCGTCAGGATCGTCATTCCAACGAACACGAACCCCAGCGCCACCATCAGCGAGCGTTCCTTTCGATCATCCGTCGGATTGGACGTGGAATTGGCGGGGGAGATGGGCGTGACTTCCAACATGCGTCAGATGGTCCGATCGACGTAGATGTGCGTCCTTACCGTGCTTGACTGAGCTAAAAGTAACACGACAGCGGCCGAGGACCCAGACCGATGTTTCCGTTGACCCGGCCGGCGCACATGAAGAATACCCAAAGAAATCTTCCCATTAGCGTGCGACGGGACAAACAACTGACGAATCCGCATAATGGCCCCGTGGCGGAGGCAACCAGCGCGTCGCCCCGGTCTGGGGCCGTCCGGCACATGACGCAGCTCGTGTGCGCCTGGATGCTGGTAGCCGCTACGGCCCGCGGCCAAGTCGCTGCTCCGACGCCGAGGAGTGGTTGGAGAACCACCTTGAACGTGCCGGCAAACCCCAAAAAGGAATCCGCAGCACCGGCCGTGATCGATTTGCGCACGGCCATGTCACTCGCAGAACAACGTGCACCCGAATTGCTGGAGCCTGAGGCGGAACGCAAGGCCGTACCTGCCGTTCGTGCTGCGGCCGATCGAGTAGTGCATCGGCCCCCCCGCGCCGTAATGTCGCTCGGTCCCAGGCGCCTGTCGGGCGGCGCTCAATTGGGGTGGGATGTAACCGCCGGCGTATATCAGGAATTTTCATTGGGTGGCTATGGGCGACACCTCGGTTCGTACGCTTCCGCGCTCGAAGAACGTGCGAACGCGAATTACGCGTCGGCCCAGCGTGACGCTCGCGTGCTAGCAGGTCTCGCCTGGGTCGACGCGCGAGTGGCGCGCGAGACACTGGCGATACGCCGCGAGGCATTGGCGGGCACCAAGGAAACCCTGCGCGTCGCCGAAGCGCGAGCCCAGGTGGGAAAGTCTTCGCCAGCGGAAGCGGCGCTGGCACGAGCATTGATGGGTTCCGTCGAGGCGAGTGTACTTGCGGCGTTAGGAGACATCACGGTTGCCGATGCGCAGTTGCGTTATCTCTGCGGAATCGAACTACATCAGCCGTTCGAGTTGTCGGGTTCGCTCAATACAGAAGCCCACGAAATCGACGAAAATGGCATTCGTCAACACGTGCTCGCCCAGGCACCGGAGCTCGCCAGAATGCGCGCATCGGCCAGGGCGCTCGAGCAAGCGGCGGAGCTGGGTAAAGCTGCCAGTCGCCCTCACATCGAGCTCGGTCCGAGTGTTACTCGTGAAGGGACCGGCGACTGGATCTTCCTCGGCAATGTGAGCCTCCCGCTGCCTGGGGTCGACCCGTTTGCCGCGGACAATGCACACCGAAGAATGGAAGCGGAAATGGCGCGTGCGCGGGTCGCCGTTGCCGAACAAACTGCCCTGCGGGAAGTCGAAATCGCGTTGCACGAGCGGGAGCATGCGTTGAACTTACGTGAATCGTTGCGAGTGGGTACAATCGAACCCTCGACCCAGGCGGTTCGGGAGTTTCAATTGCAATACGAAGTCGGCCGTATCGATCTGACGACACTGCTGGCGGCCCGACGTGAGATGCTAAACGCGCAGGAGCGCTGGGCGCTGGCTGCTGGTGACGTTAGGCGTGCAGAAGTCAAGCTCCTGCGCTTCGCGAATGACCCGCGATTGTTAGGTGGGCCATGATGTTGCGGCTCCTATTTACCGTTTTGGTTCTTACCCTAGCGGGCTGCGGTAAGAGTGCAGCAAATGCGTCGCCCTCTGACAATGCGAAAGTGCCGCCAGCAATTGCCAGTTCACGCGTACTCTCGGTCGACGCTCAGCTGGTGACCAAAGGCCGCATCGTAATTGCAGCCGCTGAAGAAAAGAATCCCAATGACGAAGTCATGATCAGCGGTCAGGTCGTCGCGCCCCCGCATGGCAAGGCGGAAATCGGCGCGCTGCTTACGGCACGGGTGCGCAGCGTCCTGGTGCAAGAGGGTGACACCGTACGA
>PMCK01000139.1:0-5909 GCA_003154095.1 Myxococcales bacterium | reverse complement strand
ACATACAACGTGAGGGGTACGACAGTTACGTTGAAGTCACCCATAACTGGCGTGGTTGCCACGAGTCACGCACAAATTGGTGCTCAAGTCGACGCCGGAACGATTTTGTTCAAGATTGTCGACCCCACGAAACTCAACATTCGCGCGGACGTGCCGGAAAGCCTGGCCGATGCAATACACTTGGGTGTTGCTGGCCAATTGAGATTTCCCACAACCGGCCGGGTCTGCGCATCTGAAGTCGTGGCAAGCACTCGCAGCGTCGATCCCATCAAGCGAACGGTGAGCTTTCGTTTGCAACCGCAGGATCCCTGTCAAGGTCTGCTCGAAGGTGGGTTCGTAGACGTGCAGTTGCCATTGGCTTCAGCCTCGTCAATTGTCAGCGATGCGGGAGCTGCACAAACGTACGTGGTGGTCCCAAGGTCTGCGGTCGTGGAGATCGACGGCGTACCCGTGGCGTTCAAGGCGACGGAAAGTCCCGGGAAATTTGCACTCACCACGCTAACGATCATTCGCCATGGCGATACGACCTCAATCATCGAAACGGGCCTGGTCAAGGGAGACCTAATCGCAGTGTCGGGAGCATTGCTCCTCAAAGGCGAGTGGCTCAGAAGTCGACTCGAGTAACCCCATGATTGCAAGGCTAGTTCGCCTCAACGTCGAATATCCGTTCATCACGTTTCTCGTCGTGATTGGACTGCTAGTCGCGGGCGCCTACGGTTACGCAAAATTGCCAGTTGACGCAGTACCTGACGTGACGAACGTTCAAGTGCAGGTGCTAACGAGCGCGCCGGGTCTATCGCCGCTCGAAGTTGAACGATTGGTGTCGCGTCCTGTCGAGATCGCCATGACAGGCATCCCGCATGTGCAGCGAATCCGTAGCATCTCGCGTAGCGCCGTCAGCGCTGTCACGGTCGTGTTCGACGATGATACCGATCTCAATCTGGCTCGACAATTGGTCGCGCAACGGCTTCCGGATGCTCGAGCCGCCATTCCGGATTCAGCGGGACGACCCTCGTTAGGCCCCATGACGACTGGGCTAGGTGAGGTCTACCATTTCACCATTCATTGGCCGGGACACAGCCTCGGAGAGATTCGTACGCTGTTCGAATGGGAAATCGCGACGCGATTGCGGACGGTTCCGGGCGTAGTAGAAGCTAACGCATGGGGAGGCGACACTCGACAAATTCAAGTGAGGTTGCGTGAGTCCGCCCTACTGGCGACAGGGATTGCCTCAGAGGCTGTAGCGGAGGCAGTCCTTGGCTCAGGCCGCACCGTTAGTGCAGGCTTCATCCAGCGAAGCGAGGAAGGAACATTCGTAAGAGCNNCCGATCTTGGTCGGAGACGTCGCTGACGTTACCGACGGAGCCGCCCCCAGATTTGCCATGGCGACCTCCGATGGCGAGGGCGAGACTGTCTATGCAATGACGCAAATGATCGTCAAGGGCAACGCCTACGAGGTCGTACGTCGAGTTAAGGACAAACTTGCCGAAATTCGCTCGTCGCTTCCACCCGGTGTCGAGCTTCGGCCGTTCTATGATCGGGCAGCCTTCGTCGGTCAGGTGCTGCACACTGTCCAGAAGAATTTGCTCGAAGGTGGTTTGATTGTAGCATTGGTATTGCTCTGGGTATTGGGCAGTTGGCGAGCCGGCGTTCTCGTTGCAAGCCTGATACCGCTGAGCATGCTCGGCGCGTTTGCATTGATGTACTACGGCGGCCTCAGCGGAGATTTATTGAGCCTTGGAGCCATAGATTTCGGGCTGGTTGTGGATGGTGCGGTGTTTCTGATCGAAGGTGTAGTGGCAGCCATGGGCGTGCATCACCTGTCGGCCAAGCAAGCGATCGGGCGCATCGCGGGTGAGGTGGGGCGACCCATCACGATGGCTGTGCTCATCATTGCAATAGTGTATCTTCCAATTTTGCTGCTGGTTGGCGTTGAAGGCAAGATGTTCCGCCCCATGGCGCTGACAGTTCTATTTGCCATGGTGATGGCACTCGTATTGACCTTCACCTGGATACCGGCCGCAGGCGCGGTTTTCTTGAAGAATATCCCCCACCGTGAACCCCGACTCATCCGGTGGCTGCGCGATCGATATGTGCCTCGGGTGCGCCGCTTGACGACGCAACTTGGCCTCGTCGTGGGTGGAGTCTCGTTGTCGTTGGCAATTGGAGTGGTGGCTGCCATGACTCGCGGTGCGGAATTCGTCCCCCGACTCGAGGAAGGTTCGCTAGCCATCCAAGTAACGAGGCCGCCCAGCGTTTCACTGGAAGAAGCCGGCAAGGGCACGTTGGCGATCGAAAAGGCGCTGCTCGCCTTCCCTGACGTTGCACGGGTGATATCGCGCACAGGAAGCCCAGATGTGGCAACGGACGTCATGGGCGTCGAGCAGAGCGATGTAATCGTAATGCTCAGGCCCCGTTCGCAATGGGTAACCGGTCACGACGCCGCAAGCTTCGCGAGCGCCTTCCAGCCCGTGCTGCGTCGTGTACTGCCAGGTGCCGCGATGGGCTTCACGCAACCCATTGAAATGCGAGTCCAAGAATTGATAGGCGGTGTCCGCTCTGACGTTGGCGTGAAGATCTACGGTGACGATCTATTTACGCTTCGAAGACTGGCCGAGCAGGTATCCTCTGTAATCAATCTCACACCCGGTGCAGCCGATGTGAGAATCGACATGCAGTTCGGTTTGCGAGTTATCGATATCCGGCCCGACACGCGGCGTACGGGTCGTCTGGGCGTACCCACGCCAAGCATTCTCGACTTTACGGAGCTCATGCAATCGGGTCGTCCCATCGGAAAGCTACGTGAAGGGCAGCGCAGTTTCGACGTAATGTTGCGTCTTGGCGAAACGCCGAAACCCGATGTGGAACCGCTCAAGAAGCTACGTATTCCACTGACGTCGGGTCGCCCTGTCATGTTGGGCGATGTTGCCGATATAGAAGTCCTGGACGTCCCTGCCCAAGTGAGTCGCGAGCAGGGTAGAAGACGAGTTACTGTCGAAAGCAACGTACGCGGTCGCGATCTTGCGGGCTTTGTTCAGGAATTGCAGGGTCGAGTCAAACAGCTGAAACTGCCAACGGGCTACTTCATCGAGTACGGTGGCCAGTTCGAAAATCTCTCTCGCGCTACCCAGCGGCTGCTGCTCGTGGTGCCGCTAACTCTCGCAATAATCATGGTGTTGCTCTATCTCACGTTCGGGCGGCTCCGCCCGGCCCTGTTGATCTTCGTCAACGTGCCGGTTGCGGCAGTGGGCGGCATAGTCGCACTCGCCTCGCGAGGTTTGGATCTTTCGATTAGCGCAGCAGTTGGGTTTTTGGCTCTATTTGGCGTTGCTACGCTCAACGGTGTCGTGCTGATCGCAGCAATTCTCCAACATGAATCAAGCGGTGTTGCTCGTCCCGATGCCGTGGTACGCGCGGCATCAGAGCGCTTCAGGGCTATTCTCACGACGGCTCTTGTCGCTGCGCTGGGGTTCGTCCCAATGGCAATCGCTCAAGGAGTGGGTGCCGAAGTGCAGCGACCTTTGGCAACCGTCGTAATAGGTGGCCTTGTGACAAGTACTCTCGCCACACTATTTGCGCTGCCCACGCTTTACGTCCATTTCGCCGGCAAAAGAGACGATGAAGAGCTTGCGGAGAGCGGATAGCCGCTCATTCGCCCAGATATAGCCGCAAGGCAGCCGCGGCCGCCCTGCGATCGAAGGGTACACCTGCCAAGACATTGCGCTTCGAGATGTCCTCGAACAGTTGCTGAAGATAAGTATGAAAAGCGACACATTCATCGATCGCATTTTCGAGTCGTGTCGGATCGAGCAAATCGGTGTCCTGTAGCTGACCAATTGCACCCAGAAATGCGTCAAAGCGGGGATAGTCCGCAGCGCGCAGTACCGGGTAGCCCATGGCACGAAAGTAAGTCAAGAACTCCCGCACATATTGAAAATTGGTCAATGCCGTCCAGCGATCATCGGTTGGGCTCTGCTGGGCTTTAGCTGCAAAGGCGCGTAGGATCTGCGCAAACATCCAGACATCTCGCCTGAGACGTTCACTAGTTTCACGCCAGGCTGCCTGGTCGTCGAACACCTCTCGATCGTCAAGCGTGACCCCGAGAGCTTTGCCCAGAAAGAGCAGGGCGTTGCGTAGCGCAGGGCGTAGACAAGTAATGGCTGACTGCAACACTTCCGGCATTTCCGATTCAGCCTTCAGCTCGTCTAGTGGTGGCAATTCATGCTGAAATACCCGACGCATTTCCAACTGCAGATTGGCAGCGATCCCTTCGAGCGAACCCCGAATGCTAATCAATCGATGCCCGATTGCCCGCAGCCCGTCGGCTCGATTTAAGAGGTCGTCAGCCTTGCACTGAAATAGCAGCTGCTCGAATCCGACCCCCAACAACTCGCCGGTCCGTTGCCGAAGGTATTCACTGAGTGCTCGCGCATCTGACCGCAGCACGCTCAGGACCAGGTAAGCGCGACCTGCCACGCGGGGTCGGTGGCGCCCCTCGTCTTCGGCGAGTTGGCCGAGCAACTGCACGTATCTGAGCATGCGGAAAAGCGATAGAAATGTGAGCGCGACCAATCGATGAGCTTCATTGCTCGGTACGCTCCGAATCAGATCGAGCACCTGGCTCGAGCGAATGCGATCGAATTCTGGACGGAACTCGAGTGCCGTAAGCGGATTGAAGTATGAATTTCTGCCGACTTCCCGCTGTGCCAGGCTCAGCGCAGCATAAAACGTGCGGTAGGGCACCCGAGGTGCGCGCAGGGTTCCTTCCAAGACTTCGCCAATGCTCGTGAGCTCATGTCGCAACACTACGAGGCTATCCTCGGGTGTGCGTTGCTGCGCCCCCTCGTGTAAGAGGCGAGTCCGCGCCGAATCTTCCGGAACTACGGTCTCCAGGTAGCGGTGAAAGACAAACGCCTGATCCCGCGTTCCCAGTAGTTGACGCGATAGCACGATGGCACGTTGAATGCCGTCACGAAACAGCGAAGTCGCTTGGCGAAAGTCCTGAGCAACTATCGAGACGCGTCGCGGTGGCCCGGGATGATTGCGCGGATTGGCAAAGCAGGCAGTTGCCTTGAGCAGGACCTCGAGTTCAAATAGTACGTCGAGCTTATTTTCAATCTCGAGCGCTTGAAACCATTGGTCGCGCGCCGTTCGCTGCTCTTGCCGCAGTGAGCGTGTACGGATCAGTAGCTCGTCCACGCCGACCTCTTCGGGAGGTATGCTGGGGCGTGGACGCTCTGAGAGTAGCACGGCTGCGATTTTAGCCTGAACGCGGCCGCGGGTGCTAGCTAGATATCCTGGGTCAAGCTACAACTGAAATCAACTGGACCGGGATCACCGGTGCATGGGGGTCCCGTCTGCAGCTTTCGAGGGCTGACAGGTCAGACGGGCACCTTCACCGTCAATGTGCTCTTGGATGGGAATGTCGTGGAGTCGCGCTCAGTCACTCTCGAGCGCACCGACGCCTGCAACCTCTCAGGCAAATCCCTCGAGTTTGACCTGAATCAATGATTATTAAATCCGAACTCGTATCTGAAGTCTTTGTCGAGTCCCTTGGATGACGCGGGGTACGTCAATGTTTGGGCAACCTTCACTATGCAATCGGAGATTGCTTTTACCTTGATTGTGCCATCCTCGGTGTCAACGCCTGCGCTCTTGATCTTTCCGTCCGCATCGAGAGTGAGCTCCAGAACCACAGTGCCTTTCAGATCTGGAACCTTCTTTCGCTCAACCTCATAACAGCTCTTGAACTTCGGACGATTCGCGTCGATGACCTTTCGAATTGACTCAGTGGTGCGGGAGTCATCAACTGGAGCAGCCGTTCCGGCCTTGCTGGACGATGGCTTGTCCTTGGAATCGCTTGCTGAAGATTTTGCAGCGGGCTTGGCGTCGTCGCCGTTGTCCTCCTC
>PMCK01000431.1 GCA_003154095.1 Myxococcales bacterium | reverse complement strand
GGAATTGCCTTCGCACCGCAAGGGCAGAAGGCCCGTCAATCCTTGGAGGGACCTTCGTGTCCGTCCGGGACGCGGGTACGGGCGGACCTCTGTGCCCGCCTCATATCGAAAATCGGGCGGACACCGAGGTCCGCCCCTACCACGCTCCTCTGGTGTTACACTCTGCCCCCATCATGAGTGCCCAAACGGTTACCCTGATAACTGGCTTAGCGCAGTCGTTGGCCTGGCCGCTGACCCTGCTAATCGTCATATTCTTGCTTCGCAAGGTCATTGGAGAACTACTGTTACGTCTGCGCAGCGTCGAACACGGTGAGACTAAATTCAACTTCGAGGAGGAAATCCACGCCATTTCATCCCAAGCTGACGTGTCCGACGTCGATGTGCCCGCCCCGAGCGATGAACCTTGGGGTAGACCCTTGGACCCCATGAGAACATTGGCTGCCAACGCGCCGCGCCAAGCCGTGCTCGGCGCGTGGAATCAGCTGATGGATGCCTTCATTGCGCTGGCGCACGAGCATCGAATGACCGTGACGGATCTGGAGACCAAGACTCCAAAATATCTAGCGCAGCGGCTCAAGAGTGCCGGGCTCATCGATGCGCAAACCAGTGACGCGTTCGTGTCTCTGCGACTACTACGCAACAAGGTGGCGCACGCGGAGTCGATGCCGGTTTCCACCAAGGATGCCCTTGCATTTATCAATACGGTTGCGTCTTTGATGCAAGCGGCCGCAAACGCGCGCCCGTCGTAGGGGCGGACCTCGGTGTCCGCCCCAAATTTCGAAAACGCGCGCCCACACGTACGGGCGGACCTCTGTGTCCGCCCGAATCTAAACCCGAATCTAAACCCGATTCAAAACCCGATTCAAAACCCAATTCGAGAAATGGGGCGGACACAGGGGTCCGCCCCTACGGCACGACTTTGTTGAGGGGATACTCGACGATGTCTTCGGCCCCATTCGCCTTCAATTTGGGAATAATTCTTCGGACGATATCTTCATCTACGATCGTGCTCACCGCGTACCAACCTTCCGCGCGCAGCTTTGACACGGTAGGTGATTTCATCGAAGGCAAAAGGGCCTCAACCGTCGCCAAATTCTTCTCGTGGACATTGAGCAACAGGCCGACTTTGCCGTGGGCTGTCAGAGCGGCCTGGAGTAGGAGCGCTAGGTCGTCAATCTTTGTCTTCTTTTGGGGATCTTGCAAAGCTAGTCGGTTCGCGATCAGGCGCGTCGTGCTTTGGAGGATCTCGTGGACGATTCGCAGGTTGTTCGCCTTCAGGGAACTACCCGTTTCGGTGACATCTACGATGGCGTCAGCCAAATAAGGGGCCTTTACTTCCGTTGCGCCCCAGGAGAACTCAACTTGAGCCGTAACCCCATGTTTAGCCAAGAACTGCTCGGTCAATTCCACGGCTTCGGTCGCAATGCGTTTTCCTTCGAGGTCCTTGACTGTAGTAATTGGAGAATCATTCGGAACGGCAACCACCCAGCGAACCGGGCGGCGCAGCTGCTTACTGTAGACGAGCTCGGCCACTTCGACCACGTCCCGCTTCAAGATCCAATCGAAACCGGTGACAGCAACATCGAGCAACCCCAGCTCCACGTAGCGGGCGGATTCTTGAGGTCGAATCAGCATGCAGTCGATTTCGTCGTCGTCAATGGTCGGGAAATAGCTGCGGCTCGAGATATTTACGGTAAATCCAGCTTTCGCAAACAGGGCGACGGTAGCCTCTTGAAGGCTACCCTTGGGGAGGCCTAGTTTAATAACTGTCACCTCTTGCCCCCATCGTACATTTCCGAGGGCGTCAGGAGTCGTTCGGCGTTTTCCTTGAGGTTGCCGTCACTATCGACGGTTCGATAGAAGCAACTCTTGTAGCCTTCGTGACAGGCGGGCCCTGTTTGACGTGCGAATACGACTACCGCATCGAGGTCGCAATCCACGCGCATTTCAATAAGCTCCTGCATGTTGCCCGATGATTCACCTTTCTTCCACAGCTTGCTGCGGGTTCGCGACCAATAATGAACTTTGTTGGTCTCGAGCGTTAGCTGAAAGGCCTCCTCATTCATGTACGCGACCATCAACACATCGCCGCTATCGGCGTCGACAGTGACGGCAGTAATTAGACCGCCGGCTTTTTCGAAATTAGGGCTAAATTGAGCTTTCATGGTAAACCTACCAATCACGAGTTGGGTGCGGGGTAATTCGTACGGAGGTGACAGTCAACTTACTCATCCGTGACGCAGCCTTCGGAAGCAGTTTTGACTGTCTTGATATATCGATACAGCGCACCAGACGTTGCCTTTAGCGCTTTGGGCACGAACTTGGCGCGGCGTTTGGCCATTTCATCGGCAGATACTCCAACGTCGATGATATTGGTTTCGGAGTCGATCGTAATCGGGTCGCCGTCTTGTACCAGAGCAATCGGACCTCCAAGTTGGGCTTCGGGTGTGACATGGCCAATGATGAATCCGTGGCTGCCCCCTGAGAAGCGCCCATCGGTGAGCAAGGCCACGTCCTTGCCCAAACCCGCGCCCATGATTACCGAGGTCGGAGCGAGCATCTCGGGCATTCCCGGGCCGCCTTGAGGCCCTTCATAACGGATGACAATCACGTCGCCCTTCTTGACTTTGTTTTGCTCGACCGCGTGTATCATGTCTTCTTCTGAATCAAACACACGTGCCGGGCCCGAAAAGCGCAGCCCCTCTTTGCCCGTGATCTTCGCGACGGCGCCGTCGGGTGCCAGCGTTCCGCGCAGGATCCGAATGTGCCCCGAAGATTTTAGCGGCTTGTCCCAGGGAGCCAAGATACTTTGCTCGGCAGGCAACTCCGCCCAACTAGCGACATTTTCTGCCAGCGTTCGTCCGGTCACTGTCAAGCAATCGCCGTCCAACACGCCTCGTTTTAGTAGCATCTTGACGACTGCAGGCACGCCGCCAATCGCGTGCAAGTCTTCCATTACGTATTTGCCGCTTGGTTTCAGGTCGGCCAAAAACGGAATGCGATCGCTAACCTTCTGGAAATCGTCAATACTCAGTTCCACGCGTGCCGCGCGCGCTATTGCCAGCAAATGCAACACTGCATTGGTCGATCCACCGAGTACCATCGTGATGACCATCGCATTCTCGAAGGCCTTACGAGTGGCAATCTGGCGAGGCGTAATATCGCGCTCGAGAAGATTCAGAATCGCGCGCCCAGCGGACAGGCACTCCTCGGTCTTCTTGGGGTCCACGGCGGGTATCGACGAACTTCCAGGTAAGCTCAGGCCCAATACCTCGATGGCCGTGGCCATTGTGTTGGCCGTGTACATGCCTCCACAAGCCCCCGGCCCCGGGCAAGCATGCTGAACGATATCATTCCATTGCTCGTCGTTGATGCGCTTGGAGATCAGTTCGCCGTAGCTCTGAAATGCACTGACAACGTCGAGTTTTTCACCCTTGCTGCTACAACCAGCGCGGATTGTTCCGCCGTAAATCATGAGCGAGGGGCGATTCAACCGCAGCATGGCGATAATCGAGCCCGGCATGTTCTTGTCGCAGCCTGGCAGTGTTACGAGAGCATCGTACCAATGGGCGCCTACAATCGTCTCGATACTGTCGGCAATCAAGTCTCGCGAGGGCAGTGAATAACTCATGCCGTCGGTGCCCATCGAAATTCCGTCCGATACGCCAATCGTATTAAAACGCATGCCGAGCAAACCCGCGGCAACCACGCCTTCTTTGACCTTGATCCCAAGGTCTAGCAAATGCATGTTGCAAGGGTTACTCTCAAACCACATGCTGCCAATCCCAACCTGAGGTTTCGTCAGATCCTCGTCGGTAACTCCGACTGCATGCAACATCGCTTGAGATGCAGCTTGAGCCTTGGGTTGGGTGATATGTGAGCTGTATCGATTGAGCGGACGCGTCATAGTGGGCGGAGCATACACGACTTACGGCGAAGGGCCTGCGCAGCCCGGCGTTGCTGCTTTTTTTGGTCATGACGGCACGTGGACACGTGATCCGTCTTTCGCCAGTGGGCAGCCAGGTTCATCGGAGCTTGTCGCGCGGGGGGTCCTGGCTTGTGCGCCGAAAAGTAAAAAATGCCCTGATAATCAAGTACATCTGCGTTTGGCCCTGAAAAATCGAGTGAGCCGGCCGTTCATGCAATTGATTAATGTCTCAACGTTGGCTCGCGATCCTTCTAGTCTCGGCATCGGCGGCCCTAGGCTGCACTGCAGAGGCCCCCGCTCAAAAACCCAAGTCTGCGCGAAAATCCAGGCTGGCCCCTGCCAAGGCGCCACCCAAGACCTCGGCATCAACCGAATTCGACGCGCCGAACATTCCCGCGTCGGATCACTACGGTTTACCTTTCGCGTGGGAAAAGGCCGACGACGAACCGCTCGGGCAGACACGCACATTCTTGTCAGAAGTGCTACTCGACAATGCAAAATACTTGGAGCGCGGTAAGGCCTATTTCTTGGAGCTCAGCAAGCCTCAGAAGCCCCGGGCGACCGTCATCACCTGCGCCGATTCGCGCGTACAATCGGAAGCCTGGGACGCAACGCCCGAGAACGATGATTTTACGATTCGCAACATTGGCAACCAAGTCGGCACGGCAATGGGCTCGGTGCAGTATGGCATTGAGCATCTCAACACTCCCGTGTTGCTCATTTTAGGTCACACCGGCTGTGGCGCGGTCAAGGCAGTCTTGGATCAGACTAAGGACTTGCCCAAGTCAATTCAGCAAGAGCTCCAGGGAATCAAGCTCGCACCCCCGAGTGACGGCAAAAAGCGGGATTCGGCGTGGGCCGAAGCTGTGGTGGAAAACGTACACCATCAGGTTCGCGCGGCCCTGGACAAATTCGGTTCGCGCATCGTTACTGGAAAACTAACGGTTATCGGTGGCATCTATGATCTAAGTGACGATTTCGGCAAAGGGGGAGGGCGCATCAGTATCGTCGATGTAAATGGCAATTCCGAGACCAAGCGACTGCAGGCGTTCGTGGCAGCAGTTCAAGAAACTCGGACGAAGACGACGGCGCAGCCGACTCAACCTGAAAGTGATGTCGCCGTTCCCACTTCTGAGGCGGCTCCTACAGCTCCGGCGCAATCGGCTTCGGCTGCTGTGGTCAAGGACGACGATCTTCATGCGGCTTTTGTCGATATTCCGGGGCTGGTAACCAAGGAATCAACGAAACCCGCTGCACACTGAGTATTGTCGTTTCCGTGCCGTCACGCCCAAATCAGCAATCAGCGATCAGCTATCAGCTATCAGCTATCAGCTATCAGCTATCAGCTATCAGCAATTCTGATTTTGTGGCTGACAGCTGGTGCGACCAAGCAA
>PMCK01000018.1 GCA_003154095.1 Myxococcales bacterium | reverse complement strand
CGTGCACGCACGAGATTCTTTTTCGGGAAACCCTGCGCGACTCGGCGCTGAACCCGTTCCTGTTCGCGATGACCAACATCCGCGACCAATGCTCCTGGGTCCACCGCGACGACCCCAGTGCCGCAACGGACAAAGCAACCGATCTGATGCGAATGGCCGTAGCGCGCGCCCGCAACCTCAAGCCACTGGCCACGGGCAGACTCCCCGTCACCCAATCCGCCCTAGTCCTCGGCGGAGGCCTAGCCGGCATGACCGCAGCGCTGGCGATTGCCGACCAAGGTTACCCGGTCAACCTAGTCGAGAAGCAAGCGGCCCTCGGCGGCCAGCTCCAGCACCATCGCACGTCACTCGAAGGCGCCGACGTCGCAAGCTACCTCGCCGACCTTATCGGAAGAGTGAAGACACACCCGAAAATCACGGTTGAACTCGAAGCCACGATGCTCGGAATCACCGGCCACGTCGGCAACTTCTCGACCCGCGTCATTAGCCACGGCGAAGAAAAGACAATCAAACACGGGGTCGTCATCCTAGCCACCGGCGGCGAAGAGCGAAAAACCGAACAATACCTGTACGGCAAAAATAAACGCGTCCTCACCCAACGCGACCTAGAACAATATCTAGCCAACGACCGCCTACCCGCGCAGGCACAAAAAGTCGCGAGCCCGACCATAGTAATGATCCAATGCGTCGACAGCCGCGACGAAAAACACCCCTACTGCTCGCGCGTCTGCTGCAGCCAGGCCATCAAAAACGCCCTGACCATCAAACGACTCAACCCCGACGCCAAAGTCATAGTCCTCTTCAAAGACATCCGCACCTATGGCTTCCGTGAAACCTACTACGAAGAAGCCAGAAAAGCCGGAGTCCTCTTCATCCGCCACCCGAGCGACGAACCCCCGAGACTCGAAGAAGGCAAAGGCCTGCGAGTCACAGTAATGGACTCCAGCACAGCCCAAGAACTCACATTCAAAGCCGACCTACTAGTCCTCTCAACGGGAATCGCACCCGCTGCAGACAACCCCACCATCTCCGGCATGCTCCGCACCGCACTCACCGCCGACGGCTTCTTCCTCGAAGCCCACCCCAAGCTTCGTCCGGTTGACCTAGCCAACGAAGGCGAATTCATCTGCGGCCTCTCCCACTCGCCCCGATTCATGGACGAGACAATCACTCAAGCCAAAGCCGTAGCAGGCCGAGCAGCAGCCGTACTCTCCAAATCCCACCTAGAAATCGCAGGCCAAATCGCCCAGGTAAACCCCGAACACTGCGTAGCCTGCGCCACCTGCGTCAAAGTCTGCCCCTACGGAGCCCCCAAAATCAACGAACTCCACAAAGCAGAAATCCAAGGCGCCAAATGCATGGGCTGCGGCTCCTGCGTCTCCGAATGCCCGGCGCGCACCATCACACTCCGCCACCAAGAAGACGGACAAATCGCCGCCATGCTTGACGAACTCCTAGTCACCGAGGGAGCAGCCGAATGAGCCAAAGCCGACCCTACTTCCCCAACACAACCTCGCCGCTGGCAGGCCTGAAACTACCCGCCCTCAAGAACCCTGTCGTCGAAGAGACGGCCAGCGCTGCGCCATCGGCAAGGCCAATTCCAGATGACGACAAAACTCCCATCGTCGACACGCCCGCCCTTGTCCTAAAAACCGCAGATCCTGGCCCCTTCAAAGCCAAAATCATCGCCTTCTGCTGCAACTACTGCGCCTACGCAGCCGCCGACCTAGCCGGCTCCAGGCGCATGCAATACCCCGCCGAGATACGCGTCATCCACGTCCCCTGCACCGGCAAAGTGGAGCCCGAACACATCCTAGGCGCCTTCGAGAAAGGCGCAGACGGCGTTTTGATAGCGGGTTGCCTAGAAGGCGGCTGCCACTTCCTAGAGGGCAATTTGAGGGCAAAGAAACGCTCCAACTTCCTCAAGAAAACCCTCGACGAAATCGGCCTCCAAGGCGAGCGATTACTCATGGTCAATTTGTCGGCCGCGATGGCTCCGACGTTTGTCCAGCGAGTTAACGAGATCGTTGAAACTGTGCATCGACTCGGACCCAGCCCCCTAAACAAAGACTACCCAGGCCGCGCCGCGGCCGACCCCAGCGAACTACTGCAACAGAAAGGCGGAACGCCGTGATTGTAGCCACCCCCAAAACCGTTACGGAACTCATCTCCATCATTGCGCGCCACCAAAAAGTTCTTTTTGTTGGTTGCGGCACGTGCGTCACCGTTTGCCTCGCGGGAGGAGAGCGGGAAGTCGGGATCGCCGGCTACGCCGTGCGCATGGCTCGCAAGTTGAACGGGAATCCAGTCGAGATTGAGCAGATCACGATTGAACGACAGTGCGAGAATGAGTTCATTCAGGATCTGGCTGAAGCCGTCGAGAGGAATGAGGCGGTTGTCTCGTTTGGTNNGTCTACGCTGCGCTTGACACACAGTTTCTAGGGATTCTGGAAGAGCAAGCGGTGTGGGCTGAGAAGTGCTTAGGCTGCGGGAAGTGTGTGCTCGCGGATTTCGGTGGGATTTGCCCGGTTACTCGCTGTGCGAAGCGGATGCTCAACGGCCCTTGCGGTGGGTCTACTGCTGAGCATTGTGAAGTCGATGAAGACAGGCCTTGCGCTTGGCAGCTGATTTACAATCGACTTAAGGCGATTGGGCAATTGGACCGACTTGAGCAGATTTATCCTGCTAAGGATTGGAGTACGGCTTGGCATGCTGGGGCTAGGAAGATTGTGCGCGAAGAACACCGCGTGTAATCGCGAGTCAACATGCCAAAAGCCGCAGATCGTCGACATCGGATTGAGATCGACGGCCGTTGATCCTATCAGGCTTCTGGCTATCCCGAAGTCGCAGTGTGAGTTCAACAGATCGGGATCAATTGCTCCTTTGCTGCGGACGTGTGCGTCAGTTGGCGATCGCCGCGCCAAAGTGGCCACTTCGCCACCCATCTCTATCAAGGCTCTATCAAATATCCCGACGAAGT
>PMCK01000670.1 GCA_003154095.1 Myxococcales bacterium | reverse complement strand
TCTCAAGACATTTCGTTGGCAGTGACTCTGAGCTATCAGCTTTCAGGTGTCAGCGTTCAGCCAGAAATCAGAATTCAGAATCCTGATAGCTGATAGCTGATAGCTGATAGCTGATAGCTGATAGCTGATAGCTGATAGCTGATAGCTGATAGCTGCCCGTCTACCGTGCGCGAGGCAAGACGAACGCGCGCTCGAGAATTCTACCGGTGAACGACGCTCGCAAGTAAAAGCCGCGCGGAAGCCGCTCGACGAGTACTCCGTCTTCATCGAGACCTCGGCGGCGCGCATGCGAGTCGCGCGCCTTGGGGCGTACTTGCATGGCTTGCCCGAGATGCCCCGTGATCGATTCGACG
This sequence comes from Myxococcales bacterium, assembly GCA_003154095.1. GTDB lineage: Bacteria > Myxococcota_A > Polyangia > Polyangiales > Polyangiaceae > FEN-1139. Next base: position 17,929 of record PMCK01000670.1, on the reverse strand, counting down.
TCGCCGCGGCCAATAATTCCGGTCAATTCGTCCCAATCACCCTTGAGCAAGGCGGTCTCGTCCGCATCTGGGCTCCAAAGCAGTGGCTCGCCAATCCTTCGCTCCGCGACGGGGATGTCGCGCGAACCCTCGACGATTATCCAAAGCACGCGGCCCAATTTGCGCCACACTCGCGACTGCGACCACTCTGTCACAGCAACGTCCAGCAACGGAATCGTGCAGACGAACGTAGATTCACAAGGGCGCCCGACCCGATCGACCGGCAAAGTCTTCAGCTCGATTCCAAGGAGTTGAAAGTCCGGCTCGTCCTTGCTGCCCGCGCTAGCTCCCAGGCGACGCTCGAGTAATTGGCCCACCCAGCCTTTGGCGTGCAAAAGCTTTTCGGGCACGTTCGAATCGTCATCCTTAGCCAATTGAGCCAACGACAAACCAGCCAAAGCCCTGGCACGCGACCAAAGCTCGGCCTCGGACTCTGGCGGCTCTGGCCGGATGGGCATACGGCAATAGCATAATCCTCGATGTTGACTTGGCTACAAGTACTGTTCGCAAATCCAATTGCGTGGCGACGTCACACCGAAAGTAGCGATTGCCTGTCCCGTGTCCCCGCACTAGCTTGCACGTGTAGTGTCGTTTTCCCCCTGGTTCGCCATCATTCTGACATCCCACTTCGGATTATTGGCTTGCCGTCACGAACCCCATCGAGAAAAGTCCCGACATAGCTCTGCGCAAACAATTGCCACAGGTTCCGCGCGTGTCGGCGAGGGGTCGGCTCGAGTAGATTCGGCGACGAATCCACCCATTGACGCAGGCGACGAGGGCTCAGCGTCAGCCTTGGCCAATAATGATTCGGAACAGGCCGCGATGCCCGAATGGTCAGATGAGGCGCTCGCCAAGCGGGTTCCGAATACCGACGGACCCAGGTATTATGCAAAAAATCGGCACGTGTGGATTTATCCCGAGCCCAATATCGCGCTTCAATGGATAGGCTTTCTGTGGACCGGCGGCAGCGTGCGACTCAAGCGGACACGGCCCATTTATGGCCCTGGATGCACGTTCTATTATGAGATTTTGCCTTGGGGTTATGTATGCACCGATGGCAATCGCGGCACAATCGATCCCGATGATCCCGTTTACCGACAACTCCTGCGTTATGCGCCGCGCACGGATTCACCGTGGCCGCATCGTTACGGTAAGGCCAGCCCGCTCACTCGCTACTTCTCGTTTCCAGCTATTGCCGCGAATCGCAAACTCGACGCCGGACGTGATCCGTCGAATGACGAGATCATCGATTTTCACGCGTTATCGCCCAGCGTTCACGAGGCGCACACATCCCTGATTGACCGTTCTACGGTTGCGTACACAGCGGAAACTCGCCATGACGGCCAGGATTGGCTGCTGACATCGGATTACGCGTTGATACCGAAGCAGAAGGTGACACCGTACNNCGCTTGTCCTGGGTCAAACTCACGGGACAACATAAGCGACTCGAAGATCTCGATTGGCTCGAGACGAGCGATGGCGGCTGGGTCAAAGCGAGTGACGCGACCGTACCCACGCCTTCGGCATTGACGCCTTGGGGGACACCCGTCGGTGATTCAACGCAGGCAGCATCTTCATCCACCGCGCCGGCAGCGCCTGTCGCATCGTCGCCGACAGCGCGAACACCGGCGACGCCAACACCGGCGACGCCAAGGGGGCGCGCCACGTGGATCGAAGTCAGCATTGTCGGCGGTTGGTTGATCGCGTACGAAGGCGGCCGCCCGGTATTCACGACACTGATTTCGCCCGGGAGCGGTGGACTACCGCGCAAAGGGCAGGCAGCGATCGACACATTTTCTACACCACTCGGACGCTTTCAGATCAACGGCAAATTCGTGTCATCGACGATGATTGGTCCCACTGGGTTGATTCATTCAGAGGTCCCGTACGCGCAGAACTTTGCCGATCTATATGCCATCCACACTGCGTATTGGCATGACAATTGGGGCTATCCCATGAGCGGCGGCTGCGTTAATGTCTCGCCCATAGACGGCTTCTTTCTCTTTCATTGGACCGAGCCCATGATTCCCGAAGGCTGGTACGGTGTTCGCTGGATCCCCAGCAAGGAGCCTTCGACAACCGTCATCATTCATCGCTAGCTAAATCCATTTTGGCTCACCTGGAACGCCGCCATGCGGGTTGACGTTAGCTAGCGGGGTAATTCGGTACCCGCGCTCTCGGGGCCGATAGCCGGAAGTGCCTCAAAATGAGCACAGTGTGCCTGATCCGGCAGCAACCGGCATCTTGGCGACTGAGCCCCAATTTAGGTATGCTAAGTATTGCAAAACGAGCACGATGGTTTCTCACGGCCCCACGAAAATTGCAGCCCGCACAATGCATCCTCGCGCAATCCTTTTTGTAACGTGCTTTTTTTGTGGATGTACAAGCACGGAAAAGGCGATTGCCCCCTTGGGCTTTGGTCCCCTCGCTAAGGCTGAAGAAATCGATCAAGAGCGACTAGCCTCGCAGCGTCAAGAAGTCGATTACAAAAAACCAAGTCGCGCACAGGCAAAGTCTGATATGCCTTCGATGTCGGTCAGTAGGACGCAAGTCACTTTTGACGCGCCCGCCAAGGTTTTTTCGGCAGAACCCGCTACGCCCGCCGCATCCGGCACGAGCCCTCTGGTCCCACCCACGCCTGCGAAATTGTCGGATTGGTTGGGCCTTTGGCACGGCAAGGACACAACTCGCTATCAGATCCCGAGTTTTCCGCCCCAACCCATGGACGATCCGAATGCGAAGGTTCGCGTCGAGTCTCCTAGTAGCCAGCAAATCAATTTGATACTGATCGATACAAGCACAGAGAAAGACATTTGCTCCCTATCGGCCCATATCGAATCGAATCTAGCCAAGATTGAAGCGGGTCAGGCCTGTTTTGGCAGTGAAGACGACGCGATGAATCTTTCCGTCAATTTAAGGACCGGAACTGCCACACTGCGCGACTCGCTGCTTGTAGTGGATCTTACCCTAGAAGCGAACGTCCAATCCGAACAATTTCAAGCCAACGGCACCGTTGACTACCACTTCGAAGGCAAGCGATAACGGATTGACGGGGACTCCGCAGCGTTCGGCTCTCGGCGGTTGCGTCGAGAACGAGCCAAGAACAGGCCACCCAATGCGCAGAGCAACATACCACCCGAGTGTCGGCCCAAATTAGTCCGGCATCCGCAGCCTCCACCGGCTGGGTAGAAGTGTGGTGGCTCCGTGGCGGCATCGCCGATTGCGCCGGCGTCGTCGCGACTGGGGCCAGCGTCGGCAACGTCCGGAACCGGCTCGCCAACGACAACTTCGTACCACAAAGTCACGAACGGCAAGCCCAAGGAAATTACCGCAGTCGAGTCGTCACCGGTAATCGGCAAAGCCTGCGCGCGTTGACCATTGCCGTCCAATGCCCAAGCGGACACTCGCTTGGCGGCAACTTGAAGCTTGACTGTCGCAGTTACCGGCTCAACCAGAGTTGGAGCCGTGCCCCAGTGATTGCCCACGGACGATTTGCTAGCGTCCTTCCACTGCATACCCGTGTTTTCGATGTCCCCCGTAGCAACGACAACGATGCGAGCGGGTGCGCCCGTGAAATCTCCGAGTATCGCAACAGCCGAAAGCGTGCACCAATTTTGTCGGGTTTCACCGGGGACGAACTGCAATCCGTGCAAATCGATGCCCTGTGCTGGCACGTGCCCGACGACCGACTTGATCTTAGGCGCGTCGACTACGACAAAGTCTGAATTCGGGCCTGGCGCTTCCCATCGCAGTTCCTGAGTATCGGACACCCAGGTATTACCGAAAGCCGCAATTTCACTGGCTGTGGGAATTCCATGACTTTGAGCGCCCGGCGCCAAATCCATTCGCATGCGCTTGAGTATGGCTTCTTGCGGCATACCAACATCGAGTGCATTCATTGGCCCCCAGGCGTGCCCCAATGCCACGATGGCATCGCGCTCCTGGGCGTCGGAAACGGCCACGACCGCTTCACCCTGTGCTGGCGAAACCAACGCATTTCGAAAGATCAGTGAGCCGAGCATGAAGTTGACCATCTTGGGCGGATGCTGATCGATTGGCGTAAACCCCGATATGAATTGCGTGTCCCAATCAGGAACGCCATCATTGTTGGTGTCGCTGCCGTAATCGAAAAAATAGATGCCGTCCCAGTCCTCTAGCGCGCCGAAAGACGCAATCAACAGTGGAGCTTCCGACGAATACGTGTTGGGCGCCGGGTGATTGTATTCGCTCACCGTGTGCGGGCGCCCAACGACGCCTTCTGCTGCCAACCCACTCAAAGTGCCTGGCCGAGAATCCACCATGCTGACGTTACTGATCGTCCAATTTACTGGGTCCCAAGGTATTCCGGGAAACTGTGGATGCTGCCAATACGCATGGCTGTCGATAACATCCATGGCTGACTGCACCGAGGGCGTGCTGGTGCCAACAATCGTTCCACCTACGATGCCCCCAAAACCAACCTCATTGCGCAAAAAGTCACGCATTCCAGTAAAGTAGCTCTTTTCACGCTCGCGAAGGAATTCGACAAAATCGGCATTTGCAGCCGCTGTCCAGCCTTGACTGCCCCCTCTATCGACGAGCGGCACGGTTCCTGTCTCAATAGTCAGGCTTGGATCCAAAGCGAAATGCCCCCCGACTTTGAACGAAGGTGAACTGATGCAAACCTGTCCCAATTGGGACCCAAATCCCGATAGGTCGAATCGAACGCTGGGTTCTGCCTTATCTGCCATGAACGAAAAGGTGTGCGTCTGCCACGTACTGCTAAGGGACAAGTTGGATGTGCCTGGCAATGCGCCCCAAGGACTAACGCTTTGCCGGAGACCAAATGTCGCGCTCGTAAATCCTTGTGCTCGAATTCGAATTGATACGGTGTAAGCCTGTCCCGCACTCAAGGTTAAGCCGGGCTGATTCAATTGCACGTGCCACGCTTGGCTACTCGTCTGGGTCGTGTCGATACAAAGAGCAGAGTTGGAACCATCCGCGCCAGCTACCACCGAAAGAGTGGCCTGAGCCGTTCCCGCGACTTCGAGACGAAAGGCCGAGGTACCCGACGAGAAATCTGCATTGCTGAGCAGTTCTGGGCCAAACGGAACGTCAGCCATGTGCCAGGCGCTCGACATAGCTGAAGTAGTGCCGAATTTGTCGAGTAGCCAGGCGTTCCATGCGTCGCCGAGCAATCCGTGCCAGGGGTCAGGTAAACTGTCGATCTTGCCGCCAAGCCAGGAGTGCAGTAACCCCTGCTCATTGAGTATCTCGACAACGGCTACCGCAGGATCGTCTTTCCAAGCCTGCTTGCGATACGGATTGACGTGCGTCAGGACATCCTTTGCATATTGCTTTTGCAGAGCGGTTGCCCTTGGGTCGATCATCGAAATTAACTTGTGCGCGTCAAGATCACCGCTGAGCGATGTGACGTCTCCAGCCAAACCGTCATTTTGCTGGAAGATCCGCGCCGTTTGTATATTGAAATTGGTGTAGATGCCGTGATCCGCAAACGCTGATACGAGCCGTTCGGTCTTGTCCAATTGTGCCGGATCGAGTGCTTGGCTACTGCCGTTTTTGTAGTCAATTAGTGCTGTCGAATACCAGGTGGCATCCAGGTGATGAAACCGAACGATGTTGACTCCAAACTTTGCCAAGCGTGCTGCAATTGGGTCAGCGTCCTCTTTTAGCGGAAAGGCCGGAACACCGGCAAAATTGACACCCCAAAACCGAATACGCTGGTTGCCATCGTAGATGTGTCCATCCGTGCCAATAGTGAGGCGGCCCCGGGAACCAGCGCTCCCGGGCAGTAGCTGGCTGAGGTCGGTGATGCCGGCGGCCGCATCATTCCAAGGGAGTACGAAGGGAGCCAGATTGGGTGGTGCCGCCAGAGCCCCCTTCGCAATGACAAATATAGTGACTCCCAAAGTAATCAACCGGCAAAGTCGAGGCATAGCGTTCATTCTTGATACGGCCGAAGGTTCAACTTGGTTTACCAAGGCGGCCAGAATGAAGATGCCACAAAACTTCCAGAATATGACTAATTTCCGGGCTGCCGAATCAGTGTCGGGAATGACTATACGTTCTTGCAGCTCCTACGTAGTCGACCGCAGGAATTCAGGGTAATCAATCGCGCGTGCACCCCAACGCCCCGCGTCGGTGACGGATAACGTGGACTGGGACGAGATCATATTCCTCGATCGTAGTGGTAGGGAGACTGGGCAAATTACGGAGCTCAACGCTTTCGGCTCGTTTGGCGGAGTTTGAAACAAAAAAGTTCCAGTCAATTACAAAACTGAGTGCATGTACAGCGAAGACCATTGCGCAGCTCAACTGGAAAGTGCCATGGTTGAGCCAGTACGTGGCAAGTCCCCACAAGTTCTCTCACCTAGCGCAAATTTGTACTGGGCTGAGAGCTCATAAATATGATAGCCTGCGCTTGATGTTTGTTCCTCGCGCCGCGTCGGACTTCTGTCGCATTTTGCAGACGGTCGTCGATTCGGCGCTACATGCAAACTACTAATTGGCAGCGGGCTCACACTCGAAGTCTTGTGCGACCCAACGCTTGGACCCTAACCCTCAGCCAAACGCACATGCGCAAGCTNNAAGGGGTTGGAATTCGGAGGGGGCTAATTCGAACCGAAGAATCGGGGGGTTGGACGAAAATATGTTTGATCCCATACAATTCGATACCACCATCGAACGGCGCTCGCTCGAGCGCGAGCAACGTGGAGCGTTGAGGCTTTCGCTTGATCCTGGTGAAGCAACCCTGGAACCGTACGGGTTAGACGGTGTCGAACTCGTCGATGTCAGCGTGTCCGGCGTCGGATTAATGCTGCCTCTCGAATTCGACCAGCATCGCGGGGAATTTGGAGGCGTGCTGCGGCTAGGCGGACGCAGTGCCGAAGTGCGTCTAGAGCCGATGCGGGTCGCCATGGAATCCGAGTCCCGTAGGGTTGGAGCACGATTCATCGATCCCACGAATCAGACTCGCAGGGATCTTGGGCAGTTCTTGATCGAAGGTTTCATCAGGCGCGAGCGACGGTTATCGCACCTGTGGCTCGCTCGAGAAAAAGCGCTGTTGTTTCGAGGCAGCAGCCTAGTGACGGATTTATTGCGCCATAAGGCGCTGCGTCAGGCAACTCCGCTGTACGTGTACAAGGATATGGTTCCACTTCATATCCGTTTGCTCGCTCTCAAGATCGAGCAATCCACGGGCAAAGACGTACTTTGTGCGATTCCCGGCGGTGGTGATGCGCTCGGCCTCTTGCCTGACAGCGATTATGATTTCGTCTTGGCTGGCAAAACCGCCGCGAGCGTGTTTTCGTCGACCATACTTAAAGTTACTGATCATTCAGTTCTGATCGAAATTCCACCCGAGATCCGGCAATGTGGCTTTCGCGAATCTGGAAGAAGGAAGCTGTCCGACGCCGAATCCGTATCCGTTGTCGCACGCCATGCCAGTGTCGCGGACGGGTCGCTGGCAGGCTTCTTGCTCGATGTTTCGGTAGGCGGATTCTCCTTCAATCTGCAAAATGACCTAGACTTTCTGATGCCCGGAGATCGGCTGCCTCAATTGATAGTGGAATTGCCTGTTGGCACTCTGACTGTATCGGCAATCGTCCGTCGTGTCGCGCCATCGACGAAAGGTTCCGGTCACGAATGTGGCATAGAAATTGTCGACTTTTCGTGCGCACGCGACCGAGAGTTTTGGGAGCGGTTCGTGTTCGAACGCTTGCATCCACGAATGCGGGTCAATGAGCCTTACATGGTTCAAGCCGCCTGGCAGCTGCTCGAGTCATCGGAATACTTACACCGCTGGACGCCCAGTAACCTCCGCGATCATCTCGAGCATTCCTTCTTACAGTCGTGGCAAGGCGCATCCAAAGACATCGGACACTTGATGATTCTCCAGGATGACACCAGAAAAGTGGGCACTTGCGCCGCCAGCCGAATCTACCCCCGCACGTGGCTCCTACACAGCCTGGGAATGGACAGGGTCGGCAGGGCGAGGACTCGGTCATTCCTGGACATCACGCGCGAACTGTACGGTGCAATCATTCACCTAGTCCAGCGCTCGCAGGACTCCACGTATTTCGTTGGCTATGTCGAAAAGGACAAGCGCTGGACAAATCTTCTTTACGGCAACTTCGTGTCGGCCTATGCTGATCGATCGGCGTCTTTATACGATGAATATCGCCTCTTCAAGCGGCAGACTTGTGTCCCGATCGTCGAACGGGACGTGACGCGCGAATTTGACATCGTGAAGCTAAAGGGGCCTCAAATTAGCGACCTTTCTCAGAATATTCGCGACATCGTCCCCGCTATCGAGTTCGATGCTTTCGCGTACTGCGAGAGAGAAATGGATTTTTGCACTTTCCGCGAGGTATTCTCAGGCATCGGCACCGACAGAACTCGTGAAGCCGTAGTTGCGTACCGCAGGGGTATACCGCTCGCAGCGCTGATTGTCGAAATTGGGAATGAAGGCACCAGCGTGTTCGGTCTGCTCAATCAATGTCGCTTGTTTTGGCTAGAGTGCGTCCACGATCGAAGCGCCATCAAGCGAGCGCTTCTCGCCGAAGCAGTAAGAATTTACCAAGCCGCCGAGAAGCGAGAATTTTTGTTCCTCGATTGGGACTCGACAGTTGACAGCGAAGCCGTACATGAAGGCTATGAATTCATATCCGACGGGATTCGTTGGCTCGCCCGCATGGACGTAATGCCCGCGTGGCGGAGCTACATCGAGGAGATATTAGGGTTGCGCGGTGGCGATCGCCATGAAAAGCGCAATATTCAAACTTCCGGGCACAATCTAGATGCCCTCTAGCTGGAGTGCCAGAGGCTCGCGATCCGCCCGATCCGATGGCGAAACCGCCGCGAAATACCAGACTCCGATGCTCTCTGGATCCGGCACGCTTGAATTCATTCCTAGATTATGGGCAGGCTCGAGAACGGCTCGGGGTTCGACGCTACAGAGGTCGGTACATTGACGGCGCTGAGAGCCCGCTATCTGAAGCTCTTCAAGCTCGGCAACAACGTTGCCGAATTGCTGTTATTCAGGATCGCAAAGGCCGGGCCTCCAAGCGTTCGTTCTTTGAGACGACCGCTAGATGATATGCTTTCATTCGAGTAAGCGCTAGATTGCGGTCATGGGTCTGACCACAAACCTATTGATACTCTATGCCGGAATCCTGCTGATCAGCTTCGCCTTGTCGGCACTACTCTGGATTCAGCACCGTGGGGACTTGTACAGAAGGCTATTTTTGGTTTGGGCCACCGCCGCCGCGAGTTCCGCAGCCCAGGGAGCAACTCAGCACGGTAATCTAAATGTTGCAATTGGGTTTTCAGTCACGTTTTTCGTCAACTTGACATTGGCCCAGCTCGTAGTCGGTGTCGTTTCACTGCCATTTCGCGCCAGAACGTTCGTAGTTGCGTATGTGGCTTCATTGCTAGCCGCAATTGCACTCGCGGCTTTCTCCAGCCCTTTCTGGCTAATTGCCATGCCCATCAGCGCGGCTATCGCGGCGCCGCTCATAGTCACGGCCTCGCGCACCCTGATTCTGCATTGGAAAAGGCTCACCGTCACTGGCAAGGCGCTGGTAGTCAGTTGCTACCTTTTCTCTGCGCACAATCTCGACTTTCCGTTCCTTAGAATGCGCGAAGAATTTGCAGCGCTGGGCTTTACAGTCGCACTATTCATCGTATTCATTCTCTCGATCACTGCTCCGGCTGCCGTCTTGGAACGAATTACGGAAGATCGAGTACGCATTGAGAATTTGGACCGATTGCGAACCCAGTTCTTCAGCAACATCACGCACGAATTTCGAACTCCGCTTACGATGATAATGGCCCCCCTCGAAGGTCTGCTCGAAGGCGATATCGGCAATTTGCGCCCACAGCAGAAAGAGTACCTACGCCCGATCCAGCGCAATGCACTCAAGCTGCTAAAGCTTATCAATGATTTGCTCGATCTGGCAAAAATCGAGGAAAAATACTTGCGGCTTCGCGTCGAGCAAACCGATCTGGTCAACCTCGTCACTGACATCGTAGAGCAGGCGCGACCGCTAGCTAGCAGAAAAGGCATCACGCTGGGGCTCGCGGTCGGTAAGGTCGAGTCGGATCTTCAAGTCGATATCGAGAAAATGGAGCGAGTGCTCGTCAATCTCATTTCCAACGCATTAAAGTTCACTGAACCTGAAGGGCGCGTGGATATTTCGCTAGAAAGTCGAGGAAATGAGGTCCAGCTTGGCGTGCGGGATACGGGCGTCGGAATTGCCTCGGATCAACTGGACCGAATATTCGAACGTTTCAGTCAGGCGGATAGCACAACCACACGGCGCTATGGCGGGACGGGTATCGGTTTGGCTCTCGCCAAGGAGATCGTGGAGTTGCACGGAGGCAGAATCACGGTCGAAAGCCACGAAGGGGAAGGAAGCCAATTCACAATTCACCTCAAGCGGGGCGGCGCCCACCTACAACCCGAAGTTCTGGAACGGCGAGTATCGATCCATCCTGCCACGGAGGAACGCCGCGGCGAGGATCGCGAGCCCCGCGAGTGGACAAGGCTCCTGCTCGAGCGCAAAGATTACCGCTTTCTCGAAATCGCCGAGGCTACCGAACGCCGCATTGCATCACGCGGTGAGGCCGCGCCCAAGTCGACAAAAATATTGGTCGTGGAGGACAATGCGGACGTCTTGCGCTTCGTGAACATGCAGCTTAACGAGGAACACGAAGTCTACCTGGCTCAAGACGGTTTGAAGGGCCTCGAGCTTGCTACACGCGAACTCCCCGACGTCATCGTGACCGATTACATGATGCCCGAAATGGATGGCCTGAGCCTCATACGAGCCCTGCGTAGCGATCCGAAGACACGCAATATTCCAGTAATTATGCTCACTGCGAAGAACCAAGTCCAAGATAGGATTGACGCGAGAGAGGCGGGCGCGGAAATTTATTTGAATAAGCCCTTCAGCCCGCGCGAACTCCGTTCCGCGGTTGGTCAACTCCTCGAACAGCGCGGACGTCAGCTCTCGCACGCATTGCACGAACAGGTAAAGAGTCTTGAGTTAATCAGTGCGGGACTCGCTCATGAGATTCACAATCCGTTGAACTATATTCGCAATTCCCTCTTCATTATCGACGAATTGTCTACCCAAATACATAAGCTGGCAAATGATCCGGAACGAGTCAAAGAGCTACCCAAGTTGGTTCAAGATTCGCAAGACAAGATCACGCGCATGCATCAGATCGCGAAAAAGGGTATCGCCCGAATCGCACGCACGGTTGAGTTGGTTCGTAACTACGCACGAGAAGGTCACGTGCGTGAACCAAGTTCACTGGGCATCGACCGAATGATTGAGGACATGGCGCCGTTGTTGTCGCCGGCCAACGATTACGACATACGAGTGGAGCTGGATTTGAAAGCCCCAGGCGCTTGCGTTAGTTGCATCGCGGAGGATTTGCAGCGATCGATTGGCAATATTTGGCAAAATGCGCTGGATGCCGTGGGCCCGGGGGGGCACGTCATGCTCCGCACTCGCCTCGAATCCGACTTCGTAATAATCGAAGTCAAGGACGATGGGCCAGGTATCCCACGAGAGCAATTGGGGCGGATATTCGTGCCATTTTACACAACCAAGAATCCAGGCCAAGGCCTGGGACTAGGTTTATCGATTGCCTATCAAGTCATCAATCAAATTGGCGGATCGATAGACGTTGACAGTGTGGAGAAGGTTGGCACCACATTCCGGGTGCGCCTACCACTAGTCGCTGCGCAATAGCTTAATCTGAAACAGCGCGCCCTGCCCGGGGCTACTCTTGCAGCTGATGCTGCCTCCGTACCTTTCGACCGTAGCCTTGGCAAGCCTGAGCCCCAGACCCATGCCGTCTTTACCCTTTGTCGTGAAGAACGGCGTGAATATTCGTGCCAATACGTCGCTAGTCATGCCGTGCCCGCTATCCTCGATTTCGATGATCCCATATTCACCGTCGAGTCGAGTACGAAGAGAAATTTTTCCATTGGCAGCGGTGGCTTGTGCCGCATTGCGCAAGAGATTAAGAATCACGTGAATCATTCGACACGGGTCGGCGCAAACTCGCGCGGCTGACTGACATTCTATTTCGAGATTGCGTCGGCGCGCGAGCGAATCATGCCCAAAAAGGCGCCAGGAACGTTCGACCAACGTGTCGAGTTCAACTGACTGTTGATCGTTCTTGGCCTCACGGTTTTCCGTCAGAGCCAACATGTCCTCGAGCAACGCTCCGAAGCTATCTATACCTGCAACCGCGGCTTCGAAGATATCCGCTAGTTGCCCAACGGGCGGAACCTCATTTTGCGCCCGCTTGAGACTTTCGAGGTAATCGAATTGCTCGCGCAACCGCGTAAGCACCGTCCCGACGATACGCCCTACCGTTGCCAACCTCTCAGTATGAATCAGCCGCTGCTGCGTCAACCGCAATTCTTCGGTCACGCCGTTAAGTTGATGGCACTCTTCTGAGAGTTGCTCAATTTTGTGCCATACAGCCAGTTCAATGCATAAGCTTCGATGCGCTTCCCTTATCCCATCGGCCAAAGTCAAGGGTAGCGTATCCGGAGTGATGAATTGAGCTACTCGCCAGGTATTGATGGCATCGAGCAGGGTCTCTTTTCCGCCGCCATTTCCGAGGACTATGGGTCTTCCTGGCAGAGCCAGATCGGCCAAATTTTTGAGCTGCGAGCGGTCGGGGCCAGCCAGATCATCGGCGTGTAACACCATCGTCGCGGGACCACACAACTCGAGACCACGCTCGAGTACTGGTAGTATCTGGGCATCCGACAATTGTTGTCGAAGCAATTGCTCGCAATGGACACGCGCTACAGGTCCAACCCAGACGTTGAACGGAACCGACTCACGGCGGATGGCCTCAGACACGGTGGTCTTGCTCCTCGTAGCTGTGGTCGAACGGCAGCAGCAACCTTGCCACCGTCCCCTGACCAGGTTCGCTTTCCAATTCAACTCGTCCACCATGCGCACGGGCAGCCAATCGAGCTAACTCGAGACCTAAGCCCAGTCGAGGCGGAGAAAATCCGCTATAAAAGGGTTCCGAAGCCCGCGAAAGTGTACGGTCGTCCATTCCGCAGCCTTGATCGGCCACCTCGATACATAACCATTGGTTAGCTTGTTTGCTGGCTGTTTCGATCGAAGGCGGAGGCACGGTTCGAGCGGTCAACTTTATCGGCTCGCGACTACGACTTGCTCGCACTGCGTTGTCCACCAAAGCGAGTACTCCCTGGCGCATTCGCTCGACATCAATGCGTGCTATCGGGGTATCGCTCATGGTTTCGGCCGATATGGGGTGACCACCAGCCTGCATCATCCCAAGTGCCGCCGTAGCGCCTAGAAACCGAGCCAAATCCGTGGGCTCAAGCTTGAGTTCGAGATCCTGGGGTTGGGCCAGTTGGTGGACATTCTCTAGAAGCTCGATCAGCGACTCCATGCTGCCTTGAGCCGACTTGACGGTCTGCAACACCGAATCGGGCACGGCGTGCCGCGTGATTTCGGCCATAACGAAGGACATGAGCGTGCTCAAGTTTCTGAGATTATGGACAATGCCCGCGACGGCTGGTCCGACAGTTGCCAGCCGCTCGAGGGACAACAATTGGTCTTGCGCCTGCCGGAGCTCCCGGAGAGCTTCGTCGAGCGCGTCCCTGTGGGCAGTCAGCAGTGGGGTAAGTTGTTTGAGCAGTTCGAGGTTTGTCTTGATTCGTAGAGCCTCGGTCACCGCCGCCCTGAGTTCCTCCGGGTCGTACGGCTTGACCAAGAAACGCCATGCTTTTGCGTGATTGATAGCCACCAACATCGGCTCGACATCGCTATAGGCCGTCAGGACGATACGAACTATGTCAGGGCGTTTTACGGCAATCTGGGTAAGCAGTTCGACTCCCGTCATCCCGTGCATTCGCTGATCGGCGATAATCAAATCGACGTCGCATCCGCCATCGATAAGTCGAAGGGCTTCAACGCCACTACTTGCAGTATGCACATCCCAGATGCCGTCAAATAGGGCGACGTAGACTTCCAGGTTCTCCGGCTCGTCATCGACCAACAGGATGGACTGCCGACGCTGGGGCAGTTCAAGCTCAAGCTCACGTAGGGCATCCTCTAGGTGCGACGGTAGCAAGGGGGCCTCTTTCGTCGAGCAAACCAATAGGGGCGATCGTAACGAAGGCAATGTGCCTTCAGCCAAAAACTGCTGAACTTCTCAGCGTAGGTACTTTACAGCAAACTCGAACCAGTTAGTAGATGGTCGAGTTGGCAGGGACGGTACCCCCACGGAATACCTGCACGTTCGCTTAGGGAAACCCGTTGGTCATGCAAGAGACAATCGAGGCAACGACGACACGACTTCGTTCGCTTCGCCTTGTATTCAGCAAAATTCTCGAATTTTCGGCAATCCTGTCTAGCTACAAAAGTCTGAATTTTTCCGCAAGAATCGGATTGGCCGACCGAAGCATGCGCGTCCAACCTTTGGCAATTCGGGCATTGTCACCAAACCCCAATTGGGCGGCCACCGTGGCTGGTGTGATCGGCCAATTACTCAGACACGCACGAGCTGTCGTCCAATATCCCACAAGAAGGCTACGCCTGCTCAGCGGTGGCGCTCAACGTATTGTCGCAGTTCGGCGAGCTCGCGCTCGAAACCACCCGACAATATGGGAAACCGGCACCAAGTCTTCGGATCCAAATTCGCGTCATCCACATGAAATGAGGGAGCGTAGCGTTCCCTCTTCCACTGATTGCGGGCCCACAATCGAAAGAACCGCTCCACCCAAAGTGCCAATTGAAGAAATTCGTACTTTTCGAAACTGGCTCGCATCAGCAAAAATACATCTAGAGGTGAGCGCTTGTCGCGAATCGCCGCACGCTCGATTGCGTCTAGTAATTCATACGGCATCAGATCCCCCTCGTCCGTTTGCTCGGCTGCTGCCGGGCGAAGCTCGGCTGTGGGAACCTGCGACGTTACCACCGAAAGTTCAGGGATAGGGTTCAGGCCCTGCGGACCATCATCTCGCAACCATACCAGCCAACGGCGGATAAACGCCTTGTCGATGCCGGCAATCGGACTAAGCCCACCTGCCGTGTCACCGTCCATTGTCGCGTAACCAACCGCCGCTTCGCTGCGATTGCTGGTTGCCAGGAGTAGCGCACCCGTAACATTGGCAATCATCCACACGCCGGGCGCCCGCGCCCGCGCCTGGATATTCTGCAGGGCCAAGTCATCGCGTTCCCAGGTCAGAGGGCGACCCAACGCGTTTTCAATGAGCTTACGATAGTCGTTGACCAGCGCATCCACGTCGAGCTCCAGATGGTTTGCCCCAATGGCATGAGCTAGCATTCGTGCCGCATCTCGCGTCGTATTCGAGCTATTCTGGGTGGATTGATAAACTGTCGTCAGTAAGGCATGTACAGAGTCACGCTCGGGGGATTCTGTCGAGAGTCCCAGATCGGGAACCAAGCGTTCGGCGAATCGGCGAGCCCCTAATTCTTTGTGACCCAGCCATACGAGCATTGCCACCAGACAGGAGAGCGCAGAAGAGTCGGCACCGCCGCTGAGCGACACGACGAAACCCTTGGACCGACTCTTGCGCAGATAATCAAATAGCCCCAAACAGACGGCCCGCGTGAATTCCTCGAATCGCAGATTCGGGGAATTCTCCCATTTTACCTCGGACTGCTCGGTTGATTCCGGCAATATGTCGGGCCAACTCGACTCTACTACGACACAACACTCATTGTCGTCACCAAACAATTGCGGTTGGTTGCTGGAGACCCAAGAATAGCGGCTACGCGTGAGTTCGACGTCGATTACGGCGTCTACCATCTGAATTTCTTCGAACGAAAACCGGCGACTGGCCGCGACAATCTTGCCGCAGCTGGCAATCAAGGAATCGCCGTCGTAAATAATTCGCCCGGCCTCATTGCCGAGCAAATTGGCGTACAAGTAACTAACGCCAAAGGCTCTTGAGCCCTCAATCACGAGACGGCTACGCACTGCGTGTTTGTCGAACGCAAAGTGACTGGCGCTAGGGTTCAGTATGATATCGGCCGCCTTCAGAGCCAGTTCCGTGGCAGGGCGCTCTGCCATCCACGCGTCTTCGCATATCTCGAAGCCAATTCGCACCCCGCTCACGTCAAAAATCAAATCCCCAACTTTGATATCTTGCCCCAACAAATGAATGCTCGACCGCTTGCCCTTGGGCCAGGGTTTGAACCAGCGCGGCTCATAGTGAATTCCGTCACCGGCAAGCGCTCGCTTGCAGACAAATCCTACTACCGCAGCGTCTACGACGAGACAGCAGGTGTTGTATACGGCCTTGTGAAGCGCCAGTGGGAGTCCAAAACATGTGACAAGACCTGCGGTGTGCGGCAAAATTTCACCTAGCACCGAGAGGGCGGTCTTGTGGACGTCCGGCGCCAGGAAGGCATCTTCACAACCATATCCGGTAATACAAAGTTCCGGCAAACACAGCAGCGCCACGTCGTGCGAACGAGCCAACTGCAATGCCTCGACGATGCGCCGCTGGTTGCCTACCCAATCCAGCGGGGTTTGGTTGAGTGAAGCGACGGCAACGCGGAGCAATTTCATAATGAGGCGATCCAGAGGGAATTTAGCCGCAAATTCTCGCCGCCGTCAAAATGCGCGAGAGATTGCCCTCAGTTTGCCACGATTCCGGGGAGAAAATTACTCATCCAAGGGCGCAAATAGGTCCTCGATAACGTTTAGGCTGAGCAGCGCAGAGCCCTCGGAGCCATCGAATAGACTTTGCGCCAGCTGTCTCTTACGTTGCTGTAGTGCGAGCATCCTCTCTTCGACGCTACCGGCAGCAATTAAATTGTGCACGAATACTGGCCGTGTTTGCCCGATGCGGTGGGCCCGATCCGACGCCTGCGCCTGGGCCGCGCCATTCCACCATGGGTCGTAATGAATGACCGTATCGGCGCGCGTTAAATTCAAACCGGTCCCACCTGCTTTGAGACTAATCAAAAACACGTCGAATTCCCCATTTTGAAAGGCATCAACGCGGCGTTGCCGATCGAGTGTCTTGCCGGTCAGCATTGCGTGAACGACGCCACGGGCAAGCAATTGCTCGCTGAGCCGCGCTAGCATCCGTGTAAATTGCGAGAAAACCAAGATCCTTCGCCCCTCTTGCAATTGCAGACTGACCAAATCAAGAAAGACTTCTAGTTTTCTGGATGTCTTGACGTCACGCGCAACGGGCATGCTCACCAGGTGCGGATCGCAACACACTTGCCTTAGCTTCAAGAGAGCATCAAGGACAGTGACCGCGCTTTTCGCCAGCCCCTTTTGTTGGATTGCTTCTCTAACCTGAGCGTGCACGGCCAGGCGGATACATTCATACAAGTCCCTTTGGTCGCCATCCAGTTCGATGGGTCTCACGATTTCCGTCTTTGGAGGTAATTCGCGGGCAACCTGTTCCTTCATGCGGCAAAGGACGAATGGCGACACCCTCTCTTTCAGCGCCTGCAGCCGAAACCCATCGCCGGACCGCTGGATTGGATTGCGNNATTTGACTACGGTGGTTCTTGATAGCCTGCGCTTCGTCCAGTATGCAGAGGTGGAACGGCTGAAGTCGCAATGTTTCGATGTCTCTCAGCAATGTGGCATACGGGACGATTACTATGTCCACTTGCGGAAGCTGTTCGGTGAATGCGCCACGGCCCTTACCGCGATACTCAAGGCAGCGAAGCGCCGGAGCAAAGCGGTCAATTTCGCGCGCCCAGTTGGCGCAGAGACTCGTAGGCACGACAACGAGGGAGGGTCGATCCATGCGACCTTGAGACTTTTCGACGCACAGGTGAGCAATTGTCTGGAGCGTCTTGCCGAGACCCATGTCGTCGGCCAGCAC
>PMCK01000107.1 GCA_003154095.1 Myxococcales bacterium | reverse complement strand
AATGCTTCGGCACGGGTGGATGTCAGCAGTGATGGCGACGCAACCGATTGGCGGATCTTGCTTTCGCAAAGCGGCTTATCGATTACCCAAGGTTTCTCTTACGACGTGACGTTCGCAGCTCGTTCGAGTTCACCCTGGCCGTTGGGTGTGGTNNCTTAGCTTCGAGGCCAACGAGACCGCCAGCGATGCGCGGCTAGGGTTCGAGGTCGGAGCCGCTACGGGATCGATTTGGATTGATGCCGTGAGTGTGACCGAGCATCCTGCGGATGTGTTCCGTCGCGATTTCGAGCGGGGCGCAGTCGTGCTCAACGGAACCCGGTCAACGCAAACCATCGATGCGGGAGCGGGCCTTTCACGCCTGACGGGCACGCAAGCACCCCGGGTTCAACGCATCGTCGACGACGGGGACACCGCATTTACCGCCCCGACGAGCTATTCTGCTGCGACCCACGACAGCGGGCTTTGGGAGGCTGCAGGACCCTACTACCACGATTGGGCCGGTGGCAGCCATATCCTCAACTCGGGCACGGATAGTGCCGAGTGGGATCTTGGAGTGGACTTCGACGACACGTACACAGTGTCCGTTTGGTGGGCTGCGTCACCGGATGCCGGCGGCTGGACGAAAGCCGCCGCGTTCGAGGTGGTCGCGGGTGGTATCGTTGTCGCGAGCCAAACCCTTGACGAAAGCACGGGTGGCGATGGCTGGCACCTCATTGGTACGCTTGCGCTCAAGTCTGCGGACAAGCCGCGGGTGCGACTGCACAACGCGGGCAACGGCACACTCGTTGCCGATGCCATCCTGCTGGAATCGCAAGTCCGTTGGAATGATGGCAGCACCGTAAGCTCGATCACGCTCGGGGCAATGGACGCAATTGTCCTACGGCGCGGCGCGAACGGTTGCCCATAATTCCAATAGGGTGTGGCGTCACGGCATCAAAAGCGGGCCCGTACCATCGCTATGGCCAGACGGGGAATTTTGGCCCTGCGAGGCATTTTGCCCCATCGAACTTGGAGTGCGTGCTCGCATTTGACGCATTTTTGCGAGTGGGCACGAAGATTGCTCCATCGACGCTGCGGGAATGATCGAATACATTTCGGATTTGCTGCGTGCGCGGCTACTCGCCATTCTTCCAGTCATTGCCTTCGGGTTCTACGCTCCCCGCGTCGAGTCCGGCATCGGAAGAACCACGGTGAGCTGTGATGTGACGATGCTGCAGTGCGATATCTGCAGGGGGACAGACAGGTATGTGATCGGCCACCCCAGGTCTAGGTGCCGAGAACAAGCCCTGCACTGCGTGATCGATGGCGTCGAGTTTGGGAAACAGCATCGCTCGCCCATGATCGAGACGCGGTTCGACCTGTTCGTCCGAAAACACCAGGCCATGGACCTGTTCCAACTTCACCCCTAGGACACGCCGAGCCATATCTAACAGCTCGTAACGTTTGAAATCAGTCGCCACATTGCGTTCGATTGTGTCCCACACTTCCGGAATACGTCCCATGCTGCCCAGACCCAATAACTCACGATGGATGGCGGACAGTACGGCTTGCTGGCGGCGCGCTCGACTGAAATCCGAACGGCCGTGACGCGAACGCACGTACATCGCAGCGGTAGCCCCGTCCATCCGCACCTGACCTTCCTTTACGTCGAGCAAGCGCCTGCCGCTAGGAGTTCTTGAATCGAGGAAGTTGTCGATAATGGGGCAAGCCACATCAACCGTGACCCCACCGAGGGCATCCACCAACTGCTCGAAGATGGAGATATCGACAACGAGCGCGTGTTCAATAGGCAGCGCGAGCAACTCGCCGACTGACTGCTTGAGTGCATCAAGCGGATTGTCACCGCGAGCGTGGGCCAGACCGTAGGCCGTATTGATACGATTGAGACCAAACTTAGGGATTTGGACCGCCGTGTCGCGGGGAACATTAATAAGACCAACACGGCCTGTTCCCTTTTCAATCACGACTACGATCAGGGCGTCCGTCAAACCACTTCCCGCATTGCCGGGCCGCCGATCCACTCCCCCAATAATGAAGTTCCGGGTCCCCGTTAGCGGTGGCAGCCTGGGCACCAAGGGCAGGTCCGTAACATTGAGTATGGGAGGAGCGGACGGCACCAGCCCAGGTGGCGCAACCGAAACGTGCGCGGTATTACGGTCCAAGGCTCCAAAATCCCCAAGTAGCCAGTGAATCGCAACGCCGAGACTCACGGCAACCAAGCCCAAGCCAGCAATGACGAAGTAAGACCGGCGCATCTTGGGTGGTCTAACAGACAGTTGACCGTGAGGCGAGGAGCCATCAACGTGGTATTTCCGAAGGCAATGGGGGCATTGCCTATGCCGCTATTTATTTGTCACCAGTGCCTGTTAGCCTGGACGCCCTCGTCGAGATCGTTGGGGTGACCAAAGGAGCGCAGTGAAGACGACTGAATTCACCTAGTAAGAAGTGCCCAAGCGGGCTGGCCCTGTGCTAGTGGGAGGACGATGCCTTCCCTAGCCGCCCGTCTGGAGGCGCGAGTCCGCCACTTGTCGCATGCAATTGGCGAACGCCATTACCTTCGGCCCGAGGCACTCACCGCTGCGGCACGCTATATTGAGGAACAGCTGTCCGGCATGGGCGTTAGCGTGCTCAGGCACGAGTTTGTCGTCAATGGTCAGAGCTTCGTTAATCTCGAGGTGATTGCTGCGAGGGCGGAGCGTTCGCATCGGGAGCCCGCTTGCGTCGTAGTTGGCGCCCACTATGACACCGTGCCGGGCACGCCTGGCGCCGACGACAACGGGAGTGGCGTCGCGGCACTGCTTGAGCTGGCACAACAACTTGGGCAAGAACGTTTGGATCGCACACTGCGTTTTGTGTTCTTTCCTAACGAGGAGCCGCCGTTCTTCCCCGACGCCGGGATGGGGAGCGCGGCATATGCCGGCAAGTTACGGGGCGAACAAGTGGAAGTGCATATGATGGTTTCGCTCGAGATGCTTGGCTACTATAGCGATCGAGCGAAGAGCCAGAGGTATCCACCCGGTCTATCGCTCTTTAACCCCGACCGTGGGAACTTCATTGGATTCATCAGCAACTTGGCCTCGCGCCAGCGCCTGCGCGAGATAAAACATGCGTTCAAAGCCAGTACCGAATTCCCTTGTGAGAGCTTGGCTGCACCCGAATGGACGGTGGTGGTCGGTCTGAGCGACCACCACTCCTTCTGGTGCGAGGGCTACCCGGCGCTGATGGTCACGGACACGGCTTTCATGCGCAATCCTCATTATCACGGGCCAAGTGACTCAGCGGAAACCTTGGACTACCCGCGATTTGCCGAAGTAACACGCGGGCTCGTATCTACCGTCCGGCGCCTCGGCACGATCGACGAACGATTGCGGCCTCTGCGCCCCTCTGGCAATTCCCACCAGTAGCTTGGCAGCGACGATTGCGGCAGCTTCGATGCTGGCGTGACGGCACGCATAAGTTTTGCAATCTCAATTCGAACGGATGTCGAGGTAACCCTGATTGTGCTTCAGCATCTCGATGGAAAGCCCTCCCTGCAAGCGCGTGAATCAACGAATTGTATGAGAATCGAAAGTAACGTTACCGAATTGTCAGTGGGTGTTGAGTTAGACGATGGAGGCAAACTCCTTGTTGCATTGAGACCCCATGCCAACTGGACATTGCTATTTCAGCATGCACGCCTCTCTTGACAGCGGCGTGCCCATGGGGTCCTGCTAAACAAGTTCACTCGGCTACCCGCAGGACATAACTTTGCGCCAGGCCCCGCCTCTTCAACAATAGCAACTCGGAGACGAAATGATGCGAAAGCTGGGTCCCACTATCCGCAAATTGACCCGAGTCCCAGCAACGCGGTTGCGTGTCCAAGAGCGGCACCTCGAACAAATGCGAAAAGTGGTGCGACGCCAGTCCCAGTCAGAGGTCGAGGCGGGGACTGCGCGACATTCCGATCTTTATGAACACGGACCCTTTGCCCTGATGACATTGGACCCGCATGGTGTGATTCGGCAGGTCAATCGCATGGGTGCGCGTCTGTTCGGGATAGAACGTTCGGGGCTAGTGGGAACGCCCCTCAAGCAACTGATCGCGGCTGACGACCGTCCCACATTCGACGCATTCATCTCGAAAATGTTCGAAAGCAAAACTGAACAAGACTGCGAGATCGAGATGCATTCGGGTCTCGCCTCGCCGCCTTTTGTTGAGTTCGTTGGCGTCGTCGTAAACGAAGGGCAAGAGTGCCGTATCGTCGCGAGGGATGTCACAATTCGCAAACGCGAGCAAGAGCGGGTGGAACTGCGTTCGCAACTAGCGAAGGCTCGAAGGCTGGAAGCTGTCGGCACGCTCGCAGGTGGCATCGCTCACGACTTTAACAACATCCTTGGAGGCATCCTCGGCGGACTGTCATTGCTGGAGGGAGAGCCGGGGGAGAGCAGCGAGCACCACTCGCATATCCAGGACATCGAAGCCCTTGTCCGACGCGGAGCTAGCCTAACCAAGCAGCTCCTTGGGTTTGCGTGCGGCAGCCAACGTGGCGAGGGCCGTTTGGACCTGGCAGACGCAGTTCGCGAGACGTGTGCGATGTTTGGGTGCACACGCAAAGACATTAGTATTCAGATCGAGGTGGCGCCCGGATTGCGAGCGGTCCTCATGGATCATACACAGTTCGAGCAGGTGCTATTGAATCTGCTTGTCAACGCCGGCCAAGCCATGCCGGAGGGCGGTGAGCTTCATTTGAATGCCAAAAATGTGACGCGCCCTTGTGACCAATCGACGCCGCCAGGGGCAATACGCGGCCAGTTCGTCAAACTCGACATTTCGGATACGGGTATCGGAATGGATGCGGCAACGCAATCGAGGATCTTTGAGCCATTTTTCACAACCAAAGGCCCTGGGAAAGGCACGGGGCTGGGGCTTGCCTCGGTACACGGAATTATTAAGAGTCATAGTGGTATCATCAGCGTCCAGAGCGAACTGGGGCGAGGTACGACTTTTTCCCTCGTCTTGCCCGCAGCGCAGGGGCCTTCGGCAAGTGAAAGGCATCCGGCGTCACCTATTCAGCACGGCACCGGTACCATTCTCGTAGTGGACGACGAAGCACAAATGTTAAGGGTCTACTCTCGCCTGCTAAGGAAGATGGGCTACAGCGTGTTGGCAGCATCCAGTGGTAAGCAGGCCCTTGAACTACTGACCCGGCATCGGAATTCAATTGACCTCGTTATTCTTGATATGATCATGCCCGACATGCATGGCCATAAAACTTACGACGCGATGCGTGAAATCGAGCCCAGTCTTAACGCACTCGTTTGTACGGGTTCTTCAATCGACGGCAAGACACAGGAAATCTTGGCTCGAGGTTACCTGGGCATTATTCAGAAGCCCTTTGACGCAGCCACACTCTCGGCCGCCCTTCGGAAGATTTTGGGAGTTGCCCCGGTCGCTGCCCGCGCCGCCGACGTGAGCGCCGAGTAACCTAATTCTCCACCGCGAACGTGCCCCGTAAGCAACTCACGCGCGGCGAGTCAAGTGGCTCGGCAATGATACGATTCTGCCCTTCGACGTCGTGACTCTTCTACCCCTGGATTTGCTGGACTTATTGGGTACGCTAGGTTTCCGCGCATCCTTGTCGCCATGAGACATCAGATCTCTCAATAATTGAACGATGACGTCCTCCGCCAGGGCGCAAGAGGGCCAAATCAAGGGGTAACACGCGACGCGCTCTTCGGCGCGTCGTCCCCTTTGCCACACGAGTTGCCCGCGCCAAACTTGTTGCGCAGCCGTCCCATCTACTGCGCGCAGCAGCAGAGATACCGTCGAATCTTGCGTGTCTGCAGCTTGACAGTAGGCAACCTCCAAACCAATAAGCCCTGGCACCGTCCGCGGAGGAATGACGCGGAGGCGCAATTCGTCCGGTGAGGCCTCGCCTTCGGGAAACCTGGCCCAGGCAATGACCTTGAGTCCCTGGCCGCGGGTCAATTGTCGATGCACCTGTGCGAGAAAGCGGGCAGTTCGCTGCCGCTGAGCGTTCGGTAATTGAGTATTCCGTGCCGTCAAAAACAAAATCAAAGGCAGAGGTGACAAGAGGCCCAGGAGCGCGGCATCGTAAGAAGAGCGACGCCCCGTTACGTACATAACGATTGCGACTAGCGTGAGCCACAACGTCAATATCACGCGGCCTTGCCAGCGCGAGCTATCCAAATAGCGGCTGCGACTGGCTGGGGTATTGCGTGAAAAGGCTTCGGAGTCCGTGAGCGGCAGCCATACGCCGGGCCCCCGCAGCGAACGTACATCTTGGGGAGCCCTTTGAGCAGCGCAAAGCATGGCAGCCGCAATGCACAAAGTCGCCAGTGTCGGACCCTGCCAACTCCACGCGAGCAGCACGGCGGCGGCTACGAAGAACCCGGACAAGGTCACGCGTAGGACTGGATGCAGTCTCAATACGGCGCGGGGCAATACACCCTGGGCTTGGCAGTCCGCTGTGTGAAGCCGAAGTTTGGTCAGTAACGCCGATATCCAAAGAATTGCGGCAGAGAATGCAATTGCGATCCAGCTCCAGCCACTCAGCTTATTAGCTGCTAATGGCA
Organism: Myxococcales bacterium; assembly: GCA_003154095.1. Lineage (GTDB taxonomy): Bacteria > Myxococcota_A > Polyangia > Polyangiales > Polyangiaceae > FEN-1139. Next base: position 4,691 of record PMCK01000107.1, on the reverse strand, counting down.
CCACGGTGGGGGCTGCGTGATCGATTGTGACGGTTGACGTCGGCAAGATCGAAGTATCGAATGCCGCCGGGCTCGCCCACAGTCGCCACAGGACGGGTTCGCCCTGGGCAACGTGCGCCCTTACCAGATCGATTTCATCGAAGGACGTGTTGCGGCGTACCGTGCTCACGAACGAATCGACAGGTGCACCTTCGATGTTCGGCAGGTCGGGGTCGACGTCCATTTCAGGTAGACGCGGTGAAGTCGAGGCGGCCGGCAGTCGAAAGGTCACTTTCGCGCCGTCCAGGCCGGTAGGGAACCTGGGTCCGATCCAGCCAATCTCGAGCCAAGGCCCGCGAGCACGAATCATCTTTGTAGTTCTAAAATCCGTGCGATATGAAAATTGCAGCAGATAGGCGCCTTGCTTCAATCCTTTGTCATCGTCTACGTCGATTTGAAGCGACTCATCGTCACCTTTAGTCAATTCGAGGCCGCGGTGGCTGTTTTGCGAATTCGTACCGGAGGTGTTCGTGACGGAGGCATCAGGAAGCGGTTCGGCATCTCGGTCAATGCCCTGCAGCGTCCAGCTTTTCAGCGGGCCCCCACGAATCTTGAGCGCAATCGAGTGGCTCACTGTTGCTTGCCCGTCGCGCTGGAGTTCCACTGTGACGGCGTCGGACGTGACGGTCGTTTCGATCCAGGCAGCGGCCTGCGCTGCCCGCGCATAGGCCACCAAACCTAGGAATATCAAGAGCCATCGACCGAAGCTGCTCATGTAGGCAAAACGCTTACACTAACTCAGGTTAGACCACCAATTTAGAGGGCAGAAATATCCCGGTCAACTGGCCTTTATGGCGTGACGGCACAGATACGCCGACTTGCGGCCAACCAGACTTATCGGCTGGTCAATTCGGGTTCATCCAAAGGAGCTGATAGCTGATGGCTGACAGCTGAAGGCTACTTGGCCATTTGCATCACGTACTGACCGCTGACGGACAAGACATCCTCGAAGACTGCTCGGTCGACCCGCATGTTGCATTCGAGCCGGGGCGCAGCGCTATCCCCCTTTACGGACCAAATGAAGGGGATTGGAGTCTGGCCGTGGTGGGGTGCGGTCGCGAGTGTGTCGCCTTTGTTGCCCGTGCCGCGTGCACGGGCACGCTTCTCTACACTGGCCATGACGTAGGCGAGGTCAAAGAAGCCACTAGCGATGGCCGGCTCACTGCGCAGCCATGCCAATCCCTGAACCGCACCGAGCCGATTGTCCGGCGTTGCCTTCTTCGCGGCTGATAGGTGAGCCATGAGCTCTTTGTTGTCCGTGCCCATCCCGAGCCACGTGCGGGTGCCATCCGGAACCACGTAGATCTCGAGATGACCTTGTACCGGTTTTTCCGCGGCTGCCTTCTTTTCCTTGGGCTTTTCCTTGGTTTTTTCGGCCGCCGGCGCGTCGCTGACAATTTTTGCAAGAGCTTCCACCAATGCCGATGAATTCACCGTGAGCTCATAACCAATAGTGCCCGGGGGCAGACCTGCACCCGCGGCGTGCTTGTGAAAACTCAACGTGCGTTCATCGATCAGCTTTCGCAGAGCGGGATCGGACAAGATCCGGGCGCTTGCGTCGAGCACGGCCGTGAATGCCGTCGTGGGTTGCTGGTCGTAGGCGCAAACTTGCCAGGCACTGAATGCTTCCAAAATATTTACCTTGGAATCCGATGCGCCCGGATCGCTCAAACCCGGCACGGCACCGCAAGCCGCCGAAGATGTTCTAGATGCGTTGAATTGGTCGATACTTCGCGCGAATTCGTCACGAGCCTTGGCATTGACGTTTACATGCGCGAGCAGCCCGTCTATCAGGGCCACGACCCGACGAACGAGATTCTCGTAGGACTTCGGATTCTGCGCGGTAACGTAACTGGCCATGCTCGAGTCCCGAGGTAACTCAAAGAGCGAAGCGGGTGCTGACGACGCACTCTTGGCCGCGGTCGCAAGAACTTGAGCCGACCACGAATGGGCGCGTGTAAAGGCCAACCCGGTCGACACGTCTACCCGATCCGGATTCTGAACGAGCTTCGAATCAAGGAATATCTGGTCGAGATCGTCGACGACGTCCAGTACCTCGTCGCCCAGGGCGTATAGGATATCCGTAATCGGCCGCGATAGCCGCGCGTCCGTGAAGCCCAGCTCATGCAGCGCCATCGGGATTGCGAGCGCCTTTGCTTGGCGGAGGCGTTGCTGATACTTATCGCGAATGGGCGCCATTCTTATTTCGACGTGAACGTCGGATGTGCCCATTGCTTGTAAGGGCAACCCTCGCGTTGCATAGGGCAATAGGTTCTCGACATCCGCGCGGCGATCACCGCAAACGACCCGAACCTGAGCCCGACCAAGGGCTGGCGCGAGACCGCAAGCTACGGGAGATTCGTCCGTCGTTAGCCATACCCCGGGCGATACTTCTTCCAGCTTACGCCCGAATTTCTCGAATAGCTTTCGCCCTGCGTCCAGGGACGAAATCCCCGCTGAAAACACAGCGTACGGTTGTGGTACCTCTGTGTCGCCGTTATCGGCAAGAGCGACGGCGGCCTCGACGGGGGCATCGGCAAGCAGCGTCTGGCTAAGCCCGGGCCCGAGCGTATCGAGCATCTTGAGGTCGAACGGCATATTCATCCAATGAGCGATGGTTGCGACGGCCTTGTCCAAGTGCTCCGCTCGAGCCAAAAGGACTAGATCTTTAGGTGCAACGACCGGTGACAGGTCCGACTTTGCCGAATCGACACGCAAGGGACCCGAGTTAGCCGGCGTCGCCGTCTGCGCTGGAGGCTTTGCCCCTCCGCAACCCGCCAAGACCAGTGAACAAAACCCAAGTCCAAACCAAGACCTTACGCGCATGGCCAGGCACGATAGCCGCTCAAGCCGAGCTTGAGAACACTCAAGAGTGGGGGGTCCTCGAATCAGTTGCCACCCAGGTCTCACCTCCAACCAGGAACGTCGGTGACCTGTACCTTAGATTTGCACGCGCTACCTGTGCGTTCACTAGGCCCTTTTCGGGCCTTCCTCGCTGCGCGAGGACCGTCTACCTCCGTGAAAAAGTACAGCAAACTGTACTTTTTCACTCCGGTTCGTTCTGACGTTCTAATTGTATGGGTTGTTTGGGACCCGGCCCAAACAACCCACCATAACATTCCGTCAACTTGGCTCAAAGTCGGCGAGTTTCGAGGCTTCGAGCCGACTAGTTCGACTCTTCGAATTCGGCGTCGATGACGTTGCTCTTCTTGCCGTCACCTTTGCCATCGGGCTTGGTTTCCGGATTCACTGGATTCGGCCCAGCTCCCGGTGCACTGCCGGCCGACTCATAGAGCTTGGTCGCCATTGCGTGGGCAGCCTTTTCGAGCCGCTCGAGCACGTCTTGCACCTTGGCGTCGTCCTGCTTTTCAACCGCTTCGCGGCCTTCCTTGATGAGCGCCTCGATGCTGGGAACATCGGTACCAGCGAGCTTTTCCTTGTTCTCCGAGATCTGGCGTTCGAGCGTGTAACACAGGTTATCGAGCTTGTTGCGCCGTTCGACTTCCTCTCGACGCCGCTTGTCCTCTGCCTCGTGTTCGGAGGCGTCCTTGACCATCTTGTCTACGTCGTCCGAGGACAGACCGCTACTGGCGGTAATCGTAATGCGCTGATCTTTGCCGGTCGCCATGTCCTTGGCGGCGACACTCAAGATGCCGTTGGCGTCGATATCGAAAGTCACTTCGACCTTGGGAATGCCACGTGGGGCTGGCGGCAAGCCTTCGAGATGAAAGCGACCCAATGTTCGGTTGTAACGAGCTTCGGCTCGTTCGCCTTGCAAAACATGGATCTCAACGGACGTCTGGCTATCCGCGGCCGTCGAGTAGACTTCCTTCTTCTGAGTTGGAATCGTCGTGTTGCGCGAGATCATGACAGTCATGACTCCACCGAGTGTCTCGACTCCCAATGATAGCGGCGTAACATCGAGCAGAACCACATCCTGCACGTCACCGGTAAGCACGCCGCCTTGCACGGCAGCTCCTATGGCAACGACCTCGTCGGGGTTGACTCCCTTGTGCGGCTCCTTGCCGAAGAACTTGGTGACTGTGTCCTGAACCATTGGGATTCGGGTCGAACCACCCACCAACACGACTTCATCAATCTCATTGGGCCGCTTCTTGGAGTCATCCAATGCACGCCGTACAGGCTCCATGGTTCGATCAACCAAGGGCTGCATCATCTGTTCGAACTTGGCACGCGTCAGAGTCTTCTGAAGGTGCTTGGGACCGCTTGCGTCCGCGGTCAAGAACGGCAGGTTGATCGACGATTCCTGCCTGCTCGAAAGCTCAATCTTGGCCTGCTCGGCTGCGTCCTTGAGCCGCTGAATGACCATCTTGTCTTTCGATACATCGATGCCAGTATCCTTGCGGAATTCGGCAATCAGCCATTCCATGATTGCATCGTCGATGTCGTCGCCGCCGAGGTGCGTGTCACCGTTGGTGGCAATTACCTGCACCACGTTGTCGCCTACCTCGAGAATCGAGATGTCGAACGTGCCGCCACCGAAGTCNNGAGATGTCGAACGTGCCGCCACCAAAATCATAAACGGCAATGACTTCATTCTTCTTGCGGTCTAAGCCATAAGCCAATGCAGCAGCCGTGGGCTCATTGATAATGCGCCGCACTTCTAGGCCGGCAATCTTGCCCGCGTCTTT
>PMCK01000504.1:20017-20855 GCA_003154095.1 Myxococcales bacterium | reverse complement strand
GGTTCCCCAAGTAAACGACATTGCTTTTTCGGCTTCGAGTAGGTGGGGCTCGACTTCTTTGAGCGCTTGCGCGTGAAATCCGACGTACGGATGACTCTTTGCCCAACTGCTTTCCGTGAGGGCTTCCTTGATCGCAGTTTTTAGATTGGCCAAAACTTGATACGCCCGGCGCTCGTTCTCTGACACCTTTTCCCAGTCTGCGAGCCGCCCACGATAGTCCAGCCCCGACAGCGAAAGGTCAAACGGCACGCCCCAGCGGGCGGCGTACCACTTATGGCAATACTCCTCGGTGTCCTCTTTGAGTTCCTTGAGGGTAAAGACCTTGTCCCGGCTTGGCTTTTGTAGCTCGCTCATGCATCACCGCCCCGAACCATTGGCGGGCCGATAATAACGTACCCAAGCGCAAACATTTTCGGCGTCTTGTACAGAACTCGCACGGCTCCCTCTTCGTGCTTTTTGGCCAATAAGCCCGAGTAGCCGGCCCGCGTGCCCAAATGCTCAATATCGCTGCGGGTCACGACAAGCACTTCCCATTCTGCTTTTGCCTTCTCACCACTTACAACCAGGTAGACGTCCTGCAGAGCGAGCCCACCGGCAAGTGCTTGTTTGACGCAATTCTGGACGGTCTCCGCGGTACCGTCTTTCAGCTCAACAAGTTCGGCCTGCGCCATTTCGTTGTCAGTCATCATAGTTTCTGAGTTTCACATGTCGCGACTGGGGGCGCTATGCGGCGCCAATGGGATCTACCTATCGGGATCTTTTTTGAAAAAGCGGGAAATCTTGACTCATCGCCAGTCATCGCCGGCCCTGCGACTTAGCAGTATTGATGCTGGATTTT
>PMCK01000504.1:0-19993 GCA_003154095.1 Myxococcales bacterium | reverse complement strand
TCCACAAGGTTTTCTGTGTTGGGGTCATTAGGTGCACCCGAAATCTTCGGAGCGGTCAAAAGTCGCACGTTGATTTCGGGAAGTGCGGCTTCTGGGATGACATACGTCTTAGCCGAGTTGCGGTTATACAGCGCGTGAACGGCTGAGCTTGAGTGACCGGTCAACGCCATGGCCGTTTGCTCGTTGACGCCAGCGTTGCCAAGGGCTTGCGTAAAGGCCCGCCGCCATGAGTGGAAGTCCACCGGCTTCGTGAACTCGGTTTCCTTGAATAGTTCTGTCCAACGTTGGCCATCCTTGGCGGGTGCGTATTGCTCGAGCACTTCCGCTTGCATGTTGGTGTTTGCCTTGCGGAATGCCTCAAAGGCCATTTGAAGATCTCTACGTAACCCCTTGGCGTGGCTGACCTTGCGCTTGCTGTGCCGCAATGCATTCTTGCCGGCATTCTTGCCACGCAACGGCGGGAACAAATAACCGCTAGTGGGTTTGCCTTTCAGCGTCCACCAAAGCTTCAAGATCTTCCGCAATTGCTCGGGCACTCTGATTAGTTGGGGCCGTTTGGTCTTGTTGCGCCGAGCCCTACCCCAAGTGAATGCACCGTCATTCGATAGATCATAGTCAGTCCACTGCGAATCATGTGCATCTCTAGTGCGGAGCCCACCGTGCATACGAATTAGTGAACCCATGACTTGCCGTTCAAATGTTGCCAGTTGCAAGTGTTCAAGCGGGTTCTGAAACATCATGTAGGCGTAATATTCTTGATCGGTCAGTACCGCACGTTCACGACCGTCAACTTTGCCTTTCGGTGGGTCGTTGTCGTCCAAGGGGTTTTCAAGGATTAATTTTTCCTTTTTTGCCTGCTTGAAACGACTTCGCATGATTGCGCGCAAATGCAGCAGGTAGGCACGACTGTGCCCGTCCTTGCGTGCGCGGGTGTAGATGGCCTCAACGAACTCGCGTTACATCCAATTGGAAGTTCCAGAAGTCCACGAAGATGCGCACTCGAACGTCCGGGACTGTCGGCGCTTCCACTTTCGTCATTTCATTCGATACGAACGCAAATGCACAAAAAATTCAAGGGGCGCATTTTGGGCGCCCCTTGGGGGTATAATTGCGAGGCCGCATGGTTGACGGTTTCCCTCGCGGAATCTAATACGGTCAATCTAAGGGCTTACTTGCGTCCGCGCAAGACAATTGCCGGCACTTGTCCGACAACTGCCGGCAGTTGTCCAACATATAGCAATCGCGGCGAGTCTCCTAAACCAATGATATCATTAGCGTTTTATTTGGCTGAGCTTTGAAACACCGCCAGTCGAGTGCGCCTGAGACGGTCGGCGCCAGTCGGGACGCTCAGCTCGGTTCCAACCCAATGCCCCCGAGTGGCTCAACAGTCGCCCTGGGGTGCGGGCACTCGTAGATCCGGCAGGAAGTTGTCTAGACCGTGGGAGCGTCCGGAATTCCACGCTTGAGCGGATAGCAGACACACGACCGCAAGTACTTGAAATCAGGTGGGCGTCCTTGAGTGCCTCCGAATTCTTCCGGTAACGCTCGGTCCGTCGAATGCAAATTCGGCGAGTCGAAAGCGGATCGCATGCCCAAACCTCCGCCTAACATGTCCGACGTTCTATCGGTGCGACAAGCAACGAGCATTTTGGTTGCCCAAACCGCGCGAAGCAGCGCCGGCACTCAACGTCTATTTTGCAATCTAATGATACACTGACCCTACTATGGGCGATCTCGTACAACTTCGACCCGAGCCAAAGGCTTGGGAACAGCAACCGGGCGAGGGCGACGCGGAATTTGGATATTTCTCCGCGTGGCTCATGCACCAACCTCGGTACAACGTTGCAGGGTACGAGCTGGCGCGTCGGTTCGACTGGGCCCAACGCGCAGTGTCTTTCGACAATGTCATGTCAACGGCCGGCAAAAGCACGGGCCAACTATTGAATGGGGCATTCGCTAACATAGGCCGAGCGGTTGCACGGGAAGCCAACACCCTACTTGATCGCATCAATGACCAGCCACGCGGGTGCAACGTACTCACGCCCACTGAACTGACTAAGCTGATGACACTTATAGCAGAGCATCCTGAACTATTCGCCGGTACCGATCAAAAAGCCGATCTAGACTTTTCGAAATTCACGGAACTCGAGTTGCGCGTTCTGCAGGCTGGTCACCAACTGCTCAAAGACGTGAATAATCGTTCACTGGCCGGTTCAAGGGACGTGACGACATTCGCCGCTGGAAGAACTTCAAGCATATCGAAAAGAGCGAGACGATGCTGAGCGTCGTCCGAGACCAGGTCTTCCCGCACTTTCGCAAACTCAACGGTGGAACGACGTTTGCTGAGTACATGCAAGATGCGCAGCTAATGGTCCAAAAGCCGAACCTTTTGGTTTCGGCCGTTAACATGATCGATAAGCTGCCTATCACTGAAGGCGACGCCAAGGGCGATCTCTACGAGTACCTGCTGAGCAAGCTAACGACGGCGGGCATCAATGGTCAGTTTCGCACGCCACGTCACATTATCCGCTTCATGGCGGAACTGCTCGAGCCGAAACCCACGGAAACCATCGGGGATCCGGCGTGTGGCACGGCTGGCTTCTTAGTGGGTGTAATGCAATATTTGTTAGAGACGCATACATCCAAGCAAGGGCGGCTCAAGGGCGAGGACGGCGCGACGATCTACACGGGCGATCTGCTCGAACCCTATCGCAAACAGATCCAAAATGGGATGTTTCACGGCTTCGACTTCGATTCGACGATGCTCCGAATTGCGTCGATGAACCTGATGTTGCACGGGGTTGATAGCCCGGACATTCATTACCAAGATACCCTTTCGAATTCCTTCCCAGAGAAATTCCCCAAGCAGGCAACGGGCGGGTTCGACGTTATCCTGGCCAACCCGCCCTTCAAGGGCAGCCTCGACGAGGGGGACGTTCACCCAACGTTGACGCAAGCCGTCAAGACCAAGAAAACTGAACTGCTCTTCGTGGCGCTCATCATGCGCATGCTGAAGAAAGGTGGCCGCAGCGCTACGATTGTGCCGGACGGTGTGCTTTTCGGCTCCTCTAAGGCCCATCAGGCTCTGCGGACCATACTGGTGAAGGATAACCAGCTCGAGGCGGTGTTCTCGCTGCCCTCGGGTGTATTCAAGCCCTACGCGGGCGTATCGACTGCTATCGTCGTTTTTACCAAGGGCGGCAAAACCGATCACGTCTTCTTTTATGACGTCAAGGACGACGGCTTTTCACTGGACGACAAGCGCGATCCCGTGAGTGAAAACGACCTTCCCGATGCGCTCGCGCGCTGGCGCAAGAAGAACTCCAAGAAAGACACCGACCGCACCGCTAAGCACTTCATGGTGCCGCTAAAGGACATCGAGGCCAAGGACTACGATCTCTCGATCAACCGCTACAAGGAGACAAGCCACGTAGAAGTCACGTACGATCCCCCGAAGAGGATCATTGCCAAGCTGCGCAAGCTCGAAGCGGAGATTGCTAAGGATTTGGATGATTTGGAGGGGATGTTGTGACGTCACGGAATCGCCAGGCTGGCTTGAGTGCTACGCCCGCCGGGTACGCGGAGTGGTTGGCTCAGGTGAAGGAGCGCGTCCACGCAGCACAGCAACGCGCTGCGCTTGCGGTAAACCGGGAGCTTCTCCAGCTCTATTGGCAACTTGGCCGCGACATCTTGGACCGCCAGGCGCGGGAAGGCTGGGGTAGCGGCATCATCGACCAGGTCTCGGCCGATCTTCGGGCCGCGTTCCCCGAAATGAAGGGGTTTTCTCCTTCCAACCTCTGGAATATGCGGGCTTTTGCCGAAGCTTGGCCCGAGCCTGCAATTCTCCAACAGGCTGTTGGAGAATTGCCCTGGGGCCACAACGTCGTGCTCCTCACCAAGCTCAAGCAGGAAGAGCAGCGCCTCGCGTACGCCCAGGCAACCCTCACTCACGGCTGGTCGCGCAACGTCCTCGTCCATCATATCGAGCTTAGAACCGTGGAGCGCGAGGGCAAGGCCATCACCAATTTTGAGCAGCAGCTGCCGAAGCCGCAGTCGGACTTGGCGCGGGAGAGCTTGAAGGATCCCTACCGATTCGACTTTCTCGGCATTGGCACAGAGGCGAGCGAGCGGGAACTCGAATCCGCCCTAGTGCAACACATCACGAGGTTCTTGCTGGAGCTGGGCGCCGGGTTCGCCTTCGTGGGCCGACAAGTGCTACTCAACGTAGGCGGTGACGAGTTCTTCCTCGATCTGCTCTTTTATCATTTGAAGCTCCGATGCTACGTGGTCATCGAGATCAAGGGCGGGAAATTCAAGCCTGAACACACGGGACAACTCAGCTTCTATCTGACGGCCGTGGACGCAGAGGTGAAGGCGCCCGAAGACAACCCGACCATCGGCCTCTTACTCTGCAAAAGTAAGAACAAAATCGTTGCCGAGTACGCGATGCGCGACACCAACAAGCCAATGGGCGTCGCAGAGTACCAGCTCGTCGAGTCGTTGCCCAAGGAGCTAGAGACGAGTCTGCCGAGCATCGAGCAGATTGAGAGGGAGTTGGGGGAGATCGACGAATGATGGACCCAGGCTCACGACTTGGACTTTCAGTGCCCCACGGCTGGGGCATCACCACGTTCGGCACTCTGTGTACGACCCATGGCGGCGAACTTCAGACAGGCCCCTTTGGCAGTCAACTGCACGCCGCAGACTACTCGGACGCTGGCGTACCAGTCGTTATGCCCCAGGATATAGCCAATGGTCACATAGTAACCACTCACGTGGCGCGCGTCGACTTGGGTCATATTGAACGCCTCGCCAATCACAAGCTTCAAGCGGGCGACATTGTATTCAGCAGACGAGGCGACGTTACCCGATTTGCGATTGCGGAGGATGCAAACTCAGGATGGCTCTGCGGAACAGGATGCTTGAGGATTCGGCCAGGGAAAGCCCCGCTCGATACCGCATACGTCCGCTGGTACCTCGAACACCCTGCAGTGAAGAAGTGGCTTATCGACGCGGCAAAGGGAGCCACGATGCCAAATCTCAATACGTCGATCTTGTCGTCATTGCCGCTGCTGCTTCCACCCCTCCCCGAGCAACGCCGCATCGCCGACATTCTCGACAAAGCCGATGCCATCCGGCGCAAGCGCAAAGAAACCATTGCGCTCACCGAAGAGCTGCTGCGGTCGGCGTTTTGGGAGATGTTTGGGGACCCGGTGACGAACCCGAAGGGGTGGGAGACCCGCGAACTAGAGCGGGCAACTGAACGAATCGTAGTCGGGCACGTTGGACCGACGTCGCATGGATACGCTGAAGATGGAGTACCATTCTTGCGTACTCAAAATGTTCGCCCACTCCGCCTAGAGCTCTCCGATGTGAAGTACATCACACGCGAATTTCACAATAGCCTCAACAAGTCGGTAATTCACGCAAACGACGTTTTGGTGTCAAGGGTAGGAGCGAATCGAGGGATGGCCGCTGTCGTCCCCACGGGACTTGGCGAGGCAAATTGCGCCAACATCATCGTCATTTCGCCGGGCAAGCAAATAGATCCAGCCTACTTAGCATTCGTAATCAACTCGCCCCGAGGCGCTAGACAACTAAGAGAATCGGTCGGTTCCGCACAGGGTGTCATCAACACGAGCGCAATCAAGGTCTGGGTACTTCCTGTACCGCCGATAGATCACCAACGGCGATTTGGGCGATACGTCTCCTCAGTTCATGCGATGGCGGCTCGGTTTGAAGCATCGGAGTACAATTCGACTCAACTATTTGAAGCCCTCGTGCAGCAAGTATTCAACGGGAGCCTGGCGTCATGAGCTGGATTGCGGACAGCCGCGTCGTCGCCGATCCCACAGGCGCAGTCGTGAGCGTTATGCCAACGCTGGACGGCGCCCACATACTGATTGAAGTTGCATTTCGCCTAACCGAGTGGCCTTGGGACGAGAAAGGCCCGGTGTCACTTGTGGACCCTATTCGACTTGGACACATCGCGAGGTCATAATGGCTACTGAAACGGCACCCCCAATTGAATTTCGTTCAATCCGTTGGGGCAATCACGTATTCAGCCCGACGGATGATCGAACAATTGTCTTCCTTGAGACCGACAAGTGGGATGACTCTGGGTATCAAACCACGTTCGGGTTGCACGTTGCAACCCGAACCGAGGTACACTACATCGGGCAAGTCAAGATCCTCCACGTGACGGTGGGTGGGTCTGACGCTTCGAAGACAACAGCCGACAATCTCCCAGCGTCGCCGTTCTCGGGACTGTCGTCCGATAAATATTGTAGCCTAGGCCAAAGCACCGATTACTACATATGGATGCGCGAGCACTGGGATATTGGCGAACGCATTCTCCAAGCACTCGCAGACATCACGACTAATCCCAATGCAGCTCAATGGCGACGGTACGCAGGATTTGAAACAAGCTTGCTTCGTTTCTCTGATGCACAAAAGGCACTCGAGGAGGCCAAAGACATCTTAGCCGGCACACTGGGAGCGATCGACTTTTCATTCGTCTACGAACTTCGAATACCAGAAGCATCGGAAAACCATAGACTTGAAGTTCGCTTCCCAGCAGACTCAAACCCCCGCCGCCGCATAAACGCACTCATTGGCCCTAACGGCGGCGGCAAAAGCACGCTCCTTACCTCCTTGGCGACCGACCTTTCTACTGGCAAGGAACTTGCTCAACCGCCCAAACGGCGATTCTCACGGCAAATATTGGTTTCGCACAGCGCATTTGATATTTCGCGCCGTCCCGCAATCGAGACTCAGTCCAGTTATAGGTATGTAGGACTAGCCTGGCAATTCGAAAAGTTGGTTAGAAAACTACGGGAGCACGTTAAAGACTCTCCCAACGAAGGTTGGCCGGATTGGTGGTCCGTGGACTATCGGTTCCCGGAAAATCTCCTCAATATCTTGACTGCCGAACCAGAGCCGCCACCCCCGCAGCACCTTCAGGTCCTGTCCTCACGAAAGGAGAATTGGAAATCAATTCTCGACCCGGTCATGCTTTCAAGTGACGAAATAGAGCAACTCGTTACTTCGCTAGGTTCATCTCTTGAAAGACTGAGTTCAGGTCAGCAGGCCGTGGTGAGGATGCTTGCAGGGATAGCTTTCAACCTCGACAACGAGTCCGTCGTTCTCCTAGATGAACCAGAAAATCATCTTCACCCTGCACTACTGTCAGGTTTCATGCTGGCTTTGATGAGACTGCTTGAAGAGCGCAATAGCTACGCCATTGTTGCTACCCATAGCCCGCTCGTGGTTCGTGATATCTCCGCGGATTGTGTAACCGTCGTCGGCAGAGTCGGTAACCAGCCCGAAATGCGGCGCCCTAGAATTCAAACCTTCGGTGCCTCTCTTCCGGCAATTAGTGAAGATGTTTTCGGGGTTGATCAATGGCAAAGCCATTGGCGAATGGAATTCACACAACTTTCATCAAGTATGAGTCCGCAGCAGATCGAGCAGCTATTCGAGCCGGGCCTCACCGCAGAAGCGCGCACTCACCTCCGCCACATTTTTGCTGGGCATGATTTGGGACTGTCGAAGGAAGACTGAACTATGCAACGACTGCACGCATTCTACCCGGCCTCAAATAGCACGCATAATCCAACTGCTGTTACGAGTGACGTGGCAAATAAGGAAGTCCAGCTAATCTTGACCGCCATTCCGAATGACCCAACGAATTTGCAATTGAAGCGCCGACTGGAAGACGCACTTCAAAGTGATGTGTCGTCGGTAGCCTCTGAGTATTTGAAGACGCCACTTGGGGACGTTTTGAAGAAATTGTGGGAGTCACAAAAACCCGAGCTGTGCAAGTGGCGCAAGATCCTCCGGGACTTCTTTGAAAAAAAAGCAAGATGCCCGCTATGCGACCAGATCCGCGACATGACTTTTGGTGAGGGGGATCGACAAGATGTCGATCACTTCCTGCCGAGGTCATCGTGGCCGGAATTGTCGATGGTAGCCACCAACCTCATACCAATATGCACGACGTGCAATAGTAAGCTGAAGAAGACGCAGTGCATGGAAAACGGTGAGCGCCTTTTTCTTCATCCCTATTTTGATGAGTTCATCGACAAAGTCAGGGTTAATGCCGAGGTGGTCGAAGTTGATCCCCTTCAGCTAAACTACTCGCTAGACACTTCGTTACTCAGCGATGAAGAAGCCAACATCGCAAAGACACATTTCGAAAGACTCGCGCTGAACGCTAGATACTTGTTTCGGGTCAATGAAGAAGCCCTGGCAACGCTGCAGAAGCGAATTCGGCGACTGATACAGGCTGGGAAGCTGCGCGATGCCGATGATGTTCAGGCTGAGATTCGGGATTCGGCGAATGACTATCGCACCCCGGACCGGGAACATTGCTTTGAAGCCGCGGCTCTCGCTGCTTTGGCAACTTGTGATTCGTACGCCTCCGCTTTCTTCACCGGGTAGCCGACAAGAGTCACATTAGAACTCACACTCCGTCACTAGTGTGTCGCGGCGCAGAAAGTGCATTCAAGCTCTGCACGAGGCACCCGAGGCCAGTCGAAACTATCAACCAACCGCTTGTCTGTGGCAGCGGGATGCTTCGTCGTGAGGGTCGCACACAAGGCGTCGTAGTAGTATTGGGGGCGCACCTTGTCGATTCTGAACAATTGGTAATAGTTACCACACTTTTTGAGGCTATCTGACGCAACCTGAATTAGTTCGTCGTCTCCGTTGCGGCGCACCGGGAAAGCATCCACATTGAATGGAAGCTCACGCTGACAGGGCATGAATGCCCAGCCTCTCAGGGAATTTGTCACGCGCGCCTTCACCACAGTTAAAATGTGGGTGCGGCTGAAGTCAACAACAAAGACCGGATCACCCGTCTTATTGGGGCGAGGAGCACTCAAGATGTAACCACCTCCGCGCATTCTCTTTTCGCGCACCCTTTGTCTCGTGTTTTCTTCCAGGTCCTGAAATTCGTCAATGTGCGCAGAAAAGTGCTCCACTATTCCGACAGTCTTGTCCTTAATTACTTGCAGTTTCTTCTTCAGTCCGGGCCACAAGGGCAAATCCCGAAAAGTGGACTCAATCTCGTCGTCAATAGACGACAACACGGCAGCGGTTCGGGCAAATGCGAGAAAATGCCACTCGTCAAAAGCCTCTTCAGCCAGCTCACATATTGTACATACTTGAGTTGCCAACGACTCCCCCGTATGAGGCGTCTCGGCATTCCTTGCCGCAACCAGAGCGCCCCTGATCAAACTGAGCAGGGCCCTTGGGAAGTGCAAAAATTTCTGTATGTTTACGATCACCGGTTCGGGCGGAAGGCTGTCGTTTGCGATCGAGTTCTCCAATGCGCGTGCGATTCGCACTGTGCAGTCCGAACAACGCTCGCAACCAAATTCCTTACTTTCGCGCACACCTCCTGCGTGGCCGATCATTTCGACCATTACTTTTTGGAGTGCGTGGCGTTCTGCATGCAGCTTATCTATGTTCATTAGGGAACACTTGGTTGTTGGTCAGAGTTCTTTACGCTGCGTGGTTCGTGCTTGCCGCTCCAAGCAGATCATCAATCGACATCGGTCCCGACAACTGAAGGTAAAATCGACGGGAGGGTCTTTCCGACACGAACCAGTGGATCCGACCACTTATTGCGCTCAAGTACGGATGGTCATACACGCTGGCATCGATCGCGTCGGTCATATCTCGGAGATCCGAGGTGAGATCAATGCACCTCAACCTGGCTGGATTGCAATTCAGGTTGTCCACGGCAACGATGGAATACCTTTGAGCTACAATCCGCCGCTCGGACGGAATGCTGTCGAAGAACTCGGCATGCTTTTGGAAACGTTCATTGCCGTGGCGCGCCAACGCTTGAGGGATGTCGATTAAGGGGATGTCCCTACGGATGTGCTCCGGGCCATAGACTCTGTACAATCGAGTAGCCGTCTCTTGGTACTCGGGAACAAGATCATCGTATGAACTACCGGAAACGGTGAACTCAAAACGGAACAAGAAAGGGCCGTTGCCTGGCGGAAAAGGACCTAGTCTGACTAAACTGAATGGGGCGTCAGGATCCGCCGATTCACCGTTCGCCATCTGTTCAATCGCACAAAACTTGCGGGCCGAAGAGTCCGGAAGCAAGGTGACCCGGGTGGCATCATCGTCAGTCGCGGCAAATTGAAAAATATATGCACCGTCGTTTGCTAGGCTAAGGCGGCCATCGCTAATCGATTTGAAGATGTGCGAATAGGGGAAGCCGGTTTCCCGGTCCGTCCAGCTATCGCGAGGTGCCATTCGGATGTGACTCAAAGCCCGGCGATGAATTGCATAAAGGTATGGGTCTTCGGCAGGCACGTTCTTAACGATGACAGTCGCACCAATCTGAACCCCTTCTCCGCGAACCGCGCTGTATCGGATTGCTTCTTCGCACAGCAACAGTTCTATGCGCCCATCCCCAATGAATTCAAAACAGAGCATCTTATACCTTGACTGCAGGTACGGCAGACCCTTATGAAAGCTTAGAACACATTCAAATGGCGTGAGTCAAGTTTGGAATCCCCTTCCTCACTAGATTCATCTCCAAAGAACTTCGGTAATGTAGCACGCTTCGGCAATTTGAGCCAGTTTCGAGGACCGGCCCATTGGCTCGGGCATCCACTCGCACTACCTACTGTCGGGTTTCCCACACCCCGCATCATGTGTATACACGAACGGAACAGCGCAATGCGATGAGAATTTACAGTTGTCGACGACATAGACCGATGCCATCGTCACCGGTTTGAGGTTAACTCAACTTTCATGAATACACCCGTCTCGAGCTCATTACAACACCATTCTGGCTCTCGGATAGTGCACCACGAGATAAGGCGAACAGCGTCTCAAAGTTGGGAGATCGGCGTTCCCGTAAGACCAACTGTGACAAAGTAGCATAGGACAGATTAGGATAGGGTAGAACTATTTCCTGCCCTTCCATGGTAATTTCTCCGTTGATAAGCCATGATTACCGCCCTCGAGCTCGAGAATTTTAAAGGCTTCGCCGATCGCCAGCGCATTGAATTTGCTCCGCTGACCCTGCTCTTCGGGGCCAACAGCGCTGGCAAGAGCACAATTCTACAAGCGTTGCTTTATCTTTTCGAACTGCTCGAAGAGGGCTCAGCAGATGTCGATTACACCGAGCTTGGTGGTGATGTTCTGGAGCTTGGTGGATTCGCCCACCTGGTTCACCGTCACGAACAAGAACGCACAATTGCGGTTCGAGTCGAATTCGCCACTCCTGGTGCCCTCGAACGTTTCGGTCGCGATCTTGGCGATTTTCCGTTTCCAAGCCTGGACGACGAAATTGAAAGCGCCTGGCTAGAGTTGACGATCCGCATCCGAACCACCCCCGCGTTTCGCGGTCCGCTCGTCGATCGAGCCGTGATCGGCGTGAACAATGACAGGGAACCTCTGGTTTGGCTCGAGACTGGCGCATCGCTCAAGGAAGGTGAGCCTCTCCATGTGCGCGTCAATCTCGGCCACCCCATTCTGGCAGAAGCAGTGGGTCGGCAGCAGCGGAGCCTGTTCCCTTCCGATACATACGCAGACGTGACAGATGCCTGGGAACAGATCGCCATTCCGGAGGGAGATTTGCGTAAGATGCGGGCGACCGATGGTAACGGGCCTGAAGTCGAGCCTGCCTCGGTTGCGCTTCCTGATGGATCCGGGTTTGGCGATGGCCGTTCCCTACCTGTGTTTGCAATTGGGCGTACCCGGCTGTCGGCGCTACCAATGTTAGGCGAGCCTCTGCGAGTCATTCCCTGTGGTGACGACTCCTCTGAAAATGCAGAGACGCTGGCGCAGGTACGTATTTTCCTCGAAATGATTGTTCTTGGGACGACAGTCCAGCTCGCGTCATTCCTCCGAGGAGCCATGTATATCGGCCCGCTGCGGACAATTCCGCCCCGTGGTTTCCTCTATGAACGTGCCGGTTGTGTCCGGAGTTGGGCAAACGGGCTTGCGGCTTGGGATTTGTTGCTATCTGACAGGCTAACTCTTGTAGAGAGGACGAACCACTGGCTCAGGCGGCTCGGGGCTGACTGCCAAATCGTTGTACAGCAGCTTTTCGATCCACGGGCTGATGCAGAGCATCTCTCAGACGACTGCTCCTTGATACGGGGTTTGGCTCACTTGTCCTCCCATCCGAAGTGGGCGCGGGCATTTCTCAAATCATTCCAGTAGTGGTAGCAGCACTCGAAGTGCGCTTTGGGCTGACGCTGGTCGAGCAACCCGAAATTCACGTGCACCCAGCGCTTCAAGTCGAACTCGGTGATCTCCTCATTGATGCCGTGACCCGCGACAACAGCCGCCGCGCACTGGTTGGGCCATCGCCATCCCGGAAACCCGACGCCATCGCGGCAGCACTGTCCGCGATGCAGCTGAATTGCCAGCAGCTGCATCGGACGCACGCAATATGCGCCAGCTAAGAAGTCCCCCGAGGAAAACGGTGACTTTGGTTGAAGCTCCATTCTCAGAGCAGCCCGCAACGTTTCTGCGCTAGGGACTCTTAGCGCGTTCATAATGACGCTTATCCGCATGCTTCTGTCCGACTCGTCGATTGTCGCTCCGGTGATGCAATTGACGAGTTGATTCCTTGCCCGCTCTTTGAGGGGAAAGTAAAGGTCTGCATCCGGCAAGCAAAAACGGACAATCCCAGGGCTCAAGGCTAACGCGTCGACAAGCAACAGTTCGCGACATTCGATCCGCTCGTCTTCGCTGTTCTCGTCATCGTCAATAGAGGCAATCTCGAATGGCGCGTTCGCAATATCCATGTACTGCCATGTGCGGCTGGAATAGGAAGCACAATGTGTCGGCAAACCATTGGCAAATTCTACCCAACATTTCTCGTCAAGAAGCGGATTGACAAGGGGGTGTGTAGGCGATCGGCGTATAACCCACAGTGAGGAGTCGGATTGGACGGGCGGGGCCACAATAACCGACGTGCACGCGTAATTTGCGTCCAATTCGGCAAGCGAGAACTGCCGTGACGGCGCACAGAAAACCTCAAAACTACCAAGCGTCCAGTGTCGGTCCTTGCCCCGCAGCTGACCCGTCGGAGCAGGGGATCGATCCAAAATATGCTGGAATGCGAAGTCGCGCGATATGCGACTTTGTTTCCCGGATTGACGAACACCGATCCGTCTGGTCAGCTCTTCGGGCCATTTGTCTGCCTCCAATTCGATCGTCTCGTAAGGGATGATGTCCCATGAGTAATGTCCTGACTCCAGCATCCCGACTAGTCTCTCGGCATCGTCGAGCGATAGCGCCAGCACTTTCGGGGAAAGGGGCAGCTTGTCGGTCATTCGTGGCATGCGAATTTCGCCATCGAAGACGGCAATCGAATACACCTTCGGCCGCCATTCTCGGTCCTGCGCGGTCCATATCAACACTGCACCGGGAAATTCCGTTCCCGTGTGGTTCTTTTCGGGTGTACCCACGAGAACGTCAACGTGGCCCTCTCGGTTTCGCACGGCAATTGCGACAGCTCCTGCATCCTTGATACTGCCTTCCAAGTATTCCGGCTCCACAATCAAGTCCAGATCGCCGCACTGCTTGGCGCCGTGCGCAAATGAGCCAACAACCCAGAGCGTCTTGACTCTAAACTTCAGCGTTCCTGCACAAATCTGCGAGAGAATAGTGACTCCAGGTTTGACCTCTTTTTCAAATACGGAATGGCGCTCGATATTACCGATGATGCGCTCGATTTTCGGAATAAGTTTGTCTCGTGCAACGCGGTGAGTTCTGACCTGCGCCATGGCCCCGAGTCATTGAGCGCTCAACGGGTCAACAGATCAACAAGTCCGCGCCGCTTCAACTCCAACAGGCCAACGTTGTGCGCATAAGACGCTCCAGCGGCACATGACGCGGGCCTGCAACCGGTCTGCAGCTTCACCGGCCTGCCCGCCTCGGCTACCCGAAACAAGCACCCACCTTGAAGCCCCAATCTAGGGTGGCGCGCTCGTTCCTCTGGGGCCCACAACTGCCCCGATCTGCAAGGGGCGTGACAGCCCAAGTCTCGGCAAGGCGCGTCAGATTACAGGCCGTGTAATTCTCAACCTCGCGGCCCGCGGGACCGCAATGCCTTCCGAACCTGCTTCTCATCAACGCCCAGCTCAGCCCCGATCGCCCGAAAGCTCATCCCCAACCGTCGCATTACCCTAGCCTCAGGGCCGATTCGTTGGTATTGGAATGCCTCCTGAGTGAACACCACAAACTCCAATCCGACCTGGGAGACGGTTCGAATTGCTCGCAAACGTGTCCACTAGGAGTCTTTGTTGTTTTTGGGCGGCACGTGGGAGGCGAGTCGCAATGGGTACACGAAGTCGGGGGACTTCGGGCTTAGACGACGAGTCGCGTCGTTTTTAGTTCTGATTCAGATTCTGTACCGGTAACTGTTTCGGTTTCTGCGGCTGTTTCGGTTTTCGGTGTCTGTTCCGGTATCGGTGACCGTATCGGTCTCGGTACCTGTTTCCGACACAGATACAGGCACAGATGCCGGTACCGATACAGACACCAAATCAGAATCAGAACTCTCCACGAGTTACCTCGGGCAACGCTCGTGCCCACTCGACGCTGTAATTCACGCGCCCTGGCGCGTGTAGATTGTGGCCAGGACCGCGGGGCCATTTGCGTGATAGAAGATCAAGAGATTTCCTGTAACGTTGTACGTATACGTGTCGGGCGCTGCCGAGCGGCAGGTGATGTTCCAGTTCAGCGTGTTGCCTGAAGTCTGTTTCGGTTTCGGTATCTGTTCGGTCTCGGTGACCCTATGGGACACCGAATCCGAACTCTCCTCGATTTGGGCAACGCTCGTACCCGCCCACCTCTATCGTTCGTATCGAATGACTTGACCGCTCATAATCACGTCCAAGCGCTGCCCGTGGGTCATGGGGAGTGTTTTGGCTTCGGAATCACTTGAGATTACCGCGTCCCCGCCCACCTCGCAGGCGCGTTCGATCAATCGGCGGCGACATGCGCTCAATGCACCATGGTAGCACGCAACAGAAATTACCGATACTTGCGTGAATGGCCGTACGACGGCTGTAGCGGACCCAAGGATTTCAACCGATCGATCGCAATTAGGTTTTCGCATCCCCTGATAGATCTCATCTGGGGCGTGTTGATCATCAGTATTCAACAGGCCGGCAATGGTACGCCCACCAACCGTCGACTCACTTGACGAGCTTTGCCGCCCGCTTCCACATGCGACCAGCCAGAGTCCGAACCAGGTGGTAATTAAGCGCCGCATCCAGTGATTCGGCATGAAGCAACCTTGAGTGATTACACAAATATTGTCAAGGTGCCGCCAGTGGTCCATTAGCGGGCTTTTTGATGGGCGTTACGGCACGCGTTGCTCGGGTTACGTTTGGCTGAATCAGGCGGGGTGGTTCGTTCTGATACTGATACCGATACCGGCACCGCAACAGAACTCCCCTCCGCTAGGGCTTCGTCGCCGAATTGGGTCGCGACAAGTAGCCGCAATAGGAGCATAGTCTTTCGCCCGATGTCCAAGGATCCCCTCACCGATCTCCTTGAGCGATTGCGCAGCATGCAGGGGACTCGAGTCCCGACGTCATCGCTCCGTCGCTTGGGCAAGACGGCGTCCGCTGGAGCCAGAGCGGGACTGGGAGCCCTTGCTGGCCGCTTGCGCGGTGGTGAACTGAATCTGGGCTCGTTGTCGCCCGAAGTTCTCAGCGGGCTCGTCGAATCGTTCGGCGAGCTGAAGGGCGTTGCGAGGCAGAAGTAATTCTCCCAGTTTCGGAAATACTTCGCATTGCTCACATGCGCGGGGCGAACAACGTACGCGTATTTGGCTCGCGCGCACGAGGCGATGCTCGACCGGATAGCGATCTCGATTTGCTCGTCACGCTTGAGCCCAATCGGAGCCTGCTGGACCTGGTTGCCATCAAGCAAGACCTGGAAGATTTGCTCGATTGGACCGTTGACGTAGTAACGGAAAAAGGGCTTTCACCCTATCTGCGCGATAGCGTCATTGCGGAAGCTCGCCCCTTAACTGTATGACTTTGCCAACGCAGTTCTTGTTCTTGCGACATATACGCGATGCAGTACTTGCAGTCATCGAATACACCGAGCAAGGGCGCACCGCGTTCTTCGCTTCCAAAATGATCCAGGACGCCGTCCTGCGCAACTTGGAGATCATTGGTGAGGCGGTCAAAGGCCTCGAGGCTGAAACGCGAAGCCGCGCTCCTAACATTCAGTGGAGGCGCATTGCGGGAATGCGCGACGTGCTTATCCATAGTTACTTTGGAGTCGACTTGGAGACGGTGTGGCAAGTGGTAGAAGCCGACGACGTCCGAATCCCTACGCGGCCAAGTTAGGCGCGAAAGGGCGGTCGGACTTGGTAAGTTGGTGGTCAAGCGTTGCGGACAATGTTCGAGTACTTCCGCCCGACGTAGCCGAAGAGTTTCCCGATTCGAAGAGCACTGTCGCAGCGTTGCGGCTCGTGATGAAATTGCGAGCAACTCGGCCAAAGACGCGAACTAAGGTACGAACGGCATAGGCGATCGGCTCTGGCGGGCGTTTCGGGTTCCCCCTCGAGTTACCTCGGGCAACGCGCATGCCCACTCATCGCTACGATCCCAGTTGGCTCAAGTGCTTTGCGGAGTGTGCGTGCCCGTCGGCTCAAGTTTGGGGCAATACTCGTGTGCGGCTTGAATCGGCGCTTGGTTCGCTCTATGAAGCGCAAGCTGGCATTCGGCTCGCCATCGCTTGGGGGTATTTTTCGCAGGTCGCCGCGAATGAGGTGCTCGCTTCCATGAATTGCCTTGGGGGGCGGATTTATGGGTTGGTGAGGAAGTAGCTGAGCGTGCCTCCCCATCTTGGACTTCCCGCTTCGCGACCACTACGGCCCTGTAACGAAACGAGAATTCCTCGGCCACCGCCACGTGACTACCGGCATGATTTACACGCACAACCTGGCGCCGTTTGGAGTGAGGAGTCCTTGGCTTGATAGTCTAGGGTAGTGGGCGTGGCTGTTATTGGGTTATGCGGACCAGAAAATATTGGGCTCGATTCGCAAGTACGACGTGCGTTTCTGGGAGATATCGACTGCGGGCAGAAGAAATTATTGGCATATGCTGACCAGGCGTTATCGATCTATGCTGGTCGGGGTCAGCTACTTCGTTAGGCAGATGATGTTTTCTTCTTCCTCGATTCGTTTGCCCATGACCGGTTGGAGTCCCGTTGATGGCGATCTCGGTACGTGGCGCAACGAGGCCGGCGACGTGCTTTCGACGCACTACTTTCCGCAGCCACCTGACTTGCCGGCACCGCTGGGCGATATGGACTCGATACGAAGCGCCTATCGGCGGCTGCTCCGCGAGAGGGGTGCGATCATCGAACTTGAGGCACTTACCACCGTTCGAGGGCCCGTCCACCTTGCCTCGGCGCGCCTGATGAATAGCTACGGCTTACGGCGTGCGCGCAGACACGCAAATTCGCTCCGCCGCTACCGATCTTCCCAGAGGCGCCATCAGTTGCGTGATGCTACGATAGCGCCCAACTGCCTAACTCGCGGTTGGATCCGCCAAAGGCCTGTCAAGGAAACTGTTGCGCAATGCCTAGATTGGCGCGCACCGCCGGGCGAGAGATGGACGGGCACCGCTACGGTCGTGGATAGTGCGCCTTGGACAATCGGTCTCGGCACCACGCAGAGCCGCGAGGTGGTCTACGACCCGACTGTGCCGATTGCGGATTTCTCGGTGGGGCGCGGTAGGGCGCTGCGCGAAGTGTCGGGGGTTCTCTCACATGCACTCAGTCAAGATGAGCGGCGGGCAGCAATAGCGGAGCAGATCAGTCATGGCCATCGTGCAGCTGTTTGCGGCCATTATAGACGAAAGCGTCGCGCCGGTGGCGACCGCGCAGGCCAGCGACACGCTACCCGTGCTGCAGAACGGGGAACTCGACGACTCATACGTACAGCCGCTGTTGCACACGCCGCCGGCACCCGTGTTGCCTCCCACGCTCGCGTGTCCACCCGAAGCGGATCTGCCCCCGGTGCCAGCACTCGCGCCGCCCGTACTCGGGCAATGACAATCGCAGACGCCGCCCTCGCAAAGGGGAACACAACTCGAAGGCTGCCCGCTGCACACGCCACCGCTTGCGCCGCCGGACGTTTGCGCACCGCCCGATGCGTGGGCACCGCCAGTGGCGCCGTTACCCGCGGCCGAAGCCCCGCCGGATGTTTGGGCACCGCCAGTGGCTGCGGCACCGCCGACCGAGGAGCTACCCCCTTGGCCCGAAATGGACGGGGTACCCGAGCACCCCGTGGTGCCGATGAGCGCCAAGCTCAGGAGCAGACTCGCGTTGCGAATCGATTGACGAGAAGTAAGTCTACTGAACATCGAAACCTCGATTCTTGTGGCTGAACACCGCAACCATCACGAACACTGACTCAAGATCAGCGGGGGACAACAATAGCGAAGCAGATCAGTTATGGTCATCGTGCAATCCATCCAAAGCAATATTGTCCAAGAAACAAGTCGAGTTCGCACTATCGAGTTCCAAAAGAGTGCCCGATGGGGGTGCCCCAGCCAGCGCCAGGGCACACTTGAACCTTGTGTGCGCAACGCCGAAAACGGATCAATACGACGCGCATTTTGCTTTTGGGCATTCGACCAGCCGGACTTGGGCCAGTGGACTCGCCGCGGCTTGGTGGGGAAACCACTTCGCCGCACTCGATCGCTTCCTTGTCGTGACGGCACGAACCCGCCGGTTGCTCGCGGGAAACACGACGACACCGGTTACGTAAAGCGATGGCCTGTCGACTGATCAGGTCAAAGCGGCAGAACCACGGTCGTCACGACATGACAAGCTGTAAGGGAGTCTGAAGATGGGCCAACTGAGTTCGCACAGCGAACGAGGTGCGCTCCGTCGTTGGGTTCCTCCAACGCAAGCAAGGCGACGTGGACACGATTGCGCCGTCGCTCTTCATCGGGCGCGCCGTTGCCAAGAAGAAGCCCGCCGGGCCGGGTGGCCCTGGAGCAGGTCCGCGGGGAGCTGTGCGCCTCACGGGCCGGCAAGTTTGGATTGGAAAACGACAAAAACTGCAAATCCTATGACGGAAATTGCAGTACTGATGACACTGCCTGACTGAACGAAATGGATGCGGATTGGTGCTGGCTCAGACTGACACGGTAGGGGCGGCACCTGATTCCTTTCCGTAAAGCCATGACCGGCCCGCGGGATACGGCTGGTAACGCTACCCGAATCGACGAATTTTTGGAGGAGCAAAATGAGAGCAGGGAATCTTACGAGCAGACTCATTCTAGTGGCACCCCTTGGTTTTTTTTGGGGCTGCAGCGGCGATGCCGGCGGAACCACTCCTTCAGAGGTAGGGGGCAATTCCAACGTCACAAGTGGGGGTAGTGTCTCCACCGGCGGCGTTATCTCTACTGGTGGAGTCGCCACNNATCGCTAGCGCCACAGGCGGCACCATCGCGAGTGCCACGGGCGGCACCATCGCGAGCGCCACGGGTGGCACCGTCGCGAGCGCAACGGGCGGCACGATCGCAAGTGCCACGGGCGGCACCACTGCCGCGGGCGGCACCACTGGAAAAGCCACAGGTGGCACCACCGCAAGCGCAACGGGTGGCACCAAGACTTCGGGTGGCACTGGCAGCAACACGGGCGGCACTACCGGAACTGCCGGCGGCTCTGGAGGGGGATATCCTATTGGAAATCCCGCGGTTCCAAGCACCGGCTGTGGCAAGACTCTGCCGTCGACGTACAAGNNGACACGACCCGCAAGGACATGACCAGTGCCGGCCTCAGTCGAGAGTACATCATAAACATTCCGACCGGCTACGATTCGAGCAAGCCGTACCGGTTGGTCTTCGCCTGGCACTGCATGGGCTCGAGCGACACCGGAGCCGTCAACAGCGGGTTTTACGGCGGCAAGCAGCAGGATACCGGAAATACCACCATCTTCGTTGCGCCCCAAGGATACACGGATTCA
>PMCK01000148.1 GCA_003154095.1 Myxococcales bacterium | reverse complement strand
CTTGATGCCAAGGCCAACGTCCTTGAATACCGAGCTGACGATCAGGCTGAAAGTTCTCGGAGAGACAGGATTACCCTCGATGGCAATACTGCACTCGAGGGGCTTCATTATGGTGCGCGCCAGCGGACTCGCAACAAAGCTGCCAAAAAAGCTTTCGAGCGCAATGCGAGCCGCCGAAGCGAGACCGGGTGCGCCCAATGATTCGTAGTGCTCGAAGAATTGCGCAACGAGACCTGTTCCCACGGTAAAAGCTATGTAATTGTCGGTCTCGTCGACTGCAACGGATAGCGATTCACGATGCTCGAGCGCCATCGGGTGATGGTCGAGCCAAGCCGACAGCACGCGCCAAGGTGATGTCCCAGCTCCCCAACGCCGGCAGATTGTACTCACTGTGCCAAATGGTACAGGCACGATAGTTGGCAACCGCGACGGTCCGCGCACGTTGAAAAGTGCGCTCATGACTCGCATGTGCGTCCCATCCCCGCCTAGAATTCCCACCTGTAAATTGGGGTGATTGGGCAGGTGGCGCACCTGCTCCAGTAATGCCGTGTGACTGGCTACGGGCCACAGTGTTGCGCGATTACTACACAGGGCTTCGAGCTTTTGGAGTGCGGCGGGCCTGCGAAGATACCGGCCCGAGTTTGCGTTTACGAAGGCGACTAGCTCGGGTTTTTCTGTGGTAGCATCCGTCGTCATGCTTCGCGTACTCGTTGCGGTCGCCATCATAGCTTTTATGTCGAGCTGTGCACCAAGACCATGGATTGGGGTCGCCAGAACTGGTTCGCTAACCGATTTGCGAAGATACGTGGAAGTAGCGGCAGAACGACGGCAGTTCAATGCCGCTCGCACGAGCGAACTCGCTGAGGTCGTGGCGGAGCGCGAAATTGCAACTGCCACGGATGCCGCCGCGTACGACCGCGTTGTAGGTCTCGAAGCCTGCGCGTCAGAACTCTATTGGCCCCTAAAGCACCGTTCCAAGGGCGAAGACGACATTTCTGCCGCCGCATCTCTGGTCCTACTCGAATCCGGGCAGAGGGATTTGGATGAGAGCGACCTCTCGTATGCACATTCCAAGAGCGGGGCTTGGCGAGCAGTTACGGCACGGGCAGCATTCAGGCCTGAACGTCGATCGCAAGTATATGAGGCCCTTGCCGATTCCGACCTGCGGGTGCGCCGCGCGGCCATTAGAACGATCAACGCAGGCCCAATGCTGGCAGACGGCCGCGTATTGGTGGAAGTCGCGCGCCTCGATCCCGACATGCAATTGCGGCAGTCCGCGCTATCGACCTTGGGTGAAATCGGAGATCTGAATTCATTACTTCTCATCAGGGATACGTGGGATGAAATGACCGAGCCCTCGCGGATGGCCTATCTGCAGGCGCTCAATGCCCCTGCGTCACGAATCCGCGGGGGGCAGATTCTGACTCGTATTATGGAGGCCGATGATTCATTGGAGGGCGTAGTTGCGGCAAGTCTGCTTTGCAGCGAGTCAAATCCTCCGTCTGGCTACGCCGTTTCACGTCTGGTGCAGGCGCTGCGTCAAGGCACGTTGTCTGAACGTCTGGTCGCACTTTCGAGCTTGCCAGCGAGCGAGCCCGAACTGCAAATTGAGATATCGAAATTTGCGCAATCGGATACTCCGTATTTGCGCGTTGCAGCCCTTGAATTGTGGCTAAGGCTGCCGCCCCATGCCGAGCAGGCTTGGCGTCGACTTCAAGCAGTTGCACAATCCAAGGACACGGATGCCCTTGAAGCAAGCCGAATCCTCGCCATGAAGGGCGATGAAGACTCGATCTTGCGGTTAGAGCAGCGATTGGCTGCCCCGTTCTCGGGCGAGCGCATTGCAGTGGCACGCCTATTGTTGCAGCTCAAGCGATGGGGAGCCGTGGCTCGCGCTCTGACGGATGATCATCCTGCCGTGCGCCTAGCCACCGCCTGCAACGTCATAGCGCAATAACTCAGGCTAACGTGGCTTACACCCCCGGTTGTGAGTGCTGTCGGGCCTGTTGCCAACTGGCTAGTGCTAATGCAAGGGCCAAGCACACCAACACGGAAATGGCCCGAGCGACCCAGCGAAGCGCTACTAGCTGCGCCGAAACGGGCGCAAGTGTAGCGGCCAACGTGTGAGTTGCGTCGAAGCGGTGCACAAGAGCTGCCCACAGGGCACCCATGAGAGCAACGCCCATGGTCTGGCCGAGTGTACGCGTTAGCGACAACAATCCGGAAGCTACCCCAAGCCGTTCTCGCGGAACACAGCCCATGATGGCGCTATTGTTGGGCGACTGAAAAATACCCATACCGAGCCCGACCCAAACAGTCCTACCTATGTACCCGAGGGTGCTCGTATGCACAGTGAGGGTACTGATGAGCCCGTATGCAAAAACCAACATCGCCAAGCCAATGACCGTGAGCGGTCGCGTTCCCATGCGATCGGAAAGCCAGCCCGACACGGGAGATATGATGCCAACCATCAAAGGGGCGGTGATCATGAGCAAGCCCGCTTCGCGCGGCGAACGACCTTGTACATTCTGAAGAAAGAACGGTAGCAAGAAAACCAAGCCCGAACTCGCAACGAACGTCAGTGACCCCGTTACTACGTTAGTCGACAGGGTTGAGTTGCGAAACATTCCAAGATCCACCAGAGGATGGGCGACCGAAAGTTCTGTACGTACAAAGGCGACAAAGGCAATCACCGCTACTAATCCCAACGCCAGAACCCGCCAAGATGTGAACGACGCGCGCGGCCCCAGCGTAATTGCCAGCAGAAAGCACAGCAACGCAAAGAATAGCAACAACGCGCCGCGCAGGTCGAATAGTTGCCGTGCAGGTGGCGCTCCGGATGGAACGACCGCCAGGACCAAGGTCGTTCCAACGACCCCCAACGGCAAATTCACGAAGAAGATCGCATGCCACGAAAACGCGCTCAGGATGACTCCGCCCAGGGTGGGCCCCGATACTAGCCCGATGGAGACCATCATGCCGATCAGCCCCATCGCCTTGCCGCGTTCATGGGGCGGGAAGATTTCAGTCACGATTGCCGCGCCGAGCGCCATCAGTAAAGATGCGCCGACGCCCTGGACTACACGCGCCAATACAAGATAGACAACGCTAGTTGCAAGGCCGCACGCAAGCGATCCGATAGTGAAGATTACGAAGCCCGCCGTATATAACGACTTTTTGCCATATACGTCGGCAAGCCTGCCGGCGACCATCATGAGCGTTACCAAGACCAACAAGTAAGTAAGCACCACCCATTGAACCGCTGCAAAAGGGGCGCGAAGTTCTCGCGCCAATGTGGGCAGAGCAATATTGACGATACTACCGTCGATTGTCGACAGAAACACTCCAATGGCCACAGCGGCCATGACCCACCACTTTTTGGTCGAGTTCGAGGTATTCAAATTGCGCATGGGTTCCGGCAACATGACTTTAACTTCGGTAAGGCGCCAGATACTGAAATTGCTCTGGGGGTCGTGACGGCACCTGGACACGGTTCGGAGAGTCAGACTCCGGTCACCGATGGCGGTGTCAGGCTTGCAATTCTGAGCCAGACATGCGAGCAATAGCCCGGTTCAAGAGACCGAAGCGCAATGACGATCAAGCCGATAATCGGGACCCTATTGATGCTTACCCTGGGCGGCTGTCATCGAGGCCAAAAGGCGCCCGAGTGCAAAGTGCTGGTCAATTCCATGAGTGAATTGGGTGACAAGTTGGCTGCGGCGCGCAAGGTTGTGAGCGCGAGCGAGGTCCAACCCACGGAGGTGGCCGGCGCGCTTCGGCCCTTTTCGGGCACAGCGAAAAATGTTGCCGAATCACTCAAAGCCCAATTGCCGACGGTTTCATCGCTTCGCAAAGTCGCAATTACGGCTGCCGCGGTCTCTTCGACCCTCTCGAACCAATCGGCAAAGATGGCAGATTTTGCCGAGCAGATGAAGGATACCGATGCCGCCAGCAAGGCCGTTGACGAAAATAAGCAACGCGTTGATAAACTCGAGATTCAAATAAAGGAGATCTGCGAGGCCGAATCCACCAAATGCATCGAGTTGTCCAAGGTGCTCGCTCGCTTTCCGGCGCCCACGGACCAAACGGACGTGGCCGCGGATGCCAATGCCTGGACACGAAAATTGAGCGCTTGGGCCGGCGAGCTTTCACGGGTCAACATCCAAGATCCGGAGCTAAGCAGGGAGGTTCAAGCGTTCATGAAGGGCTGGCAAGAGTTGGGCGTCGCCATGTCTCGGCTCGTTACGATGCTTGAACTCGGTAAGCAGTACGAAAGCCTCACCAAGGACTTCAATGTGCAAGTCGAGCATGCTAACAAGGTGATTGCTGAAGTCAATTCCCTGTGTGTAGGCTTGTAGGGCCGCTGCCGAACGCTTTCGTCCAAAGGGACTATGGAGTCGCGGACTCGTTCGCTGCCCTTAGGTGCTCGATGAAGTGCGCGAGTTCGACGATGTCGCAACCGAGCCGAACCTGCAGGTCGACTCCCAATTTATTGCCGTTGCTTGGGAGCTCGGAGAGCCAAAACTCCGGCGTCGCGGCGAACGCAATTTCCACGCCCGCTGCGCGCCCGCCGAAAATTGCTGATGGTGCGAGCGCCCACACGGACTCGTTCCACTTGAAGCGAGCGGCTGGCTCGATGCGCCCGAAGAGCGCTGCTGAAATCTGCGGATCCAGCCAGACGGAAGCAAGATCGACCGAAGCGAACCCGCCGAAGTCTAGGACAATGCCGCGGCTGCCCTCCCACCATAGGTTATGTTCGACAAAACCCAGGCGTATACTTTCGAATCGCCAACCGCCGAAAAATCCAAATCCGCCAATCGTTGCACCGGGACGTGCTCCCCATCCCCATCGGCGTCCTTCGGCCAAGTTCGCGCCAATGATCGGGCCGTCATACGACTGTTGCGCCAAGGCGCCGCCTGTTGTGCCCATGGCAGTTAGAAGAGCAGCGCATGCAACCTGTCGTGATCCAATCATTGTCCGCTCGCTCCCTGCGGGCAAACGAAGTACTGTGCGATAGTCGTGTCTGTTGGCGTGATTTTGGCGCAGTCCGGCACACACTTCGTAATGCGATTCTGACCGGCCTTGGCACGTGCGATTCGATGCGGATCGCATTCTTTTTGGAGGCTGAACGCGTCGAGCCAGGGCTTCATCGCCTGTGCGTCCGCCTCCGCCAACTGAAGGGCCCGCGGCTGCAACTCGCTCCACCCAAGACGATCGAAGAGCTTGGGTGTTCGCTTGAGTACCGACTTTCCGAGCACCCGTTGAATTGCCACGTGACGTCCCCACACCCAGAGCCCACGCATCAGCGTGCGGTCGAATGAGTATTCGGCACCCGCGACTATGTACTCGGGAGTCTCTGCGGGGACGTAGACGGCGCTGACGCTAACATCGTCGCTGATGGGGTCAGGGTCGTCGCAGGGATTCGTCTCGGGCACTGATTTCATGTTTTCCATGATTTCGCAGAGCTGCTGTTCGCGAACTAAAGCCATTTGGCGAGCCATCATGATCTCGTCGAGATCGTTTTGGCTCGTCGCCTGACCCTCGGCGTCGAGAGTGATGTCGAGTATATTCGAGCGACGCGGCTGTTTGAGCCCCTCGAGCGGACCGGTACCCACGGCCAACACGCGCAGCTTGTGCTTTCTTGAGTCGTTGACGATGCCATCAATCGCGGGGCGGGTCATTCGCAGTGCGCGGTACGCCGGAAACACGGACCGTAGTCCGCCGTCAAACCACGAACCGCAGAACCCATTCGCAGAAACTCCGTCGTAGGCATGGCGAACCGGTCGCGCGTATGCAGGAATGACCGCAGAGGCCATGACGGCGGAACCCAAGCAGTATTCGCGCCCTCCCACGGCTTGCTGGTTTGCGCCAGAAGTGGGCTTTGACGGCTTTAGGGCGCAGGTGCGTTCGTCCAAGCCGATAACCTGATTGTTCTGCAATTCGACGGCCACGACCACGCGCGTAACGTCGTTTTTGACCATATCCTCTGAAAACGCATCGAGCACGGGCGATATTACATTCGATGACATTGGGTCGAATCGCATCAGGTTCTGAGAGGGCGTCCCGAGCCAACCGAGGATTCTAGAAACGGGTCCGGATTCCACACACATCAGGTTCTGTTCGCCGTTGTCGGTGAAGGATTGATAGAGCTTGGTTAGTGCACACATCTGGTGTGGGTGCCGCGCGAACAGATCGTCACGCGTCGTCGAATCCAAGCCTGACAGTTCCCTGTCATCTTCCGTATCGGAAGTCTGACCGTTAGCCCCCTGACCGTAATTCGGCCAACCACTATAACAACCTTTCTGGGTCGCGTCGGCCCTGGTCTTGTCAACGTCTGCAAAGCAATCGTGAACGCGTTTGGCTGGGTTCCAGTAGTCCTTACATGCGGCGATCAAATCTTGCTGCGTTTTCGTCGTGATTTTCGTTCTTGGATCGACGAAGTACAGATCGAGGATTTGTGCGATCAGTGCACCGACGCTGGTACCCACCATGGCGCTGAACCGGTATTTGCCGTTATCTCCCTCAGGGGGCAATGCTCGCTCGCGCAGCGATAGCAGCTCGAACAGGAAACCCGCGGAGAACGCGCCATTCGCCGCTCCACCCCTGAGTGCCAGCGCTACGGAATCCTCCGCTTCAGCGCTCGTTGTGGGGTTGGTATTTGCAATCAAGTCCGCGATCGCATTGAGTACGTCGGGGACGCGCTTGTAGACGAATTTCTGGCGCTGCTCTTCCGTCATTGCCCCAGCGCTTGCCATGTACGTGACCGAGTTTGCAATGCGTGCGATGACGAATCGAACGAGAACCTCAGGATCGTCGGTCGTCATGCATTCAACGGGCAGCTCCATCTTGGCAGCGATGTGCCCCCACTTCGCGTGGGTGGCGAGCTGTTCGCCCAGCAATTGTATGTACGACCGTGCCTTGGTTGCGTTCAACCTGGCGAGAGCCCGAAAACAAGCCGCCATCTTGGCCGGATTACGGTAGGCCATCACCGCCTCGAGCTCCAAGTCCGCAAACACCTGCAGGTTCAGGTCATCCGTTGACAACGCTGACGGCGGCGTCGGGCTTTCGGAGTAGCTGACCTGCGCAAAAAGCGAGCGCGTGTCTATCTTGACCGGCGCACACGCAACTAGCCCTGCAATTAGCGTTAGGGCAGCCGTGCGCAGCCGTCCGAACATCGCAGCGTAACCGTATGCTGGTTCGCTCACTGGTGGCTCCGTGTGGCCCCTCCGGACTGGATGCCANNTGGCCTCATAC
The DNA here is from genome assembly GCA_003154095.1 of Myxococcales bacterium. Taxonomy (GTDB): domain Bacteria; phylum Myxococcota_A; class Polyangia; order Polyangiales; family Polyangiaceae; genus FEN-1139. The sequence goes on along the minus strand of PMCK01000148.1, from coordinate 3,929 downwards.
TTCGAGCCCAACCGTACGTCAAGGGCGTGATCGGGCACTGCCGCAGCCTGCGACGCCAGGCTAAATCTTGATGCCTTTCCAATCGTCGCGCGAGATGGCCAAACTTCATGGTGATGCTTCGGCAGCGACCTGCGGTGCCTGCTCACGCGCACCGGCGGCTGTCACGCCGCAGGCAATCGTTCACAGTTCTTATGGCTTGCCGGCACGCTAGCGTTGGGTGGCGTTGCCTACTCGCCGCCAGCGGTTGCCGAAACCACGGACGGCTGCCTGCCCAAGGCAACGCTGCCATTACCCACCTGCGTCGAGCCCCAAAGCCCGCAAGAGCGGGCTAGGATTCGTTCGTTGGCTGACGGCGAGGCGAGTTTGCGCTCGATCCATGACGCGAGCGACGCCGCTGCGAGCGCCGTCTTCGAGCTGGCGGAAATTCACTGGCGAAACACTGTGAAGCCCTGCCCGGTCTTCACAGGGGCCGAGGGGAAGGCTCCATTTTCTGACCTCAAACCATCCCAATTGACCGCCAAGCAGAAAGCGGAACAGGCTCGTTGGCGTGCCAACCGGCGCGAGGAACTTCAGCACTACCTCCAAGAACAGGTGCGGCCCTGGGCAGAGCAAGCGTTCTACGCCATCGTTGATGCGGAGCGGCGATATACCAGCGGCTCGACGAACTGACGCCTCAGGCGGATTGGCAGAGTCCAGCTCAGTCAGCCCAAAATGTGCCGGAACGTCTCCAAAGAGCTACCGAAGCCGTGGTTGGTCTAGTCACGGGTTCTGGTCCAGCAAGGGGTCCTTAGCGGTCCTGAGGGCAGCGCCTCAGACCGCAGGAAGCGAATCCCCTCGTCGTAGGAGTCCCGCCACCAGTACAGACGTACACATTCCAGTTCGTAGCCTACCTCAACGATGTGGACGGTCGCAGAATTCTCGAGGAGGCGATGGCGGTTGCCTCCCCTGCGGAAAGGGATCTCTGGAGCGCTCGGCTGGCCACCGCCGATCAGCGGATTCGAGAACATCTCGTCGCCACCAAGGAGTGCATTTGGGGTGAGGAAAACGCTCGAAAGTACGGCTACATTCGGGAACGCGATTGGTGGTACTTCCACCGGCCGCGATTGGTGGAGCCCACGTGGACAGCCTTCTAGCCGTGACGTCGGTCAATCCGTTGGACTGACGATATGGGGAGCATTTCCAGTTGAAGGCGCAACCCTCCGGAAATTCGAGCTTGACCTACTACCGAAATGTAATTACATTGTAATCACTATGAGAACTCAGCTCGTCCGCATTGGCAATTCTCGTGGTGTTCGCTTGCCCAAGACCGTAATTGATCAAGTCGGCCTGACCGATGAAATCGACCTTCGCGTCGAGAATCGGTGCGTGGTGATAGCACCGCTGCGACCTTGTCGTAGCGGCTGGGCCGACGCCGCTCAACGGCTTCGCGCTGAGACCAAGGGCTTGCTTGACGCTTCTGTTCCGACTCGATTCGACGAGGATGATTGGCGGTGGTAACTTCCAAGTTTCCAAAGCGTGGCGAAGTCTTCTTGGTGGGACTCGATCCTACGCGCGGGACTGAAATGAAGAAGACGCGACCGTGCGTCATAGTGTCGCCGGACGAAATAAATGCTCACCTACAGACTGCCATTATCGCACCACTGACATCCGCCGGAAAACCCTACCCATTTAGAATTCCTTGCCAATTCGAAAACAGGAAAGGTCAAATTGTGATCGACCAGATTCGAACGATTGACCGTGAGCGACTACTTCGGCGCCTTGGACGCGTATCGGAGTCCACCCTTCATTCAGTTCTGGCGGTCCTTCGCGAGATGTTTGAACTGTGAAGGCAATGTCGAGCCTGGCGGTCTATCCGGGCTGAACCCGCCGGCCTTCTGCCGACAATGCCTGCGCTCCACCGGGCGTTGGCAGGAATGTTGCGCCGAAGGGCAGGCACACTCCGCAAAGCACTCGAGTCAACCGGGATTGCAGCGATGAGTGGCCATGAGCGTTGCCCGAAGTAACTCGTGGGGAGTTCTGTTTCGGATTCGGATTCCGTGTCGGTGACTGTATCTGTATCAGTGCCGGTGACTGTATCGGTAACGGAATCAGTGTCTGTATCTGTCGGAACCGAGACCGAGACAGATATCGGTACCGAAACCGAAACCGAAACCGAAACCGAAACAGATACCGAAACCGAAACNNGTACCGAATCCGAAACAGGTACCGAATCCGAATCAGAAACCGAAACCGATTCAGCAACCGATACCGAATTCGACACAGAATCCGAACTCAAAACGACGCAGCACCCGTTAGCGTGAATCCAGCAGAGTTGAGCCCTGAGCAGTCAGCAGATACGGCGAGCCGCCAATCAAATCTTAATCCCCTTCCAATCGCCACGCGAGAATTTCCAGGTCATCACCGACGCCAACAGGGCTACGTAGACCACCGCGGCGCTCCAAATCCCTACAAGGCCAAACTTCATGGTGATGCCGAGTATCCAGGCCAGGGGAACCAGGAAGGTGAAATGAAGAATCAGCTCGGCTACCATGACGAAGCGAGTATTGCCCGCACCGAACAGGGCCTGTGTGAGAATCATGCCCACTGCGATGATGGGAGTACAGATCCCCATGAGCCGCATGGGCATCAACGCCGCCTGGCGTACCGCTTCACTGTGCGAAACGAAGGCCAAGATCTGGTGAGGGAACACGATGCCTTCCAGCGCGCCGACACAACCAAAAATGACAAGTCCCAGGCGCACCGATACCCAGCCAAAGCGTTCGGCGCGTTCTGGATTACCCATGCCAAGGGATTGACTGACGAGCGTTGCCGTCGAAGTACCGAAAGCCAGGCAAGCCGTGAACGTGAGTTTGAGCACACCCACGATGACAGTGGTTGCCGCGCCATTCACCGGTTCGGCTGAACCGACTCCGCAGGGATCAGTCGACACGACAGTCGCGCGCGTCAGCGTGTCCAGGCGGCCTACAATCATGGCAAAGAGCAGGAACCCCGTCATCACGACGATGGTTGCAACCCCGCCCGGAATCGACAACTTGAGTATGTCCCACGAGATTTTCGAAGACCATTTTCGAAGGTCGAACGGGTGAAATCGCTTGTAAATCTTGGGGGCCAGAGCAAATCCGATCAGAATCAAAAGCCCGACCCAAGTGGAAATGAAGCCCGCCAGGCCCGCACCGGTCATTCCAAGACGGGGCATGCCCATGTGGCCGAAGATCAGCAGCATGCAAAGCAGAATGTTCAGTGCATTCATCACGATGGCACTGACCATGTGCACATAGGTCTTGCCAATGCCGTCGAAGAACGACTTGAATGAGAACGTTGCAACCATGGAGGTTATCCCTATCAACCTCCAATGCAAATAACCCATTGCGGCGTGTTGAACGTTGGGCGCCTTGATGATGAGTGGAACCGTGTACGGTAACGTCGCGTAGGCGAGTACCGTAAATGCAACGCTCGTTATCAGAGCAACCACCCATGAATTCAGGAGCACCGCACCTGCATCCGCGTTGCGACCTGCGGCGTAGCGCCTGGCCGTGATGGCTTGCGTACCAACCGAGATTGCACTCAGTGAGCCTCCGAATAACCAGAGCAGTATCAAGCAAGGCAGCAGCGCTGCCTGAGCCGTCGAGGATTCAGGGCAGGGCAGCCACGAGAAAAATACGATGTCGATTTCGTTGACGATGCTCTGAGTCATCATTGCAACGACGGTGGGAGCTGCCAGCCGTAACACTGTCCAAGCGGGTGGCCCTTCTACTAAAACTGGGGGAATCGAAAGAGTTGGCGCTTGGCCCATGAATTACGGTCCGGGGAGTCACTCGCTTGTAAAGACAGCCTCGTCTAACAAGCTTCGGCCCGTCTCTATCATCGGCACCACCGAAATACGAGCCTTAGCGCCCGCTTGAGCCGACCGGGCTACTGACCCGAAGGCC
>PMCK01000542.1 GCA_003154095.1 Myxococcales bacterium | reverse complement strand
AAGTTGACGTACGAATAGTAGCCGCAACGCACCGAGATCTACGCGAGCGGGTGATCCAGGGCCAATTTCGTGAAGACCTTCTATACCGGCTGGATGTCGTCTCGATCGACCTGCCAGCCCTACGCCACCGCAGGCACGATATACCACGTCTTACCGAACATTTTCTTGCCAGCGCCCGACAGCGCAATCCGCAGTCAGTTCTTACTCGTCTGTCGAGTGAGGTCATGGAAGTCTTCATCAACGCCGCCTGGCGAGGCAACGTCAGGGAGCTTGAACACGTGATTGAACGTCTCGTGTTGCTTTGCAGAAGTGAAGTAGCTGGTTTGGCGGACCTGCCTAGGAGTATGGTTTCTGAACCCCACGGTCTGACCGAACCCCAGTTTGGCGACAAGATCATCCCGATTCGAGAATTGCAGAAGCGTTATGCCAACTGGGCGCTGCAGCGCCTTTCCGGAGCAAAAATGGCTACTTGCGAAGCGCTGGGCATTGATTCGAAGACTCTAGCGAAGTGGCTACGTTCCGAGAATGGTTCGGAAAAGGACTAGCTATAGCTAGCGACGGACCGCCCATCGGTGCACTCGCGGGACGAGTCCCGCTCACAATCGTACAAATTCCGAGTGGGATCGGAGTTTCTCCCAATCTTCGGGGCCAATAGAGCCAATTGCTCCACATATGTCCAAATCATGGGTTGGTGCAAATGTTGCTGACACGCAATCAAGCCGTGACGGCGCGATGCCCTGATTGGCCTGTCTTGACCCCACTCTCCCAATACAACCCCGGATGACTCACAACAAATCTGCGAGGCCACGACCCAGTGCATCCATGAGACTAGTTATAGGACTAAGTACGCTGCTTGTCGTAATTATTGGGACCGTATTGTACGCTCATGCCCGGAGCCGCGTAAATGGCATTCCGCTTACTAGCACGCCGAAGTTGGTGACCGTAGTCGAAGTGCGCGCCGGCAACTATCAGCCGGAACGGCACTACGTGGCCACGACCGAACCTTGGGTGTCAGCAGATGTCGGACCACAACTGATAGCCGCTTTCGTTGATACAGTGTTAGTTCGTCCAGGTGACGCCGTCAAACGCGGACAAGTCTTGGCCACGTTGGACTGCCGGGATGCGAGCGCCACAAATCGGGCAGTGGCGGCACAGGCGCATGCGATTGACGCCAAACAGAAAGCTCTGGCAAGTGAGGCCGCCCGGATTACTTCGCTACTTGACGGAGGATTTGCGGCCGCTAATGAAGCTGAACAAAAACTTGCGGGTAGCGAGAGTGAACTGGCGGAACTTATGGCCACGCAAGCCAAATTGGCGGGCACATCGCTCGCGGTGAACGACTGTGTTCTCCGCTCACCGTTTGACGGAGAGATTTCGCGTCGAGTAATAGATCCTGGTGCTTTTGTGCGACCGGGGACAGCTCTGGTGTCGGTCATCGACCGCTCGACGATCCGAGTCAGTGCCGAAGTACCAGAAAGCGACTTCTCCGTTGTCGCACCCAAGACGTCGGTGACTTTGAAAATGCTGGCCACTTCCGGCGAGACCACAGGCACAATAGCGCGACGTTCCCCCGCGGCCAGCAGTGCAACAAGAACCGTCCATTTCGAAATCGATCTTCCCGACTCGGAACGAAAGTGGCCAGTCGGGACGACTGCTGAAATTGTCGTCAAAGTTGGTCGACCCGAGCCGGCTTCGATCATTCCTGGCAGTGCTGCGGTGGTGCGGGAAAAGACCGTAACCGTATTTGTCGCAGAGGGAACACGAGCCAAGAAGTTGGTCGTGCAATTGTTGGGGGAAACGCTCGGGACGCTGTATGTTGAGCCGCTTCTTGTGTCCGGCACAATGGTCGTCACCGAAGGACGCTCGCTGCTCACTGATGGAGACACGATTGTCGCGCAGACAATTCAACCTCACACATCAACGAAATCAACGGATCCTGGAGCCACACATTGACCGGTTTGTCGTTACGAAATCCGATCGCAATTTTAATGCTCTGCGTCGGATTTGTAGTATTCGCGCTCGTCGTGACGCCGCGCATGGCGGTAGACACATTTCCAGAGCTTACCCCGCCCGTGCTCGTAGTCGGCACCTTGGCGCCCGGCCTTGGCCCCAAGGATATGGAAAAGACGATAACTTGGCGCATAGAAAAATACGTAAGTGCGACACCCGGTGTCGATCACGTCGAAAGCACGTCCCGCAATAATTTGAGCGTCGTTTTCGTCTGGATGAAATGGGGAACGGATCTGAATGCGGCGCAAACCTTGGTGCAACAACAAGTTCAATTTGCAATGGCCGCCGTTCCAAAATCATTGGGTGTCCTGCCACCGTTCGTGTTGCAATACGATCCCTCCAACGCGCCGGTCGTGCAAGTGGCAGTTTGGGGCGAAGGCTATAGCGGGCCACAACTATATGACTATGCCTTCAACAACATAGAGCCTCAATTGGAAGGCCTTAGTGGCGTTGCGAGTGCCGCACTTAACGGTGGCCGCCAACGCCAAATCAACATTATAGTCGATCCCGTAAAATCGCAGGCGCGTAGTCTGACTGCTGAAGATATTGCTAAGGCCGTAGCCCAATCAAATGCACTACTACCTTCGGGCGAATTCATATCTCCCAAATTCGATGCCAACGTATACACCAACGCAATACCCAAGAAGGTAGCCGCGATCGGCGATGCTGATGTCAAGGTCCAAGATGGCAAGCCCGTTCTTATTCGTGACGTTGCCCAAGTTGAGGATGGTGGTTCACCCGCAACGCAGGACGTGACGATTAACGGAACCAAGGGCGTCTACCTTAATGTGCTTCGTGTGCCCGGCGGCAACACGCTCGAGATTGTGGACCAAGTCAAACGAGTGGTCACCAACATTCAACCAAAACTCCCGCCCGGCATGCGCGTCAAGGCAATCTTTGACCAGTCCACGTTCGTCCGAACGGCTTATGATGGCCTCAAGACAGAGGTGTGGCGCGCGCTATTACTGATTGCCCTGGTCATTCTCGTATTTCTTCAAAGCGTGCGTGGAACGCTGATCGTGGCCGTCGCGATCCCGCTATCATTTGCCATTGCTCTCATAGTACTTTACTCGCATGGTGATACGCTCAATGCCTTCACATTGGGCGGTCTGACGCTGGCTATGGGCCGACTCGTAGATGATGCGGTCGTTGTGCTCGAGTCTATCCACCGGCATCAGAGAATGGGACTAAACCTAAAAGAGGCCGCCCTAAAGGGCACCAATGCGGTCGCGCTCCCGGTTCTTGCATCAATGCTTACGACGATTGCCGTTCTCCTGCCGGTACTATTACTCGCCGGTCTTGCCCAACGGTTGTTCGTGCCATTGGCTCTCACTGTTGCCGTATCGATGGTTGCTTCGTATTTCGTGAGCGTAATGGTTACCCCCGTCGCATGCCGGTATTTTCTCGGGCACGCGACACAAGGTCGGCTTGGAAGGCGAGTCGAGATGTTCATCGATACGACGGCAGATGGTTATGCTCGATTGCTGACGCGAGTTTTGCCCAATCGCGTGACCGTTATCACGGCAGCCTTGGTCTTGGTTGGGGGTAGCGTCTGGTTGGCCTCCAAGCTCCCGAGTACGTTCTTTCCAGAAATTGACGAGTCAATGGAACGAGTATACGTGCGGCTGGCTCCTGGCACTTCGCTGGAGGATGCCACCAGAAACGTTCAGGAAATGGGGCAAACCATCAAGCAGGAACTTCCCCCGGGGACCGTGGATCTCGTTTTGACCAACGTGGGTTCTCCGGGAAACGCGAGAAGTGCCATGACAAGCCCCAATTGGGGGCCGCATATGGGATTTATTCGCGTCGAACTCGCAGATCCTGAACATCGGCAACTGAGTCAACGAGAGTTATCGGACAGGACACGGGCAATACTCAATCGCCGATATCCGGGTGTAGACTTTCTGCAATGGCCCGGAGGGCTCGTTGCAAGCGTATTCTCAAACGGTTACTTTGCCCCTGTCGTCGTTGAAGTACGAAACGACAATCTCGAGGATCTCGATTCTCAGGCCAAGGCCATTGCCGAAGTATCTCGCCAGGTGGGAGGCATTCGCGACGTGTGGGTTACCAGCCAAATGGACTACCCAGAGCTACACGTAGACACTGATCGTGAAATGGCGGGCTTAGTGGGCGTGAGTTTGCGCGACGCAGCACAAACGACCCTCGATGCCCTACTCGGGAATATCAATACACCAAGTGTATGGATCGATGGAGCGAATGGTCAGTCATACTACGTTGTCACTTACTATGACGCAAAACGAGTTGTCGACCCAAACGCGCTGGCGCAGATTCCGGTTCGAGTTGGACCGCATGCGGACCCCGTCACGCTCGGAAGTTACGGGCGTATCTGGCGTTCGGCTGGACCAATTGCCGTAGAGCGCAACCAGCTCGAACGTGCTTCCCACATCGAGATGCAAACCGAGGGACGCGACATCGGGAGCGCGGCAGCGGAGTTGGAGGCGAGGCTCAAGGCGGATCCAAGGACGAAGGGCCTGCAATTCGACTGGGTGGGTCAGGTTGCCCTGATGCGCAACACGTTTTCCGGGCTCGGTCTTGCCATTGGACTAGCCGTTATGGTCGTGTTTATGATCATGGCATCGCAGTTCAAATCTCTGCGCCTGCCGTTTATCATGCTGTTTACCATCCCCGTTTCATTGGTGGGTATTGATTTGGCTTTGATGGCGACGGGTCAAGGTTTCTCAATTACTGCACTCATGGGCATTTTGATGGTGGTGGGCATAGCCGTTTCCAACGGGATCTTGCTGGTGGACGATGCCAACCGCCGCTACCAGGATGGGACTGACAAATTCGAGGCCGTGATCGCCGCTGCCCGCTCGCGATTCGTGCCGATAATGATGACGAGCCTGGCAACGATAATTGGACTCATTCCAACCGCTTTTGCACTGGAACGAGGCACCGAATCGAATCAACCCCTGGCGCTGGCAGTCGTCGGAGGGCTCACCTCCTCAACTATACTTTCGCTGTTCCTGGTTCCGACTATGTTCCTATTCATCGCCAAGCGTAACCAGGAAACTGTCGACAATGCCGCGGAAGTCAGTGTTACTCTCGGCACTACGGAGTTTTCGTAAGCAATACTTTCGTGTGTTACGCGCGAATTCCTGGCGCTTCATAGCCGGTAGTCTTAATGTATTCGGCGTAACCCCCGCCGTACATGATTGGGCCCTTTGGCGTCAACTCGAGTACGCGATTGGATATTGCGTGTAGAAAGTGTCTGTCGTGGGACACGAATAGCAAGGTACCGTCATACTTCTTCATGGCCTCAATCAACATCTCCTTGGTGTCGAGATCCAAGTGGTTCGTCGGCTCATCGAGCACGAGAAAATTGGGCGGCACGTACAGCATCTGAGCGAGCACAAGGCGAGCCTTTTCACCTCCTGAAAGGTATTTGCAGCGCTTGTCGATCTCGTCGCCCGAGAAGCCAAATACTCCAGCCAAGGTACGCAGCGAGCCGACGCTAGCTTTTGGGTGACGCGCCTCCAACATCTCCCATACGCTCGCGTCGGGCCCCAGGAGCTCCATGGAATGTTGGGCAAAGTAACCAAGCTTGACCGACGCACCAACCGTTACCTCGCCCTGGTCGGCACTCGTTGCTTGCGCCGCCAATTTGAGCAAGGTAGACTTACCGGCTCCGTTGATGCCCATCACGCACCAACGCTCTTTGCGCCGAACTAGCCAATCGAATTCGCGATAGATCTTCTGTTTGCCATAGGACTTGCTAACATTCGTGAACTTCAAAACGTCCTCGCCCGAGCGAGTGGATTCTGGAAAATCGAAATTGAGTTTCTTTCTGCGCTTTGGCGCCTCAACACGCTCGATTTTCTCTAGTTTCTTCACGCGGGACTGCACCTGCGCGGCATGACTGGCGCGCGCCTTGAACTTTGCAATGAACGCCTCTTCCTTGGCCAGCATGGCCTGCTGCCGCGCGAACTGCGCCTCGGCCTGCGCGTCGTTGATGGCGCGCTGCTTCTCGTAGAAGTCGTAGTCGCCGGTGTAGGTGATGATGTCGCCGCCGTC
>PMCK01000276.1 GCA_003154095.1 Myxococcales bacterium | reverse complement strand
CGACCCTTGGGGCCGAGCGTCACCTTCACTGCGTCGGCGAGCGCGTTTACGCCCGCGAGAATCAGGTTACGACCAGCTTCCTTATAGACAATTTCCTTGGCAGCCATATTTATTGCTCCTTATTTCCTTACTTACTTCTCGATGACGCCGAGGATGTCGTCCTCGCGCACAATCAATGTTTCTTCGCCTTCAAGTTTCACCTCGGTGCCGCTGTACTTGCCGAACAGCACCCGGTCGCCAGCTTTGACATCCAAGGGACGAACCGTACCGTCCTCGAGGATCTTGCCCTTGCCCACTGCCACCACCTCGCCCTCGATTGGCTTTTCNNTTGGCCGTATCGGGAATGATGATGCCACCCTTGGTTTTCTCTTCTTCTTTGACGCGCTTGATAATGATGCGGTCCTGAAGCGGTCGGATCTTCATGGTCTCATTGCCTCCGTACATTTCGAATTGGTCAGCCGGCATGGAACCCCACATCAGCCATAAACCATTGAAATAACTGATATTATCAGCTGCCAGTAGCAATCACCTCCGGTGAGTGCCAACGGGCGCATGGAACCTATGCACTTACACGCCCCTGTCAAGGTCGAAGGTAGCGCCTGTTAACCTAGTTTGGGCCTGGGGATGCCTCAGCCCCACATAATTATCTGTACGGCTGAACAGGGTTGAGGTTGGGCGGGCGCCAAGTTCTCTATGACGACGAAGCGCGGCGACCAGGCGCTTCGATTGCGCTGGAGGATTCTTCGCAGCACGAGGAATGCAGCACGCCCCATTCGCGACGACGCGTCTAGTTGAAATACCGAACCACAAACGGCAATGGATTACCACTAGCGTCATCACCGTCGCGGCTTCTGCTCGGCGGAACACAACCATCGGTGCACGAGGGCGGGGGCGAACTACAACTGCCAGTGCCGGTCAAATTCATGCAGACGGGCATGGGGGCAGAAACTGCCGTGTTACCAACCGCATCGGAACCTTGGGCGGCAAAACACAGCCAACCATCGGACAATGTACCACCCAGCAGCCACTGGTTGCCGGCGCAAAGAGAGTCGTCGCTCCTAGTTGTGTTTACATCCATCGCGAAAATTGCGGTTGCTGTTGTATCGCTGTATCGCTGAGGCATGATGTATTTCAGGTCAGATTTACCCGCGCAGAGGCTTGTGGTGCCGGAACTGCCCACCTTGCAAACATATGGGGACGGGTTGGGCGCCAGAGAGAAGTCCGTCCCACTGTTGTCGGGCGTGCTTCCCCAAAGCGGCACGCCAGTGAGAGGGTACTGCTGGCCAGCGCTCTTCGCCTTTACGTTGGGTTCAATGTCAACACAGGGCCCCCCCGCAGTCTTGCCTACAAGGATAGGTTTGCCAGAATCGTTTACGAAGATCTTGACCGAACTGGTATCAAGGCCCGAGTAGAACACGAAGAATTGACCATTGTCGATGTTCGTCTGTTCTAGCACGAGCGCTCGAATAAAGACGTGTCCATTCCCAGGTGAAATATGATCGAGTGTGGAAGTTGCAATGCCTAATGGGTCAAATGGCACTGAGCAGTTGATATCGGATCCGTTAGGCCAGAGTACTCGGACTAATGGTGGATCCAAGGAAATGTACGGCGGTGCGTCATCACGATACAACAGCCAACTCTTGGTGCTTTGGTTACCAACCTTGTCCAGTACAGTTACGTTGACGGTGACCTGTGAGATAACGCCGGGTGTCTGAATCTGGCTGCTGTCGAAGGTATAAGTATAGCCAAAGTTCTTGTCTATGGTCCAATTGGAGTCCCCCGTACTATAGGGGTGAGGCGTTGATTTAACATCGCCCAAGTATACGGTGAGACTGCTTAAGTTGACGCCAGACCCAGTTGGCCCGTCGTCGAGCGAAACGGATAGCAGAGTTTGGCCGCCAATTACCGTGTTCTCCGTTGGCCTCGTTGGGGTGATAACGGGCCCGGTTACATCCAGGTTAACAAAGCGACTATCGTTAGCAGTGACGGATCCAGGCAGGCTGCGCTCATTCTCGGCAGTCACATTTACGTTAATGCTGTCCGGGAGTGGCTGAGGAAGATTATTGAGGTTCACCGCCACTGCGTACAAAGTGGGATCGTTCGGGTCAGGATGAATTTCGATGTTCGTCCCATCGACAGTCAACGTGACGGACCCGGCCCGTATTTCCGAACCGCTATCGCCAGACGGAACGAGTGGTGTCGGGGTTACAGTGAACTCAACGTTCAGGCTACCTGCGACCGCCGCATTTTTGGCGGGACTACTGACCAAAATCGTAGGGCCATGGTCGATAAACGTGTTGACGGTATCTTTGTTGCTTAGGCTTGCTGCGGATGCATCGAACCCGGTGCATTCAAATTTGACCGCACCAGAGGGAACTTGAACTAGCTGGAAATCAGCTCGATATTCGTTCTGATTCTGCGTCGGGTTCACGGTTGTTGCGTTGGTGACAACGCCCTTGGCGTCCGTCATAGTGATTTTAGTTTGTCCGGGGGAGACGGCGGCCGTCCCAGGACTGACTGTGCACAACACGGAGACGCTGGCACCTTCGACCACTGGTCCACTGTTGGGATCGGCAACTGCCACAGGACTCGTTATCTTCACGCTCGGTCCGGCCGGAGACTGGGTGCTGCTACCGCCTGCGCTCGTAGAAGTGCCCTGCCCAGCACCCCCGCCGCCTCCCACCGACGTCCCGCTGTAACCCCCGGTACTTTTCCTTCCACCAGTGGTCTGGGCGTCATTGCCTCCGTAGTTGCCTTGCTTGGCAGTGGGAGGCGATTCGCTCTTCCCACTACAACCCAAAACCAAAGCCACCAATGCCGCGATCCAGATCCAGTTCTTCATAGTTGCCTCGTCAAGTAAAGACGGCTGCCGTAGTTAGGCGGCGGACGTAAGCGTAACGTGGGCGGCCGGTGCCCAGCAAGTAACATCCGGGGCCGTATGCGATTAGCCTCGCAAGATGGGGAAAATACAGTCGTTCACTGGGTGTCACGCCTTTGACTAACGGTTCTTGGTTCCTTTTCGCACCCCTAGTGTCATCAAATTCAATACCGGTAATCCCCGTGAGCCGAATTGTGTTTCTTCGTTCCGAAACCGGTAAATGTCGCTTGAAAAGGTGCCTCTCAAAGATCTAGCAAGCTATCGCAATCTGCTGTAATTGTACGCGCATGAATTGTTTCCGACAGATCTGGTTGGTTGTTCCTGCATTGTTGCTCGTTGGTTGTGGCGGCTCGGGTAAGTCATCCGAGACTCCCGCTGCCGCGAGTGAACCCGCGGCAAAGTCCGAGGTTAGCCCCGAGTCCACGGCCGCAGCAGCAAAATCAGAATCGTCCAAGCCCAAAGCAGAAGAGGCAGCTCCCGAATCCACTGAGCCCGAATGCACCAAAGACAAGGATTGCTCTATCTTTGCGGACTGCTGTACGTGCAAAGCCTATCCAGTTGCCGGCAAGCTGCCCCAGCCGTGCGACGCAGTGTGCGGCGAGTCAAAGTGCGAAGTGAAGGGCAAGACGATTGACAACGTCGCCTGCGTCTCGGGTCGCTGCAAAGTGAAGTGAACTCGAGTTAACCCACGTACGTCAACCAATCCGCATACTTTTCGTTGGCACCCGTGACCAAGCGAAGATACTCGCGTTGCATTAGGGCGCCGAGGGTTTTCTTCCCGGTTTGATATGTCACGCCCTCGAGTTCCCTCACGGGGGTTACTTCTGCGGCAGTGCCCGTGAGGAATACTTCATCGGCGCGCAGTAGGTCTTCGCGTGTGAATGTTCGAATATTTACGTCGATTCCGGCGTCGCGCGCCAGCGTTATGATGCAGTCGCGAGTCATGCCGGGCACGATGGACGACTGCGCGTCGTTGGTTATCAGTTGATCGCCCTGGCGGAAAAATACGTTCATACCGGTAGCGCAGGCAACCGTGCCATCCACATTGAGCATGATGGCGTCGTCAAAACCGCGATCGATGGCTTCCTGCGCCGCGAGTACGTTGTTCACGTACTGACCGCAGGCCTTGGCCATCGTCGGAATCATCGAGTGGTGGATCTTGCGCCAGGATGAGATTGTCAAGCGAGTGCCATTACGCATCGCGTTTTCGCCGAGAAACGCGCCAAGGCTGCGGATTGCGATTAGTACGTGCACCGGGCATTCTAGTTTGGGCTTGATGTCGATGGGACCGCGTCCAAAGAACACGAGTGGTCGCAGGTACCCATGGGCGATTGAATTGCGCGCCGTGATTTCGCTCGCGCCGCGAATCAAATCGGCTACCTCGAACGATGGACGCATCCCGTAGAGCTTGGCTGAGCGATAGAGTCGTTCGATGTGATCTTTGAGTCGGAACAGTACCGTTCCTTTGCGAGTCGGGTAACAACGCACACCCTCGAAGACTCCTGTGCCGTAGTGAAGCGCGTTGGCGTAGTAGTGAATGCGGGTGGTCTCCGCTTCTCGGATTTCGCCGTCGAACCATAGCCACCGCGCCAGCTCCTGCGACTGGGGCCGCGACAGCATTGTTAGATCCTCCTCGGGTACGCCGACGAAACTGGGCCATTCCATGTCCATGTGAGCCATCGAACCATTCACTCCAGGCCGTCGAGCGTACCAGAGGTCTCGCGTTGCAGAGATTCAATAAAGCACAATGATGCCGGGCACCTCACCCCACGCTGGCGACTGGTCGAATTGGAGGCGGGTTTCACAATGCCGTCGTCTGGGCCGTCACCCGGAAGTTGCTTCCCATGCGAACCCAAATTGGGGATAATTGGGGCATGCATGAGCTTATCTATCGGCTGAGCCTTATCCTGGTTTTAGCTTCGTCGCTTGCAGCTTGCGGCGGCAGCACCACCGGGGACCCTTCTTCCTCGGGAGGCCAATCCAACGCCGGGGGTGGGGCATCCGTGGGTGGGAGCACGGGCAATTCCTGTGACGTGGTAACGGTCACCTCAGCCAAAGTGAGTTGCGCAGACGCAGCTGCTTGTCTCAAAACTCAGTGTGGCTCCGCACTGGCGCAATGTCTGGGCAGTGATTACTTGGCGGGCAATTTCGGGGCCTCGCCATGTGCCGAATACGGGAACTGCGTTAAGGGTTGCAATTGTGACGCAACTTGTTCAAATGGTTGCGCGCTATCGACGACTTGCCAAACGTGTCTAAATGGTCCGTTGCTAACCTGTGCCGCTCAGCAATGCGCCGCCGCCTACGCTGGATGCTTCAGGGGGTGAACGCTTGCCGGTCCCGCTAAAAGCTTCCCGTAAATCCCAAGCAAGCGCCTCCACGCACACCTAGCAGTTGAGGATGAATATCGAATGTCGCGACGTTCTTCGCGGCTCCTTCGTCGCGGGGCATGTTCGACGTCGCGTACCAAGCGACACCTAAGCCTGCTGTCGCACCCAGTGCCGTCAAAACAGCAAGGGGCGATAACTCGGCATTTTTGCCGGCAGCAGCCCAATACAACCCACCACCCAGCAAGGATCCCGACAGGCCTCCCAAGTCCAAAAATCTTACGCGCGCAGTAGTGGGTGACACGGTTCCTGCGGTCAAAATACCTGCGACGACGCCGCCGGTCGCACCAAAGGAAGCAGCGAGTAACGCGTGGTCGTCGCGGTACTGGTTGTCTTTGCTAAGGCCCGCAATACCGAAACCCAAGATCAACGCCGGCCACAGTGCAGTGGAGCTCACGTACGAGGCGCGCCCCGGCGTTGTCGAGCTTTGCGTGCCGACAATGCCGCCCACTAGAGCACCTGCGGTGGCGGAACTCCAAAGTGCTGTGGCGTACGCTTCGCCGCTGAGCTGGTGGCTCCGCGAGGTACTTGCTTGGAGTCGGCACGGGTGCACTCGGGCCTGTTGCATCCGAGAACGTCCCGACCGATTGCGCCCGACTTGGACTGCTCGCGCAGAGCAAACCCACCGCGGCAAGGGCAAAGCCCGGCGCTGCCCGATACATTGGCCATTCGATGCAAGCCGCGCCCGCGAAGCGCCGAACTAATTCGCATTCAATTCGACGCGCAGCAGTTTGCGGCCGATGAACAAATAGTCGCCGTGCCCGAGGGACTGCTCTGCCTTGATTCGAACGTACGTGCCGTTACGGCTGTCGTGGTCGGTCAGGAAGTATTTGGTGTCCCGCAATTCGACGGTGGCGTGCTTCGCCGACATGTAAGCGTCACCGGGGAAGTTCAGATCGCCGTCTTCCCGCCCAATTTGGAGCACTCGACCGCGGGTGCACACGGTCATCCCGAGACATCCTCCTTCGAGAATCTGATTTAACCGAAAGAGGCTCGGATACTTGGGAGAGGAGTAGAAGAACGTGCCGTCTGGATCGGGAGCGTCTGCTGAATTCGGCGCTGGATCGAGGCGAAACAGCTGCTCGCCGACTAGAAACGTATCGCCGGGCACGACTTCGACGCTGCCACGAACGCGAAAGTAGATGCCGTTGAGCGAGCCTTCGTCGCGCACGATGAGCTTACCATCGCGATAAAAGAGGTTGGCGTGCCGCGGCGACACGAAGGCATCTTCGGGGAATTCTATCTGGCCCTGCCGACCCACGAAGTGCTGTTCGGCCTTCAGATGGTAGGAGAGACCATCCATGTCGTCGCCCCGAATTAGCAGCAGCCGGGCCTTGTCCGGGTTCTGCATGTCGCTGAAGAACTTGACGCGTAAGTTGATGATATCTTCAGGAATGGGAGCGCCACAGCGACCGCAAAATTTATGGCCGCGCGGAACGGGCGTCATGCAAGAGGTGCACACGTAATGTTTGACTTGGTCCATCAGTTTCTCCTCCGACAGTTGACTCGGAGTTTCAAGGGGCGGGGACGGGTCCGTTGCCGCCGCGACTACGGAGGGTCTATCAATTCCCTCCGCTTGCAAAGGGTCAAGTGGTTGAGTTCCGAAAGACGAATACGTGGCCGAGCCCGCTCGCGGGGGCGAACCTCGGGGAAAAAGCTGCAGTTCACAGCCGCAAACAGGGCATACGATCGCTCCGACTGGACTGCAGGAGTCACAGCGCCCGCAGACAATTCCAATCTCAAGGTCAGGATCGAACATGCTCGACTGGCGTCATTACGGCCGTTGGAATGAGCGATTGGGCGGGCCGAAACAAGGGCAATGTGCCCAACTTCATGGAATGTACGTGAAGCGCCGGCCAACGTCGAAGAATCCATCCAGGCCTACGAGCCTATAGACGACTGTCTCGCGGCAGGTTGCTCGCTCGACTGGGCCGTAATCGCGCGAATCGAAGGGGAAAAGTCGATTATCGCTCACCAGAAAGACCCGACCTTCAGGTACACGAGCCTCCGCTCTCGCTGGCTGCCCTGGCTGCCCGCCCGTGGTCGCACGCGGGTGCAGCGCACCGCCCACGTTCTCCATCTCACAACCCTGGTCTATTGGCTGACCCGTGCGAGGATGTTTTACCGACACCCTGGGATCGCTGCAGGCACGTTCCGTGGCAATGAGATGGGTATTCACCGTAACGGCACTTGCATCGATAACGATGTTGTCGCCGGCTTCACCAAGAATCCTACCGACCACAACCCGCTCCGGAGCGCCCGGTTCGGGGCAAACGACGAGATCGCCATAGTGCGGGGGCGTTAGCCGCCAAAGAACAATAAGATCGCCACCGCGCAGCGTAGGTTCGACGGATGCCTCGAGCCAAGGGTCATTGGTTGGCAAACGCCACCAGCGAATTGCCACAACCCGAAGCGCACCAATGATCACTGCCGCGATAACTGCGCTCCACAACAAGAATCGCCAAAGTGTTCGCATGCTGACGCTAGTAAGGCATCATGCGCTTCGTTGCTGGAAAATGCTAGGCTCAAGGAAAGGCATGTCGCACAAGAATCGTCGGAAGCTGCGCACACTACGTGCGGTGCTGGCCACGATTACCGGCCTACTAGCGACATCGGCCGTGCAGGGCCAATCCGGCGTAGTCCTTCACGAGTACATTCCGCCCGATGTTGCCGAAGACCTCGCGCTCGGCACCTTGACGTCCTCAGGCAAGATGCCCGCCGTAATGCGAACACCGAGCGGCCTCGTGAGCGCTCCGGATAAGTTGAAAAGCTCCACTGATGGTCAAACGCCCACTTACGCTACTTCAGCCGCCAAGAGTGCCAACCGTTTTCAGATTGACGGCACGACGAGCGATCCCGGAGCGCTGCACTACCATGAGCCATTTCGCCCCAGCATCGCACCCTTCAAACGCTTGTACGCGTTCGATGCTGTCAACGAAGCCTTTGAGCTTTACCTCAGTAACCCCGCGCGACATGCAGCCAGTCTCGAGGGTTCGCCGGATGTCGGAGACGACGAATTCTTCGCCGACCTGACGATTGTCGGCGGCCAGGCTGTGCGGATTCCGAGTGTGGCCTCGGGTATGCACGTGTTGGCGACGGATCTGGAGCCGAGCGTGCCGTTTCAATTACTCGTAGATACGGCCGACAATTGGTTTTTCCAGGCTCCGGGCCTAATTGGAAAGGGTCGCTTGATAATGCGTTTAGCCGCGCCGCGCGCCGCGATGTCACCGGAGTTCGCTGCCAATTCCTACGCAGCACTCGTCGCGGCTCTTCCTGAAGTTCCAGCATCGGTACGGCGCACGGCCGAACCCATTTTGGCGCACATTGGCGTATCACGAGCCCTTTCGCCCACCCAAGCCGTGCGGATCTTGATTGGCTATTTTAGAGCGTTTCTTCCGAGTCAGGAGCATATCCAGGAAGTCTCTGGGAGTGTCCTGTACCAGCAATTGACACTCTCCCGAAAGGGCGTGTGTCGGCACCGCGCCTATGCATTCGTTGTAACGGCTCTCGTTTTGGGCATTCCGGCACGCTTCGTTCACAATGAAGCGCATGCATGGGTCGAGGTGTTCGACGGACAGCTCTGGCATCGCGTCGATTTGGGGGGCGCCGCTTCGGGCATTCACTATGACGGAGGCAAGCCGGAAGGGCCTGCGTACCGAATGCCGAAGGACAACTACGAATGGCCTAGCCAGGCGCAACCCGGAGATCAATTGAGCGCCAAGCCCGGCCTCGAAAATACAGAATCGACAGCGGCCGACTCGGCCAATGGCGCGCAGGGAAATTCGACGAACAATGCACCTCGTCCGCCCAGCCAAGCCGCTCCCAGATCATCCCCCTCCAATGATCCGAAATCATCAATGTCTATGCCCGAGCCCGAGCCCCTGGCGGAGCCGGCGCCCGCGTCGTCAGTCGCAGAAAATCGGGGTATCTCGCAACTCACTTTCAAAGTCGTGGGCAGTGCGAACGTGCATCGCGGCGAGGCGCTGTCGATTGAAGGAAGTGCACGAAGTGACGGCGGTCCCTGCGGGCTGACTCGAATCGACTTAGAGCTCAAGCGGGACAAAGAGCGCTACCGGCTGGGCTCGACGGCGACGGACGAGAAGGGGCGCTTTAGCATGCAGGTAGCAGTACCGCTTCGATTGGGCGTTGGTCCTTACGAGCTAACGGCGGCTTCGGGCGACTCGGCGACTTGCCGTGCAAGCGCTCGTTAGCGCTTAGCGCTTCCATTCGAATCCGGAATCCTTCTTTTCGAGGTGCTCGGGGATCCATTGCCATTCGGTCCCGTTCCAATGCCAGCGCCCCTCGACGAGCCTTTGGTCGGCATTCGGGGGAGGAGCGGGTGCGCCGGGGCCCGTCAACGGTTCATTAGCTGCCAGCGCCGCCGCAGTGCGATGCACCCGGGGCGCCGCGGGTTGTTCGCGAGTGGCCTCCGTATCGGGTCGCGACCGAATGCTGGGCACACAGCTGGCGGGAACCATGACGCCGAACAATAGGGCCACCGTTCTGCAACCTCGAGCTATACCCCTTGCGGACGGACCATCGGCGATTGTGCTTGAGTGCATCGGCCGCGCCTAACTCGTTTTTTTGCCGATCAAGGGCGCAAAATCTCGATCGAGCACGGTCTTTCTGCCATCCCGCGCAGCGTTTCGGATCGCCTCATTGCACAGCTGCCGCAAATGATTCGAAAGGGGTGTGACGACAGTATCGGACGTATTCATCTCCGAGCGCATTCGGACGTAGCGCTTGAGCTTGGACACCACGACGAGCACATCGTCTTCTGAGTCGGTTTCTTCATGGGTGCTGGCTTGATGGGCAACCGGCGTTACGACTACTCGAGCGCGGGCGGGTGTCGGCTGTTGTTCATTGGCCGCAACATATTGTGCGCGGGTCGGCGCCTTGTGCTGCTCTGCCCAGGCGTCCCTGTGCCGCGCCTCGGGAACGTGTGCCTCCCAGCAGGGCAGGCTGCAAAAAAATAGGCCAAGCTTAGGCCGGTTGCAGGTCGAGACGCTACAAAGGTAGTGCGCTGCCCCATACTCGATAGGGGTTTTGCAGGTGCTGCAACGCTTGTAAGCGGCATCCGAGTCGCTCATGGCCACCGGAGTCTACCACCCACTCTGTCTTGCCCTTCGGCCGAAATGAGAAACAAATTGCGTGCTCCACCCCGTGCGAACGCAAATCGAGGCTAAGCTGCCGACTGTGAAACATCGATGTCTTCGCCTTTTCGGGTTTGGGCTCCTCGCCGGTGTCGCGCTGATGAGCCCAAGCATTGCCCGCGCTCAATCCGGCTTTGACCGTCCGACGGCCTTGCCCGCGCTCGGCCGCGACCCTGTGGGGACCGTAGACACGACCGCAGTCGTGACCAACCCGGCACTGCTCGCGTTCCTTCCGGGTGCGGAATTGCGCTGGACCGGTGTGTTCTTGAACGAACAATCGACGCTGCCGCAACAGGGTCACGCATTTGCCTTTGGTTTCCCGATCCCGTTCTTACGCATGGGGACTGCGCTGCGGGTTGACTTGATCAATCCGCCGAATTCAGCGTCCTACGTGCCTTCAGCCTACTTTTCACCTTCAGTCGCTTATCCATCGTATCAATTACTGAATTGGGGTGCGGGTTTCAAGCTGACCGATGCGTCGTCAATCGGCGTAGCCTGGCAACGATCGTATTCGGAATCGCGCTGGTTTCACGGGTTTAGCGCCTGGTCTCTCGGGTACACGGCGCGTCCTTGGGAGTCGATCGGAATCGGAATTTGGGGTCGAGCTGTGAATGCCCCGTTGAGCGACGGGGGCTATCGGCTCGATCCGTCATTCGAAGTGGCGCTTTCGATTCGCCCGTTTGCCAGCGACGCTCTCGAAATCGGGTTGATGAACTCGTACATTTACCCCCGCTACACCGAGGACTATTTCGCACCGCGCGCCTCGCTGGGCGTGAAAATCCCCGGATTTGGACGGTTCCGTGCCGATGTGACAATCAATGATCCAGACAATCGCGCCGGACAGCGGGCGTGGCTGGCCACCGGCGGAATCGTCGTAGATATTAACGGTCCGCAGGGCGGCTCGCAATTTGCGGCCGGTACCTTGGTGGGCAATGGCCTGGGTCAGACGGCTCGCTATAAGGCTTATTCCAATCTTTACTTCGAAGGCGCGCTAACCTCGTATCGCAGTTCGGCAGCTATCGATGTTCCGCACACCGCGCTGCGGTTCTTAATCGACGATACGCCGAGCCCGCGTGAACACGTGGCCTTGCTGCGCAAGCTCTGGAGTGTAGCCGACCACGAGTCCGCCGTTGACGCTGTGGTCCTCGAATTGCGCGATGCGCCCGCTCGCAACATGGCCTATGTACAGGAATTGCGCGACGCGATCGAGCACCTCCGGTCACGCGGCAAGCGCGTCGTGTGTCACTTGGATGACGCCAAAGGGGCCGCCCTGTACCTGTGTTCGGCGGCGGACCGCGTGTTGATTCATCCCGCGGGCGGCCTTCGCTTTGCCGGGATGAGCACGACTCATTTCTACTTCAAGAACCTACTCGACAAGCTCGGTATCAAGGCGGATTTCGTGCGCATTGGCGATCACAAGAGCGCGCCCGAATCATTCATGCGTGAAGGCCCGACGGATGTAGCAAAGGCTGACACCCAAGCATTGCTCGATGCCATCAATCGGCAGCTGGTGCGCGGCATCGCCGACGGACGCCACCTGTCTCAAGCAGACGTCGTAAAGCGGATAGCGGAGGGGCCTTTCGTCTCGTCGGAGGCCAAACAGGCGGGGTTCGTCGACCAATATGCCTACTCTGATCAAATCGAAGACGAGGTCGGCAAGCTCCTCGGGCATGGTGCTCAGGTCGTGGATGAACCGCTAGCCCGCAGGGATAGTTCCCACTTTGAAAGCGTTCGTAAGGTGGCCGTCGTTTACATCGAAGGCGACATGGTCGACGGCAAGAGTCAGACGATACCGCTCTTTGGAAACAAGATGGTTGGGTCAGCGACAATCGGAGAGACTCTGAAACAACTACGGAATGACCCCGGAGTGGGCGCCATCGTGCTCCGAATTGAATCGCCCGGCGGCTCGGCATTGGCCGCGGACACGCTGTGGCGCGAGATTCAATTGACCAACGCTGCTGGCGGCAAACCCGTAATCGTCAGCATGGGAGGCGTGGCGGCGAGCGGCGGGTATTACATTGCCTCGCCCGCCACCCGCGTCTTTGCTAGTCCGGCAACAATTACCGGAAGCATCGGTATCTTTTACGGTAAGGCCGATGTCGCCGAATTACTACACAAGATTGGTGTTGGCACCGAAACTTACAAGACTGCACCGCGCGCGGATGTCGAATCGATATTTCGGCCCTACACGCCCGAAGAGCGCACGGAGCTCGAGCATAAGGTTCAGCAATTCTACGAAGTGTTCTTGAACCGGGTCTCGCTCGGGCGTCACATGGACCGAGACGCTGTGGACCGCCTCGGTCAGGGTCGCGTTTACACCGGCGAGCAAGCGCTCAAGAACCACTTGGTGGATGAATTGGGAGGCCTGCGTCAGGCCCTCGAATGTGCGCGAAAGGCTGCGGGGCTGCCGGATTATGCGCCCATCGTCGAGCTGCCTCCGCCCGACACGAGCCTGCTCGGTAGAATCCTTGGTCTAGAGGGCGTGTCGGCGCAGACGAGTTTACCGTTGCCCAAGCCCTTGCTCGACATGACCAAAGCCCTTGCGCCTTTTGCAACCCAGAGCCCCGACCAGCCGTTCGCGCGCCTGGAATGGGTAGCGCTCGGACCATGAGTTCGGCGTTGCTCGAATTGGAGCAAGTTCGCTGCAGCCTCGACGACGTGACGTTGCTGGACAACGTCACGCTGCGCACCTCCGCGCGGCGCGTGGGTCTGTCGGGTAAGACCGAGGGAGTGTTTGCACTGTTGAGCGGACAGGCACGGCTGGTTTCCGGACAATTCAACGTCCTCGGACGCCCGTTGGAGGTCGCACGCGCGGAACGAATATTTGGCTGTGCACTACCACTCAGGGGCGTACCGCCGAAGTGGACGGTCCGTCGCGTTCTTGAGCTCGCCGCCGAGGTGGCTGGTTACTCGCGACGCGAATCGACGCAGCGCGCGGCCGCCGCAGCCGCTCAAATCGGCGAGTCACTCATTCTGAAGTGTTCGTGGTCCCGGGCGAACGCGGTCGAACGGGCGCTGGCAACGCTGGCGCTAGGTGTATTGACCGAGCCTGCGGTATTGTTCATTCGATTGCCACTAGGAGAGCTTCGGGATCAGGAGGTCGCTCGCTACAGCGCCGCACTCGCCCGTGCCGTCAGTGGCGTATTTGCGGTCGAGCTGGCGCGCCCTGCTCTGCACACCGGCGAGGCTGCGTGGCTCACGGACCTCGACGAAATTGCTTACGTGTTCGAGGCCGGGACTGCTGGCAATTGGAGCCCAGAGGCACCGGGCAAAGTGCGGTATCTGCTGCGTGTCGAAGGGGACCGTGACCGGGTGACTGCCGCCCTGCAGCGCGCAGGAATCACAGCTGCAGCCATTCACGCCCCCAGCGATTGGCAATCGGGACGGGCCGCGTTCCTTGTCGATGTGGATCGCGATTCGAACGCCGTCGCGAACACGGGCCCCGTGCTTGACCTTTGTGTGGAACTGGAGCTCGCTGTGTTGGAACTCTTGCCCGTCGGCTCGGTCCCGCAGGGCTGCAAAACGTTAACTGAGTGATCGTACCGGGGTGCTACCTTCTTGGCGTCGTCCCACAACATTCGCTGATAGTTGTTCGACAAGTCATGCAAACACACGGCAATCCAGCGGCCAGATACAATCATCTTTACCTTGTTGCGGCTCGAACGCGTCGGGAGCTAGGCGCGGGATGCCCACGGATTACCCAATATCCTGCACCAACACTGAGCCTTGGGCCAATCCTAAATGGGTGACCCGCGTTCATCCGCGCGTTGGCTCTGCGCGCGTCCGGGATTGCCTGCCAGATTTGGCCCACAAGGTATGTGGGAGAACGGGTTGTGTTCGGCACGGATCTCAGGGATCTGCACCGATAGTGACTTGGTTTTGGTAGCGCGATTGGCTATTGCGGCAAGATGAGGCGATGCGACCTTGACGATGCCGGACAAGGCGCCATTCTCCGAGCGGAATTTCTGGCCATGTTGAGGTCATCGTGAGAACGTCGATAACCCGCGCGCGTCGCGTTGTCGTAAAGGTTGGGTCGAGTACATTGGTTGCCAATGAAGCCGCTGCCGGGCAATTGGCAACAGAATTGGCCGCATTTTGCAGCCGCGGTTACGGCTTCGTGCTCGTAACCAGCGGGGCCATTGCCATCGGTTGCTCAAGGCTCGGCTATCGGACAAGGCCGAAGGAAATGGCAAAGCTTCAAGCGGCGGCGGCTGCCGGGCAAAGCATCTTGATGCGGCGCTACGACGAGGCCTTTGCGGCTGCCGGGCTGACTGCGGCACAAGTTCTGCTGACGCACGCGGA
Organism: Myxococcales bacterium; assembly: GCA_003154095.1. Classification (GTDB taxonomy): domain Bacteria; phylum Myxococcota_A; class Polyangia; order Polyangiales; family Polyangiaceae; genus FEN-1139. Next base: position 8,760 of record PMCK01000276.1, on the reverse strand, counting down.
TCTCGCGGATCGGGAGCGCGCCAATAACGCACGTGAAGCATTAGCGGAATTGCTCGAGGCTAAAGCTGTACCGATTATCAACGAGAACGACACGGTATCAACCGAGGAGATCAGGTTTGGCGACAATGACCAGCTAGCGGGCATGGTGACACCCCTGGCCAGCGCCGATTTGCTGATTCTCTTGACCGATGTGGATGGGGTCCTCGACGTTCACGGCAAGCGAATCTCGGTTTTGACCGACGCGGCTGAAGTCGGTCAAGTGGAGTCGCGCGGTGAACGAGTGGGAACTGGCGGCATGCAAAGCAAACTCGCCGCAGCCAAAATGGCGACTCGTTCGGGCGCATCCGTCGTGATTGCGCCCGCCAACAAGCCGCAAATTATCAAGCAGGTACTAGCGGGCAAGGATATAGGCACATTCATGCCGTCGGGACACAAGACCTTGCGGGCTAGAAAGCACTGGATCGCATACACGCTGCGTCCGCGCGGCACAATTCTGCTCGACGATGGTGCGGTACGCGCAATTCAGGGTGGCAAAAGTAGCTTGCTGCCAGTTGGGGTCGTCGGCGTGCGCGGCGATTTCTTCGCTGGGGACGCAGTCGAACTCACCGCCTTGAATGGCGCGATCATCGGCCGGGGTCTGACGCGGTTGGGCGCCGTCGACGTCGCGCGAACTGCCGGCAAGAAAGGCGCGGATTTGGCCAATCTCGTCGCATCCGAGCATGCGGATATCGTGGTCGTGCACAAGGACGACTTGGTGACGGACTTGTGATCGTGAAACAGCTGTTGAACACGCCCGTACTCGCCACGACAGCCGTCATCGTATTTGCTATCGGTTGCGCGGGTGCTGAAAAGCAAAAACCCCAGGCAACCACGCGAGAACCGGCGTCAGATCCGTCGTCGCACGTCACCGTGCATTCTGCGTCGGATCCGAATCGCAATGGGTCGAGTGAAGATTTGGGTCATGCCGGCACGAATAAGTTATTGGTCCCTGTCAACGACTGCGACCTGAATGATTGCACCGTTGAGCCATCGCCACAGCTAGTTGACTCGGTGCGTACGCGTGCTGCCGAGGCGCGCTCTTGCTACGAAGAAGCCCTCAAATCGGCCCCTACGTTGGCTGGACGAATCGTAGTTAGCTTTCGGGTCACGCACGAAGGAGCGGCATGCCCAATAAAGTTCATACAAAACGAGCTTAGTACTTCGAGCACGCTCGAGCCTTGTATTCGCACGCTCCTCGAACGCAGTTACCCCAAACCCAAAGGCGGCTGCGTCGATTTCAACCTGCCGCTCAAGTTCGTTCCTGAATACATCGAAGCAGACGCTGGCACGGCGGGCGGCGCCAAGTCATAATCGACGAACAACCGGCAGTCGGATACCCAAAGCCGATAGGACGTCTTAGACTCGGACGGTGGTGGATGTTGAATACGACGCCGTCGTCGTGGGTTCCGGGCCGAATGGCCTCGGGGCTGCTATCACTTTGGCCGAGAATGGTTGCTCGGTTCTAGTCCTGGAGGCACGCGAGCGGGTGGGGGGCGGCGCGCGAACGGCTGAGTTAACACTTCCGGGGTTCGCTCACGATGTCTGCTCCGCAATTCACCCGATGGGTGCGCTGTCGCTCTTGTTTCGCCGACTACCGTTGCAAGAGCATGGCTTGTCGTGGATAGAGCCACCCGTAGCTCTTGCCCATCCATTCGACGACGGAAGCGTCGCATTGCTGAAGCGTTCGCTGGACGCGACGGCGCGGGGCCTGCACCCCGACAAAAATGCCTACCTACATGCGCTGCGACCGTTCGTCGAAGAGGCCGACACCCTTTTCCCAGAATTGCTGAAGCCCCTAGGCATTCCTCGTCACCCGATGTTGCTGGCCCGCTTTGGTTGGTCGGCGATGAAGTCCGCTGAGCGACTTGCGAGCGATTGGTTCACTGGTTCACGCGGGCGTGCACTGCTCGGGGGTTGCGCGGCGCATTCATTCTTGCCGCTCGACGCCCCATTTAGCGCCGCCATCGGGTTGACCCTACTCATCGCGGGGCATGCGTCGGGCTGGCCCTTGGCCAAGGGCGGCTCGCAGGCAATATCGGACGCCCTCGCCCAGTATTTCTCGAGCCTCGGCGGCAGGATTGCGACGGGTCATCGCGTCGCAACCTGGAACGATATTCCGAAGGCGAGAGCCGTTCTATTCGACACGAGCCCGAGAGCCCTGGTGAGGATTTGTCGAGATCGTCTGTCCGCGGATATCAAGGATAGTCTGACATCGTTTCGCCCGGCTCCCGGCATCTTCAAGCTCGACTGGGCCTTGAATGGCCCCATTCCGTGGCGAGCGGGCGCATGCGCGCGCGCCGGCACGGTGCATCTGGGCGGCACTTTCGAAGACATCGCAGCCGGCGAAGCGAGCGTCAATCGGGGGGAGCATCCGAAGCGACCATTTGTACTGGTGGCGCAGCAAAGCCTATTTGACTCGACGCGCGCACCCCCGGGCAAACATACCGGCTGGGCCTATTGCCACGTTCCCAATGGTTCCACGGTCGATATGACGGCGGCCATCGAAGACCAAATGGAGCGCTTCGCTCCGGGCTTTCGAGATGTCGTGCTCGCGCGCCATGTCACGACGACAGCAGACTTATTCCGGTACAATGAGAACTGCGAAGGCGGGGATATCTCGGGCGGAGCGAATGATTATCGGCAGCTGCTCACTCGCCCCAGGCTCAGTCTCACTCCGTATTCGATATCTTCCCTTGGAATCTATCTGTGCTCGAGTTCGACACCGCCAGGAGCTGGGGTGCATGGCATGTGCGGCTATTACGCAGCACGCGCAGCCCTTCGCCAGGTATTTGGCAGACGCGTCCAGCGACCTTAGGGAAGGCTCATGGTTCTAGGGTCAAGTCCTTCAAATGGCAATGGCGGGGCTAAAGCTCCCGCATTCAACACGATAGTGTGGAGTCTGACCCGACCACATCCTGCGGGTTTTTTGGCAGCACGCTGGATTGTACTGCGCGGACTGGGCGTCGTGTTCTTTTCGGCCTTCTACTCGTACGCCTTTCAAATTCAGGGGCTCATCGGTCCCCATGGAATATCACCCGCGGTCAATTACCTTGCCGCTGCGCAGCTTCACCTCGAAGCGCCCGCTCGATACTTCCAGGTGCCGAGCATCTTTTGGCTCATGGGAGCGGGTGCCACTGCATTGAGGGTCGCTATTGGTGCCGGCCTAGTTACCTCATTGCTGCTCGTCATCAATCTGGCGCCTCGGGTCTGCATCGCTTTGTGTACGCTACTATTCTTATCGATCATCGGTGTGTCGGGAGTGTTTGCCTCCTACCAATCCGACGGCATGCTCCTGGAAGCAGGACTAGTTGCGTTGTTCTTTGCCCCCGCGGGTATTCGGCCAGGCATAGGTGTCCGAAGCGCACCTTCGCGTATCGCCCGCTTCTTGTTGGTGTGGGAATGGTTTCGCATTTACTTCGAATCTGGTGTCGTCAAGCTCGCCAGCGGGGATCCGCAATGGCAAGACCTTACTGCCCTCGACCACTATTACGAAAACGGGCCGCTCCCGACTTGGATTGGTTGGTATGTGCAGCACCTGCCCCATGCGTTTCATGCGATTATGACGCTGTCCACGCTACTCATAGAGCTAGTACTGGTTTGGGCTGTCTTTTTGCCGAGACGCTATCGCTTGCTGTTGTTTGCACTCGTTACGCCGTTACAGATGGGCATCATTGCGACTGCCAATTACGCATTTCTCAACTACCTGGTGCTGCTGCTGGGAGTCTTGTTAGTGGACGATGTCGCGGTCAAACGCGGCCTCGTGAGCCTCCGTCGCTACACGCGGCCCAAGTCTCACGCCTTATCGGGCACCGTTGACCCGCTGAGCAAATTGCTAATTCGCCTAAGAATGGGCGCGCTCCGCTTGATGCGAACGATATTTCGATCGCTGACCCAACTGCGAAGTGAATCTAAGGCAGCCACGCGTCCTCGGTTGAACCGACTATTATCTGCAATGCAACTGGTGTTTCTTGCACTCGTGTTTTACGCCACTTTGTTGCGTTTTCCGCTCATGTCCGCAGCCGAGCTTCCCGCGGCCCTACGGTGGCCAGCGGACGCCCTCGAGCCTTTTCGCTTCGCCAATGGCTATGGACTGTTCGCCGTAATGACTCGTGAGCGCTATGAAATCGAGTTTCAGGGAACGCTAGATGGCGAGACCTACGTGCCTTATCCGTTCCGATACAAACCCCAAAATCCAAAATCGCCGCCGGGAATTTACGCACCCTACCAGCCACGCTTCGAATGGAACTTGTGGTTCGCGTCTCTCGGAAACGCGAGTCGAAGTCCTTGGGTGCTTCATGCGGCAGCGGGCCTACTGCGTGCAGAACCCGACGTACTCTACTTGTTCGCGTTCGATCCATTTCGAGGTAAGCGGCCACGGGAGGTGCGGACCGTCGTTTATCGCTACTGGTTCTCGAGCTTCGCGGACTTGCGCAAGCGCGGCGTGTATTGGCGACGAGAACTGCTCGGAACTTATGCCCCGACTCTCCGCTGGGCTGACGACGGCAGCATCGAAGCTGTCGGCCCATCGCCCGCCAAGTGAGCTCGTTTGCGGCCGGGAATGCGTTTGTTCCGAGCGATCTACCTGTACAAGCAATCAGCCAGGCGGGAGGGGCTTGCATACGAGGCGTCCTGAGCTACCTTTCGCGACCCTTTTCCAATGGCAACTGCAGTTATTCGTACCGGTGCAAAACAATACCGGGTCGCTGCCGGCGACGTAATTCAAATCGAAAAGCTAGTCGGCAACCCTGGTGATGAAGTGGTCTTTTCCGAGGTCCTCGCTGTCGGTGCCGACACGATGACGTTCGGGGCCCCTCTCGTTTCTGGCGCAAGCGTCAAAGCCCAGATCGTATCTCAAGATCTGGGTGAGAAGCTTATCGTCTTCAAGTTCAAACGACGCAAGCGTTACCGCCGCAAGAACGGCCACCGTCAACAATACACTTCTGTCAAAATCACCAGCATCGAGGCTTGAGCAATGGCACACAAAAAAGGTGGCGGATCAACTCGCAATGGTAGGGGCTCCAACGCACAACGTCGTGGCGTGAAAGTCTACGGCGGGCAGCTTGTGACGGCCGGCAGTATCCTGGTTCGCCAGGTCGGTGAAACAATCGCCGCAGGACGCAATGTCGGCTTGGGCAAGGATTATACCTTGTTCGCGCTGGTGGATGGGCTCGTTACCTACGGCTTCAAGAGCCGTCACAAGAAGAAGGTCTCCGTCGTGACGCAAGCACCGCAGGCGAACTGACACTGCCGCTGATAGTCACTGATCTAGATGGAACGCTGCTCAACGTACGCGGGCAGGTTCACGCGCGTGATCGTCTGGCTATAGCCAGCCTATTGTCCCGCGGTGTAATCGTGACTCTCTGCACGGGCCGAATGTACTCGGGTACGCGCCCCGTCGCGGAACAGCTGGGCCTGCGCTCGCCGGTGGCCTGCGTTGACGGGTGCCACGTCGTTCACGCAAACACGCACGAAAGCCTGCTTCGATTGCCGATCCCGAGTCAGGCCCGGGCCAAGCTGAACACGCTTCTTTCCTCGGGAGATCTCGCTGCGTTCGCGTTTAGCCGAGACATCATCTTCCATGACGCGCGCGGTCGCGTCTACTTGGACTACCTGCGAACGTGGTCCACTCAGATGCGCACGGTAGACGATATCTTCGAGTCAGCCTGCTGGGACGGTTTCGATGACCTCACCGCTCTCGTAGTCATCGGGTCAAAAGCGGATACGGAATCCGTCGTCAATGCCGTGCACGCAACGTGCAACGATGAAATCCAGCTAGCCCATTTTCCACTCTTGCGAGGCCACCTGGTCAATCGATGGGTAATTCTCGTGCGGCGCGCGGGAGTCAACAAAGGCACCGCCGTTAAGTGGTTGGCCGAGCACTTTGGAATTGCTCTGGCGGATGTAATCGCCATCGGCGACTGGGTTAACGACATACCGATGTTCGAGGTGGCCGGGCGCTCTTTCGTCATGGGCCAGGCACCCGCGGAGGTAAAAGCGGCCGCCAACGATGAACTGCGAGCAACGGTGCACACCGGAGGCGCGATCGCCGAAGCTGCCGAGCGCTGCGGGTTGATCTAAGAGCTATCAGCCCTCAGGCCTCAGCCATCAGCATTTTTCGGAATTCTGGCTGACGGCTGATTGCTGACCGCTGACAGCCAAATCCTGTTTGGTTCTTACCTGGCCAGATTGCAGAACGTCTGTTTTTCGGGTCAGCGCATCGAAAATCGAGCTTGAACTTGCTTTGTTCAAACAACTGCCGTTTTCTTCGGGGCGTGGGTCGTATTGAAGTACTACCATCGGCCTTAGCCAGTCAAATTGCCGCCGGCGAAGTCGTCGAGCGACCAGCAAGCGCCGCCAAGGAGTTGATCGAGAACGCAATGGATGCGGGTGCGCAGCGTTGCGACATCATCTGTGACGGGGGAGGCGTCACGCGCCTCAGCGTCACCGACGACGGTGAAGGCATGTCCGAGGAGGATGCCCGACTTTCTTTGGAGCGACACGCAACGAGCAAACTGCGTTCGATTGACGATCTTTCACATCTTACCAGTTATGGTTTTCGAGGCGAGGCATTGCCGAGCATTGCCTCGGTATGTAGACTTTCACTTCGCACGCGCAGACGGGAGAGCGAAATCGGAGTAACTCTTGAAACCGCGGGAGGTACACAACTGAAAGTGACGCCCGCGGGACTGCCTGTCGGCACGACCATCGAGGTGCGGGACCTGTTCTACAATGTGCCCGCGCGGCGAAAATTCCTCCGCTCGACGGGTACGGAATCCTCGCATGTAACGAACACGGTAGAGGGGGCGGCACTAACCCGCCCGGGCATTACGTTTACTCTCACGCGTGACGAGCGGCTCGTGCGCGAACTTCTGCGGGCCAACACGCGCGCCGAGCGCGTCGAACAACTTTTCGAGCAGGCCAATTTGGTAGCCATCGTCGGGGAGCGCGGTCCGCTCAAGCTCGAGGCCTATCTCACTCGGCCCGAGCGCGCCCGACCGGGAGCCTCTGGCCTTTGGCTGATCGTAAATGAACGAGTCGTAAGGGACAGAATGCTCGCAACGACGATTGCACAGTCATTCGGCAGCGTCCTCGGCGCGGGGCATTACCCACGCGGCGTCGTCTACATCGATTTGCCCTCCGAATTGGTCGACGTAAACGTACATCCACAAAAAACTGAGGTCAGGTTCGTCGACCCACGCGCTACGGCGGATGCCGTTTATTCGATTGCATCGCGGGAGCTGGGAAGCGCACTGTCCCTTCCACCCAGCCCGCGCAATCGCTTCGGTGTTCGGAACGGAAACCAGCCGAGAACGCCCGGAATATCGATGTGGGGCAAGCGAAAGCCCGATGACGAACCGACCCCGGACGCAGCCTTGCGGCAACCGAACCCTGCCGATGAACAGGTGGTCGAAGCAGCCACGGTAACGAGTTCGTCTTTACCAGCGTCTTCAATTGCCGATTCCGCTGCCTTAATAGCAACTCCAAGTGCACAATCGACAGGATTGGTTCGAGACATCTCCGAAGCGTCAACCCATTCAACCTTGCTAATTAGGGAGAATACTGCGCAAACGACATCAGGCGACGTTCGCTGGTCGAGCCTACGTTTCATTGCCCAGTTGCGACAGACTTTTTTATTGTGCGAAGGACCGGTTGGTATCTACGTGCTCGACCAACACGCGGCGGCGGAGCGGGTGGCATACCAGCGCTTGCTCGACCAATATCGGTCGCGCACGATGGCAGCGCAAACCCTGCTGTTTCCTGTAAGTGTGGAGCTTTCGCCCGAACAGGTCGAGCTTGTCGAACAACGCAGCGAAGAGATCGCCGCAGTGGGCCTGGATGTTCGAGTGCGCGGTCGGCAACAAGTTACCGTGCACGCGATACCCAGGTTATTGCAGCGAGCGAGCCCTGAGCGACTCCTATGCGATCTCGTGGGGGAGATGGCGCGCAGCGGAGGAAGGGGATTCTCCGCAGCCCTCGAGCATGCGCTCTCCTTGATGGCATGCCACGGCAGCCTGCGCGCCGGTGACACTATCAGCCAAACCGAAGCGCAAGCGCTGCTAGGCGCGCTCGATACTGTCGACTTCGCAGGTCATTGTGCGCATGGGCGCCCGGTAGTTGCGGTCATGTCCTACAATGAGCTCGAACGCAAAGTCGGACGGCGATGAATGCGCCCACTTTGCTAGTCGTCGTCGGCCCAACCGGGTCTGGCAAAACCGAGTTTGCGGTGCGTTTGTGCGAAATGCTCGATGGCGAAATCATCTCTGCAGATAGCGTACAGGTCTATCGATATTTCAATTGCGGCACAGGCAAACCGTCACCGGAGGAATGTAGTCGTGCCGCACATCACTTGGTGGATATCCTGGAGCCGTTGGAGGGCATTGATGCCGCCGGTTGGGCGGAGCGAGCCGAGGCGGCGCTGGAACACGTCCGCTCTCGAGGCAAGGTACCTATCGTGTGCGGCGGTTCGTACTTATGGGTGCGCGCACTGCTGTACGGGCTAGTGGATGCACCAGCTGCTAGTCCGGAAATTCGCGCGCGACACCGCGCAGTGGCCGAAAGTGAGGGGCGCGCGACATTGCATGCGCAACTGGTGAGATGCGACCCGATCATGGCGCGGCGCCTTAATCCCAATGACTTCGTTCGAGTGAGTCGTGCCTTGGAGGTGCATGAGCTGACCGGGACTCCCATGAGCCAGTGGCAGGCCGAGCACGGCTTTCGTAA
>PMCK01000030.1 GCA_003154095.1 Myxococcales bacterium | reverse complement strand
AGGTGCGGGTGGTATGTCAAGTCTCTTGACCAGGTATGCAGCACCGTGGTGACTCCGACTTCACCACCCAGTCGATCTGGATCTCTACCAAATTCGAGCAGGGTTTCCGATACGCATCGGAACAGCAGGTCGTAAACCAGCTCACGATTGGCGTTGGTTGTACTGCGAAGCTCGGCTGGCAGCGTGAAGACAACGTGGAAATAGTGAGTCGGCAATACTCGTTGCAGGCGTCCGACGATCCATCTCGCTTGCGCTACTGCCGGACACGTAGGGCAATGGCGATTGTGGCAAGAGTTNNATTGCTCGTACTCTTGCCTGTGCTTGCGGACCACGTCCGCAAGCGTTGGTCCCGCGCTTGTATCCGGTGCTGCCTCCTGCGAGCCAGCACCGCCTTGGTGCTGGCACATGACCTACGCTGTGCGACGCTGGGAGTTGCTCCGTTGCGAAGCTTTGGTCGGCGCACGCGCCACCAAAGCTTCGACTTGAGCATCGGCACCCTTGAGGCAATCTGCCGGGCTCGTGACTTTGGCGAGCATGGCCGGCGTTACGTGCAGGTACCAGACGGTTGAGCTTATCGACGCGTGCCCGAGCAGGACCTGCACCGTTCTCAGATCCGTGCCTGCCTCAAGTAGGTAAGTCGCAAATGCGTGACGCAGACTATGTGGCGTGACGCGCTTATTGACCTTTGCCTTCGTGGCCGCAATTCCGAGCGCCTTATTAAACGCTTCGCGAGTGAGCGCCCGCCCAGACACATTCCCTGGAAATAGAAGTGGCCCTGTCACCTTGTTCGTTTTCCAATATGCCCGCAACAGCGTCAGTCCCATTCGGGAAAGCATGGCGCGCCGTTGCTTCTCTCCTTTGCTGCGATCGATGTGGATTTGCATCCTCTTGCTGTCGATATCCTCGATTCGCAACTGACAGATCTCGCTAATGCGCAGCCCCGAGCCGAAGGCGAGGACTGCAATTGCACGCATGCGCAACCTCAGGTGCACCAGGATTTGTTCGAATTCCTCCCGCGTCAATATCGATGGCAGATGTCGCCGTGCTCGCAGTCGCCTAACTCCACCGACAACTGCCGGTCGATTGAGTGTCCGTCGATATAGGAAACACAATGCGGCTGCATACACGTTGTATGTCGACGCGGACAGCGTGCGCTTTCCCACCAGGTTCAGCAGGTACGCCCTGACCTCTAATTGACCAAGCGCTTTGGGAGACTTGCCGAAATGGTGACTGAATCTCGCCACGCAACGCAGGTATGTCTTCTGCGTATTCTCACATAGCCCTGCAAGTTTCAGATCCTCTTGCATCCTGTCGCGTAACCGGCTCATACTCGTTACTCCTCTGCGTCAGCACGTTCGCCCTTCGAACGTGTGAGCGCGGAGGATCGCGCATCGTTGTCCAATCCAAGGCGATGATCGCAAATGGCGCGTCAATTCACCAAGTTACGTCGCGCCGTGACCAAGCACGCAACGCCTCAATCGAACGTCGATCGTCGCAGTGCCCTTCGGGGAGCCGCGAGACCTCGCCCGTTGCAGCAACGCAGCTCCTGCCGCGCAGCGGCTTGGTTCAACGCCAATTTTATGTCAACTGGCCGTGACACTGCGGCGTGCGTTGGCAGGACGATAGGCTTTGAAGTACCTAGCTGCCGACGATTAGGGCGTGGGTTGGCAAAGTGACCACGTTTGAATTACTTTGGGCTCAGTCCTTCGGGCGCTGGCGCAACGGGTAGCGTTGCGGCGTGTTCAGTCACAGGCGCTGCTGGCGGTTCAATTGGCGCAAAGAGCCATGGATCGCCGTTCGCCGAGCATGGGATGCATCCCTGTTCTCCGGCGGGATCCCGAGCGGATGCAACGACGAGCACCCACGACCCCGCAATGGCAAGCGCCCAGAGCGTATGCCGCTGCCTCATCGCTCGCCGATAAGCTGCCTCGTGAACCATACCGACGTATTGTTGGCCAAGACCATGGCGGACGCCACTTCGAACTTGTCCAACAGCACAAACGTCTGCACAACCCGCTGCGCAAAACTGCGTGGGTCAAGCGTCCAGGTCAGCGAGCAGGTGCAGAACGAGCGAAGCGCTGTGCCTTGAGTTCGGCACATTCTTCCTTGTAGACGTGTATCTTCCCATCATGATCGAAAGAGAATTCAGCGCCGCCCTGCAACGCCCCCAGCACAGCTATTTCATATCGCTTACCCTCTGCCAACGGGAAGCACTCTCCCCTTAGCAAATACCCAGGTAGCAGTTTGCCGTATTCCCACTCCGATATTGGAATTGCTTCGTTCGGTATATCTCTGATGGGGCGAATACGACAGAACGGCCCAACCGGAATGGTGTTCAGAGCGCTCGTCTCGCCAACCACAACATCATATAGGTGCGTGTTTACGATCTCTACTTCACATACGTTGAATCGGAATGCCACGTCATGACCGTGAAGTTCAACGCTTATTTCCATCATCGGAAATGGCGGTTCTATGTGTTCCCTTTCTACCGCAGCCACGACATTACCGTTGGTATTGTCACCACTTTGGGCAGCTGAACAGCCTAAGACAGCTAGTAATAGAAACAAGGATGTGCGCGCCACGACTTTTCCTTACCGATTGAACAAACGTCCTTCACCCTGTGCTCAACGCTGGGTAGGCACAGCCGATGATGAACGGACCGCACGCGAATTCAAGGAACCGTCTGTGCTTGATCACCGCAGTTGCGAATTCGTTCATTGCAATCGTCCCGTTTGCGTGACCCATGCTTCAAGGCCAGCTTACCAGCGCTAGCACAGGACTCAAGTGCGCGTAGGCGATACAATTGGAGGTGTGATTGCGATTGGCCGAGTGACTCGTATGTTAGCGGCGTAACGGTAATGAGTTGTTTCGGTGTTGCGGGGCAGATTTTGCCAATTTCGGCACACTAGCCAGCAAAGGGGCTGATGGTACGTAGCGAATGGCAGGGTTCAGATGCAGCTTCGCCTCGCCCAATCCGCCAAAAGGTGTGGGTCAAGAGCGGCGCCCCGCGCGAACCTAATTCAGCTCACCAAACTTGCGCCGCAGCACCTGAGACTTGAAGTAAGGAGGGTCGCGAGCCGGTGCGCGTTTCGGGGGTTCGAGAGGCTCACCGAGATAGCGAAGCAACCGCTCGATGTTGTGTGCTTCGACGACGCCGAGGAGTGGTTGAAGAACCATGACCAGCGCGCGCAACTTGAATCGCCCGTGGTTCTTCAACCACTCCTCGGCGTCGCCGCACTCGCATCGCTCAACGTCGATCTGGAACGTGCGTTTGAGAAGCTCGGCCCATGGGCGATAGCGAGAGCGATGCGTGGGCGGGTGCTCGCGGTGAGAATGTGACGCGGCGCTCAGAGAATCGATGAGCAACGGCGGTACGACGAGCGCGCGCAACTTCGATGCTGCACCGAGAACCCCTGCATAATGCACGAGGTGACAACCTGGTGGCGGGACCGAAGCCGCAAGACGACAGAGCAGTGAGATGGGGTCGAGGTCGATGGCGACTGTGCCATCGCGAAAGGGCCGTTTGAGCTCGATGCGCACGAGGTTGTCCGGCAGGATGTGCAGACGCTCCTGCGCAATCGGCGGCCTGAGCGCATAGCGCACCAAGGCATCGCGGCCGCGTGCGTCATCGGCGCTGGCAGTCGTGGCTGCATGCAGCGAGAAGCCCATCTCGGTGACTGACAACGGGGCAGTGATGTCGACACCCGGCTCACCGCGAAGGGTAATGGGTGGCTTCTGGTGCCGTTCGGGTCCAGCTGGGGATAGGCCGGTCACGGCGGCGGCAGCGAGCTGGGCGAGGGCGGGCTCACGGTCAGCGAAGTCATCATCGAGCAGCGTGAGCTCTTGGCGGCTCTCGATGATGCCGCGGCGCAGGAGGAAATTCACCAACCGAACCCGGATGACTTGGAGCAGATCCGCCAGGTCTGAATCGTGCAGCTGCGGCAGCGGGTGAAACACCGGCGAGCCATCGTCAGCCACAAACACGCCATCGAGCAGGATTGTGTGAAGGTGCGGGTTTAGCTTGAGGTCAGAGCTAACGCGCTGCACGACGCTGACAGCTCCGCTTTGACCGACTACACCTTCGATGTCCCGGCGCGTAGTTCGGACAAATGGGGTCGCGAAAGGGATTGGCCCAATGGTGGTTGCAGCTGTAGTGAATGGCGACAGTATGATTGAAGGCTAGTAAGATGGTGATCGTGACGTTGGCAGGTGGGCCAGCGGTTGCGAGGGCCCTAGCGCTACGGAACGGGCGGAATGAACGAACCTTCGCCTCACCCTTCGCCCAAAGAAGGCGTGAGTCAAGTCAGCGCAGAGCAGTTCAGCTCGTGGAACTTACGCCGCAGCACCTGAGAATTGAAGTACGGCGGGTCACGAGCGGGTGCGCGTTTCGGTGGTTCGAGAGATTCCCCGAGAAGGCGCTCGATGTTGTGAGCCTCGAGAGCCCAGGTATTCTAAAGGCTATC
>PMCK01000066.1 GCA_003154095.1 Myxococcales bacterium | reverse complement strand
AAAATATTGATGTTCGGGCTCCAAATGGTGAGCCCCTTGTACATGCCGTGATCACCCTGGCGAATGAACTCGTGATGTTTGGCCCTTGCCTCGTCGGATATGGTAACCGCGATACCGAAATGCAATCGAGTATCGAACATGGCCGCAAGCCCGATGGCCTGCGGAAATACGGTCGCTATGCCGGCTCGCGCCATGCCGTGCAGGCCTTCGTTCCACCAGGTGTATAAAGGCACCGAGAGCCGTGAAATACCCGCGGACTCATGCAGCATTTGCGCGGCCTTTTCGACAATATCGAGCCGTGCGACGAGGTCATTTACACGCTCATCAACCGGCAACGAAGGGTCTTGAAATGGGTAGGTCTTGGAGGCAGATTGCGACATGGCAGGGGTTAGCTTTTGTCCGGGTAAGTGTTCGGAACCCCACGGTGAAGCATGCTTCAGGCGAGGCCGTCAATCATGAATTCCGAACCAGCACTTGTAACGTGAAAACCGCCTGAAGGCCGCATATTTTNNAAGTCCCGATTTTTCCCAGGGGCTTTTGGTGGGATAACAACTCAATCCTCACGGTAGTCAGCGCCTTCGACATGCCCGCTCGCTCCGTCGTAACGCTCGTGCTCGAAAAGTGAGCGCTCGCTACCCTTTCACAGCGCCTGAAGTTAGCCCACTAATAAATTCCTTCTGAAGCGCAAAGAACAGAATCGCGGGCGGCACCATGGCGAGTAGGGTTCCCGTTAAGAATATCCCATAATCATTCTCGTACTGGCTCACATACAGGTTGAGTGCCACCGGCAACGTGANNACACACTGGGGCCAAAGAACGAGTTCCAATTACCAACGAAGCTGACGAGGCAAAAAGCCGCAGCCATCGGTCGAACCAGGGGCATCACCAACCGATAGTAAATGCCAAACTCGCTGCAGCCATCGATGCGACCGGCATCAATCAATTCGGAAGGAATATTCATGCACGCTTGCCGGAATAAGAAGATGCCGTACGCGCTCACCATGCCTGGCACGATGATTCCCCACAACTTATCGACGAGTCCCATGCCGACGGCCATTTGATAAACGGGTGCCAATAGCAACACACCAGGAATCATCATTGAACCCAGCATGAAGCCCATCAACATCTTCTTGCCGCGGAAATTGAATTTGGCTAGTGCGTAGCCTGCCAAGGACGAGAAGAACAATTGGATGCAGGTGCTTACCGTTGCGAGGAAGGTGGAATTGAGCACGTACTGCCAGAAGTAGATGCGGCCTTGGGGGCTATTCCTGCCCTCGAAGAGGCGGACGAAATTCTGTAGATTCATGGTCTTATACGACCAGCGACCGAGCGGCGGGAAAAACACATACTCGTTGAGGACCGTGCGATCCTTGAACACGGCCGCCACCAGCCAGACAAACGGAGCCAATACGGCCGTTGCCGCGAGGCACAGGGCGAGCAAACGCGCGTAGCGAATCGCTGGCCTCGGATCGCGAAGATTGCGCACCCAGAGCACCACGAACACACCTACGAGTATGAGCAATATCGACTGAAGAATATTCATATCAGTCCTCGACTACCTTGGTGACGCGGATTTGGATCACGCTGATCGCAAAGATGATGACGGCGACGACCCATCCAACAGCTGAACCGAGCCCCAGATCTCCTGATTGAAAGGCTACGGACCGTAAGTAGGTGATGACCGTTAGCCCAGAGTTGTCAGGTCCAAAACCACTCGTGGAATTCAATAACGCGACTGGCAATTCGAAGAGTTGGTACGAACCAATAATGCTCATGATGACGACGAACACAACTACGTGACGCATTGAGGGCAAAGTCACGTGCCAGAAGACTTGCCAGTTGTTGGCGCCGTCAATCCGCGCAGCCTCTTCCAAACTCTTGTCTACACCTTGAAGGGCTGCAAGGAAATACACCATGTTGAAGCCGACCCACAACCAAAGCGAAGTCAGGATGATGGCAGGCATCACGAGCTTTGGGTTACTGAGCCACTGTTCCTCCAGGCCCCAGCCGATCAATGACTGCAATGTCCGATTGATCAGACCGTAGCGGGGCGTGAACAGCACAGAGAAGAGAATCCCAACGAAAATTTGCCCAACCAGATTGGGAGAGAAAAGCACCAAACGGAAGAAGCCTTTGACCCTATCGTTGCCGCGATTCAGGAGCAAGGCGAGAGCCATCGACAGGGGAAGCTGCAGGCACACGGAAGCAATCGCAAAAATCGTCGTGTTCCAGAGTGCAGTATGAAATGTGGCATCGGCGAGCAGGTAGCGAAAATTGTCGAGCCCGATGAACACGCGACTGCGTGGCCCATTCGTCCGATAGAACGTCAATACGACGGCATTGATGAACGGATAGATGAAAAACACTGCCGTTAGCAACAGATACGGCATCAAGAACAAGTAAGCGGCAAGCTCCTTGGTGTTGCGCGGTTCCGGCGCCCTCATAGCGTATCCTCGCGGTGGAATACCTTGTCGCGCTCGACCATCTCTCGCACTCGTTCCGCCGACTTCTTGAGCTCGGCGCGAATCTTATCCATCAAGCCTGCGTCGCCGTTGGCCTTGTAGTGTTCTGCCGAGCGGCTGTACGCTTGATCGAGGCTGGCGCGGGCGAGCCCGTCGACAGCCGCCGAATACGTGGGGGGCGTCTCTGGCGCGAGGGCCGCGTACAGCTTGCCAATCGGTTGATTGGAGTAAAATCGATTGGGCACGCCGAATTCCGGTAGGTCCCAGGCTTCCTTGAATGGGGGAATGATGTTGGTTTTCTTGTAACGTTGACCCAGTTCCTGCTTGTCGAAGTACAGATATTTTGCAAGTTCCCAAGCGAGTTCAGGGTGCTTCGTGCGTTTGGTAATGACGAGTCCGGTGCCACCCCAGACGGAAGTGCGCCGCCCGCCTTTTGTCCAAGCGGGCATCGGCATGAGTGCCATTTTGCCGGCTAGGTTAGGCATGTCCATTTCGTAGAATCGACTGCGCCAGTCGGGCGTAATGAAGAACAATGCGAGGCCATCGCTCATTGATTTCATGAGCAGCTGCGTTGCGCCGCAGTCGGTCGCGATTTTCTCTTTGCTCCGCGTCTGGTGCAAATACCACTGCATCACTTGAGCAGTATCCTCACTGTCGAACGCGACATTGCCGTCTTTGTCGAATAGTTGACCTCCTTTTTGTAGGAGTAACAGTATCAGTCCCCAATTTCCTCCGTAAGGCAGATCGATCATGTACTGATCGATGACCCCGTCGCCGTCCTTGTCCTTCGTGACGCGATGACCCACCTCGACGAACTTGTCCCAGGTATCGAGATCGTTGACGTTGATCCCGAGCTGCTCGATGATGTCGCGCCGGTAAGCCAACATGATCGGATGCACGTCGTGCGGGATGCCGTAGTTGCGTCCCTGGGTCGTCCACAGGCTGAATCGAGACGCGACGACGCGATGGTCGATACCTTCGCTGTGTATCTTCTCGGTCAAGTCGATGAGCCCGACGTCTGCGCGTGGGCCCCGTGTAAAGTATCCGAGAGAGCCCTCCAACATTTCGACCAGATCGGGAACGTCGGTATTGGCCAAGATGGCGTTCTGGAGCCGGGACTGAAGTGATGACCAATGAGTCAGTTCAACGTCAACCTTTACGTGATGCTCGCGTTCGAATCGCGGAATCGCCTGCCGATACGCGTCGTAGTGCGCGCCGGTAAACGTGACCAAGATCAGGTCCGGACGTTCCGACTCTTTCCTACCCAAGGCAATCAACAAGACGGACGAAACAATGGCCATGACGAGCAGCCAAAATGGCGCCTTGCCGTAAGGGAAATTCTTGATCATCGTCCGCAAATGGGGGGAAAGGGCCGTCCAAAAACCCCGAGGTAAGCTAACACGGATTTCGTGGGCTTGCACTGTGAACGGATGCGTGCCATTCGCTCCGCGCCATGAGCACCACTTGCGCATTGAGTCTAGAAGGTCGGATTGCCATCGTTCTCGGGGGGACGTCAGGTATTGGTCGAGCCATCGCCATTGGTCTTGCGAGAGCAGGAGCCAATGTCATCCCGAGTTCGCGAAGGCTCGACGCTGTCACCGACGCCTGCTCTCAAGTCGAGTCTCTCGGACGGCGAACCGTCGTGTGTACGAGCGATATCCTTGACACTGCGAGCCTCGAACAAGTGAGAGCTCGAGTGCTCGCCGAATTCGGTCAAATCGACATATTGGTCAATTGCGCCGGCCGCACCAAACGTACACCATCGCTCGAAGTATCGCAGGAAGAATGGCATTCGATCGTCGAAACGAACCTAACGGGCACCTTTCGAGGGTGCCAGGTATTTGGACGACCCATGCTTCAACGCGGCTACGGCAGCATCATAAATATCGCATCGCTTACGAGTCACGTAGGCATGATGGAAGTTGCGGCATATACAGCGAGCAAAGCCGGCGTGCTGGGACTGACGCGTGCATTGGCCGTTGAGTGGGCTCTCAAAGGCGTACGAGTAAACGCGATTTCCCCCGGGGTATTTCCGACCCCGTTGAATGAGCACTTATTGCGCGGAACGGCGCGCGGGCAGGAGCTAATTATGAGAACTCCCATGCAACGTTTTGGAGAGGTTGAGGAATTGGCGGGCGCTGCCGTGTACTTGGCCTCAGACGCGGCCAGATTCGTCACCGGCACCACCCTCAACGTTGACGGTGGATTCTTGGCCAGTGGCGTCAATCAATGATCGAGGCCTCAGAAACCCCACATTACGATGCCGCAAACTGCCTCGTTTCACATTGCATCCGAGCCGTCCTGAACCAAATTGGCACCATTTTCCCCCGACTCGAAGAAATGAGCGCGTTGCATGTCGACTAACACTTCATGCGGCTGTTTGGCGAAAAGGCCACTGAAGGCGTCCATGTGAGCAACCAACTGTGTCCCCTTAGCCGTGCTCAAGTAAACATCCATCTTGTCTCCGAGCGGCTGCACCAGGCTCACCGTTGTCTCAATGCTATTGCCGGCCTTTTCAAAGCGAGCGTGTGCTTCATCACTGATAGCTTCGGGCCGCACGCCTAACACCACCGGTTTGTCCTTGAAAGACTTCAAGTGTGCCGCCTGAGCGGGCGCGACTTGCAACCGAACCGAACCTTCGTCGAAGACCAGGAACCCAGCTTCCTCGATTAGGCGCCCCTCGATGAAATTCATCGGCGGACTGCCCAAAAAACCGGCGACAAAACGATTGACTGGATTTCGATAGATTTGAAGCGCGCCGGCACTTTGTTGAACGACGCCATCCTTCATGACAACCAGGCGATCGCCTAGGGTAATCGCTTCTTCCTGATCATGAGTTACATACACCGTCGTGCTCTGAAGATTTAGGTGCAAGCGTTTCAATTCGGCGCGCATCTCCACGCGAAGTTTGGCGTCCAGGTTCGAAAGCGGCTCGTCGAAAAGAAAGCACTTAGGATCACGCACAATGGCCCGACCGAGGGCCACGCGCTGCCGTTGACCGCCAGACAATTGCTTAGGTCTCCGATCCAGCAATTGGGTGATGCCCAAGATGTCCGCAGCTTTGCGCACCTTTTCGTCGATGGCACTCTTTGTGACTTTGCGCATCATCAGACCGAAGGCCATGTTTTCATAGACGGACATATGCGGGTAAAGGGCGTAGCTTTGAAACACCATCGCAATGTCGCGGTCCTTGGGTGGCACGTCATTAACGACGCGACCCCCAATGCTGATTGTGCCAGCTGACACGTCTTCCAGGCCCGCTATCATTCTTAGAGTCGTCGACTTGCCGCAGCCCGAGGGCCCGACTAGAACGACGAATTCCTGGTCTTTGATGTCGAGATTGAAGTCGTCGACCGCTTTGACGTTGCCCTCGTAGACCTTGTCTACGTGCTTTAGTTCTACGCTAGCCATTGCTTAGTCTCGGTCTTTACTCGCCTCGATTGAGGCTTACTCAGACTAACCCCGATTCGCTTCCAATACTTCCCGTAACTTTCGCGCTAATGCCTGTAGTGAATATGGCTTACCAATGAAGTTCAAATTTTTATCGACGATGCCATGATGTACAACGACATTTTCCGTGTAGCCGGACGTAAATAGTACTTGGGTGCCAGGTCGAGCCACTTGAATACGCTCGGCTATTTCTCGGCCGCTGAGGCCCGGTAATACGACGTCGGTCATCAAGAGATCAATCCGCCCGTCGAACTTGTCCGCGATATCGAGGGATTCGCTCCCATTAGTCGCTATCAATACCTGGTAGCCCAAACGCTGCAGAATTCGGCAAGTCAGCTCGCGCACGCTCGCGTCATCCTCCACCAACAGCACGGTCTCGTGCCCGGTTGGTGAGGTCGAGCATTGGCCGGCTGCCGCATATACCTCGGGTGACTCTCCCGAGCGTGGCAAATATATCTTGAACGTCGAGCCCTGGTTGAGTTCCGAATAGGCTTCTATCGTGCCGCCCGCTTGATTCACCGCTCCAAATATTGTGGCAAGGCCAAGGCCCGTTCCCTGCCCTTTGGGCTTGGTCGTAAAGAATGGTTCGAAGAGCTGAAGCCGAACTTCTTCGCTCATGCCGTGGCCAGTGTCGCTTACGGCGAGCATCACGAATTGTCCAGGCTGCACGCTCGGGTGCCGAGCGCAGTAGTCCTGATCCAATTCCCGATTTGCCGTTTCAATGAGCAGGTTTCCCCCTGTCGGCATGGCATCCCGAGCATTTACGACTAGGTTGACGAGTACCTGTTCGAACTGTCCAGGATCGACGAATACCGGATGACAATTCGCATCCAGGGCCGTGCGAAGGACGATATTCTCGCCAATGAGTCGAACCAGCATTTTCTGAAGGTTGTCGACGAGCGCATTGAGATCAACGACGCGAGGCTCGATGAGCTGCCGCCGAGAGAAGGAGAGAAGCTGCCGCGTAAGTGAAGCAGCACTTTGGCTGGCGTTGGCCACTTCATCGAGATGGCGAACAACAGGATCAGTCGGGTTGAGTGCGAGCTTAGCCAGTTCAATGTTACCAGTAACGACAGTCAGCAAATTGTTGAAATCATGCGCAATGCCCCCAGCCAAACGTCCAACGGCCTCCATCTTCATGGCTTGCTGCAATTGATTTTGGAGCTTGCCCCGCTCCGATTCGCCCTTTTTCCGGTCGGACATGTCCCTTATGTTTAGGATAATGCCTCGTACCGACGCATCGTGGAGGCGATTGGTACCAACGGCTTCCAAGTCTATCCACGTACCGTNNAATTCCTCAGGCTGGTACCCCAACAAATTCCCGACCGGGCCGCTTACGGATGTAAAGACGTAGTTTTCGTCGAGTGTAGCAATGATGTCGTTGGAGTTTTGTACCAGACGCTTGAAGCGCTCTTCACTGGCAATCAGTGCCTGTTCAGCGCGCCGATGTTCATTGCGGGTTCGTAACACAACGATACCAAATGCCAGGTCATCCGCGAGTTCAGTGAGCTGGCCAACTTCTTCGGCATCAAAGGCATCGGGTGACGCGGAATATATTCCAATTGCGCCGAGAGGTTGGCCATCCGTGATCAGGGGCAAAGCGCAAACGGATGCGTAACCCCGCCGGGATGCAGCTTCACGCCACGGGGCAAACAGTGGGTTCACCGCGATATTTTGGACGGGACAGGGCTGCAATGTACGAATAGCCATTCCGACAGGGCCACGCCCGCTTTCGGATTCGGACCATGTGACCTGAATGTTCTGGACATAGCCGTCCTCGAATCCTGCGAACGCGATGGGTCGCACGGACTTTTCTGGATCACTCTCTGCAAAGCCGACCCAGGCCATTTGATATCCGCCTACCTCGACGATGATATTGCAAACGGTGTGCAACAACTCGAGTTCATCCGTCGTGCGGATCAACGCCTGATTACAATCGCTCAGCATTCGAAGCTGCCGGTTGACTCGGCGCAGCGCAGACTCGGAATCACTCGGTTCCGCCAAGTCAGGTCGCGTATTTCCGCGTGAACGTCGTCGCTCGAGCTCCAACGCCAGCTTCAGCTCATTGACTTGCTGCTGAAGCTTCAGAACGTCCGAATCAGATTGACCAGATTTCATTGACGGTGGAGCTGCCCCGGTCAACCAATAGCATTTCTTGGACAATGGCTTTGAACGCCCCAGCCGCCAAGGGGCACAGATCCACATTCAACACTGGCTGGATTTGGTATCTACTGGAGGTTTCGGCATGAAATCATGGCGTTTTGTGACACTTTCGTTAGCGGCTCTCGGTTCAGTCGGCCCCCTCGGATGTATGACGCAGTCCGACGATCAGCTGGACTCGGTTCGCCAGGCGTTACCAAAAAAGGAGTCCATGCAACTAGACGGACCCGAAACTGTGGCATCTCCGGCGACCAACACCAGCAACTCGAATGACGCAGGCGTGGCTCCGGCCAATGCTCCCTACGCAACCTTCTACACGTTTACGCGCAACGTTCGGGACGGCGTCAATCGGATCACCGCAGGCGTGCTGGGAACCGTTTGGTTCATAGTGAACACAAAGCCTACGAGGATTGAGAGCGAACAAGCCATCTGGGGCCCCTATACGGACGCGCTAGAGCCCGCAACGTGGCGTTTCCGTGTGACCCACCAAGGTGGCCAGGAATACGCCTATATTTTGGAGGGACGGCCCAAAGAGTCCAGTTCCGACCAGGACTATCGCGCGGTATTGACCGGTGTGGGCTACGCACAAGGTGATCCCAAACACGGCGACGGCTCGTTCAGTATCGATCTGGATGTCGCCCGCTCGCTCGACCCTGTCGCCCACCCGGATGATTCGGGAAAAATCACCGTAGTACACGACCTACCGGCTACCGTTAAGACAGAGCTTTCACCGCTGCCGCGCACGATCGAAGTTACTCTATTGCCTAGCGATTCCGCTGCGCACCTCGATATCCTTTCAATTGCACGCGAGGACCACACGGGGACAATCGTCGTTGATGGCTTGGCTGACGTCGATGAAAGTAAGAAGACGGCTTTAGAGGATGTGACCGTTGCAAGTCAATGGAATGCCATGGGTGCAGGGCGATCCGATGTTACTCTCGCTGGCGGAGACGTTCCGGCTGCGTTGAGCCCGGTAACCTTAGTCGAATGTTGGGACACCCACTTCAAACAATCGTACTACAAAGACAGCGCGGGCATAGCAGCTACGGTTGGAGACATTGGCGCCTGTGCATTTTCCGAGGTCGCAACTGCGGATTGATTAGTGTCGGCGCGCGGGGCCCCGGCTGCCCCAGCCCCGCGCGCTCCATGAAAGCCATTTTTGCGGCTGACAGTCGATGCCGGCTTGCAGTCGATGACGGCGGACGATCAAATGCGGCTTACTTCGATAGGGCGGCGCGGGCTTTTCGGACTATTTCTACTAGCTTTATCGCTCTTTCCGTGATTGCGCCAGCACCCTGTTGTTCCATGAGTTTCAGATCAATGAGCGCTGCTCCTACGCCCAGAGCAGTGGCGCCCGCGGCAATAAACTCCGGTGCCGTATTCAGATCGACCCCACCGGTTGGGAATAGCTTCACCTGAGGTAGCGGTGCGCGCAGTGCTCGCAGGTAGCTTGGTCCACCGAGGGCGGAGCAGGGAAACACCTTGGCCATGTCGGCTCCAGCTTTGAAGGCCGTGATGACTTCCGTTGGGGTCAATACGCCTGGCATTACCGCTTTGTCCAGAGAGTGTGCGGCCTGAATGGTTTCAATGTCCAGTCCGGGCGATACGATAAAATGAGCGCCGGCGTCGATGCAAGCGCGCGCCGTTTCCGCGTCGAGCACGGTGCCCGCACCGAGTAGCACGTCCTCCCCGAGTTCAGAGGATAGCAGTCGCATCAGCGATAGCGCATTGGGTACCGTCATTGTGATCTCGAGCACATCGATCCCGCCGGCGTGAACGGCGCGTGCGGCGCGTGCGGCCAACTCCACCGTGGGGGCCCGGATAATCGGGACAATTCCAAGGGACTCAATATGCTCAACGATTGCTAGCCGATTCATCGTAATATCCTCGCACTTCCACCCTTCATAAGACGTTCAACCTCGCTGCGAGAGGCCATAGAAGTGTCGCCCGGTGTCGACATTGCCAATGCCCCATGCGCGACCCCACACCGTAGTGCCCACTCGAGCCCGCGCTCTTCGAGCATCCCAAAAATGAAACCCGAAGCGAACGAATCACCCCCACCTACCCGATCGAAAATCTCCGTGTCGCGTTGCGCTACTTCGACGAATTCACCCTGATAATATCCGATGGCACCCCAGCCATTGACCGTGGCACTCTTGGCCGTCCTGAGTGTGGTGGCTACCCCTTTGATATTGGGAAATGTCTCGACGACATTCCTGATCATGCGCCGAAAACTGCCCGTGTCGAGCTCGGAATAGCTCGAGTCGGTCCCCTCGATATCAAACCCCAATGCGGCGGAAAAGTCCTCTTCATTGCCGAACAACACATCCACGTACCGCATCAGTTCACGATTCACCTCGCGGGCCTTCGGTTGACCGCCCGTGGCCCGCCACAGCGAATCACGATAGTTAAGGTCATACGAAACTATCACACCATGGGCCTTTGCGGCCTCGAATGCACGCTTTGCGACCTCGGGCGTCGAATCGCTTAAGGCGCAGAATATGCCTCCCGAATGCAGCCAACGCGCGCCAGACTGGCCAAAAATCGCTGCCCAGTCAAAGTCGGTCGCCGTGAGTTGAGACACTGCCGTGTGGCCCCGATCGGAACAACCCACCGCCGCCCGCGGTCCATAGCCGCGTTCCGTGAAGTTCAATCCATTGCGAGTTGCGCGCCCGACCCCATCAAAGGCACTCCAGTGAACGAGCGAGAGATCGACACCCCCCTCTAGCATGAGGTCCTCAATCAAATGCCCCACGGGGTTATCGGCGAGCGCCGTAATTATTCCTGTACGACAGCCAAAGCAGCGCCGTAGGCCGCGCGCTACGTTGTATTCGCCGCCGCCTTCCCACACGTCGAACTTGCGTGCCGTGTGGATGCGGCCTGCGCCTGGATCTAGGCGCAACATCACTTCACCGAGGCAGAGGAGGTCCCAGCGGCAATCCGAGGCTTGGTTGATCTTCATCGACAATGATCCTTGCGATTGAACTCGTGCGAGCCTAAGCGCAGACTTGCGCTGCAGGCGCGCGCAGCGTACATCACCGCGGGCCTAGTGACGAGCCGTATGCCGAAGCCAAGCGACCTGCCTCCCGCCTCCAGGGAAAAAGCCATGAATGCCACGATATTTGAGCCAGATTTCTTGCTAGAAACGTCGACCGCACGTCGGCTCTTTCACGACTACGCCAAGGGCCTGCCGATTATTGACTATCACAACCATTTACCGCCGGATCAAATTGCCAACAATCACCGTTTTGAAAATATTACAGAGCTTTGGTTAGCGGGTGACCACTACAAATGGCGCGCCATGCGTAGCAACGGCATATCCGAGCAATACTGCACCGGGGCAGCTTCGGATTGGGAGAAGTTCCAAGCATGGGCCAAAACGGTCCCGTACACGTTGAGAAACCCGCTCCATCACTGGACGCATCTCGAACTCATATTCCCATTTGGTATCCGTCGGCTGCTCGACGAAGGCACTGCTCACTCCGTCTACGATCAAACCCAGGCAATGCTGAAAACGGACGCATTCTCAACGCAAGGTTTGTTGTCACAGTTTGATGTATTGGTTGTCTGTACGACCGACGACCCGACGGACACGCTCGAACATCATGTTGCGTATGCAAAGTCCGATGCAGCCCAGAACATGCGCATGTTTCCCACCTGGCGTCCCGATAACGCAATGAACATCGAGGATCCCGAGGCATTCAATGGCTGGGTAGATTCCCTGTCTTCCTGCGCGTGCATGGACATCAATACATTCGATCAACTACTCGGGGCGCTCGAAGCGCGCCACGGGTTCTTTCATGAACAGGGCTGTCGGGCCTCCGACCACGGCCTGGAGACTGCCTATTCGGAACTTTACAGCCTATCGGAAGTGCGTCGCGCATTCGATACCTTACGTCATGGTCAACCCATCTCGGAGTCCGAAGGGCTCAAGTATAAGTCGGCCTTGATGCATGAATTCGGATTGATGGATCATCAGCGCGGTTGGGCCCAACAATTGCATCTGGGAGCCATGCGCAACAATAACACGCGGATGTTCGAACGCCTGGGTGCAAATACGGGATTTGACTCGATTGGCGACTTCGAGATAGCGCGGCCCCTGGCAAAATTTCTCGATCAGCTGGACCGCAAGGGTCAACTACCCAAGACGATATTGTACAATCTAAACCCGCGCGACAATGAACTTTTTGCCTCGATGATTGGGAACTTTCAGGACGGGTCCGTACCCGGCAAGGTGCAGTACGGTGCCGCTTGGTGGTTTTTGGATCAACTGGACGGGATGGAAAAGCAGCTCAATGCGCTCTCCAATCTGGGCCTTTTGTCGCGATTTATTGGCATGTTGACCGACTCGCGCAGCTTTCTGTCATTCTCGCGCCATGAATATTTTAGACGTCTACTCTGCAACATGTTGGGTAACGACGTGCGCCGCGGGTTGATTCCCGACGATGAGGCACTGCTTGGCAAATTCGTGATTGACATAAGCTTTCGTAACGCACGTGACTACTTTGGCTTCGAGATACCTCAGCGAGGCAAGCACATTTAAGAATGGCGAATCTTCGCATGCAAGTGTTGCTCGTGTACTTGGGAGCAACCGCGCTTGCGTGCCGTCACTCCACCCATGAAAAGGCGGACCGTACGGCAGCGACGAATGGATCGGTCTCAGTTGACGCGAGCCCGCCCGCCACGCAGCCAAGCGTCGTGACGCCTTCAAGCCCGCGAAGTCCAGCGACATTGAGCGACTCATCGTCGCTGTGCAACGAACAAGCACCCCAGGACTTTCTGGTCAACGCTCATTTCAACGGTCGTCCATTGGCCAACGCGGGTGCCCTTCGCGAATGGAAGGACGCCGTAGCCCGTTCGATCCGCTATCGCACGGAACAATACGGGTATTACTCGGGGTTTGGCAGCTATGCGTGGAACAAGAAACCGCTTCACAGTCAGATGCGCACCGTCAAATTCTTTGGCTTACCCGTGCGCCTCCATGAACGTGTCATACCCGCGCTCCGTTGTGTGGAAACAGCGCTCCGCAGTGATTGCACGCAATTTCCCTACCAACCTAGGGCCCTCTCCGGTCGTCGCGAAAACAATACGTACCTCGACGGTGACGTCTCCAATCACGTTTACGGCATTGCGATCGACATCGATCCCTTACAAAATCCCTGTTGCAACTGTATCGAACCTTGGAAGAGTAGCCCCCGATGTCAGGGCAAGAAGACCGATCTTGAGCGCATGGACATGCCTGCGTGTTGGATTTCCGTGTTCGAGCGCTTTGGTTTTTACTGGCTCGGGCACGACGCGCTCAAGGACACGATGCATTTTGAATTTCTTGGAGATCCGGAGCAAGTTGCCCAGGGCGACGCTGGCGTGTCGCGATGAGTCGCGAAGTGGCGATGGAACGCCTCCGCCACAGCGTCAATTGTGACGCTGTGGTTGCACAATCGATTTCACACACTCCCATGCGATAAACTGTACTCGATTGCATTCCATGACCCACTAGTCATGGTCGCCGTGTAGCAAGATTATCCCACACTGACTGCACAGCGTGCACAGTTTGCGTGTTGACAATTGTTTGAGGAGAGTGCTAAGTGGCAAACCAAATTCGGTGAAGTGTACGCACGGCAAATGACGCTCGTGTCAGAGCCTGCGTGCGCCTTTGCACCAAATCATGAGGGAGTAAACCATGAAGCAGTGGGCAATCGTTGGGTTAACAATTCTGGGCGGATCTGTCGGGGGCGTTGGCTGTAGCGGCGGAGGCATGGCGGCGCCGAGCGCCGAAGGCGATCTTGTCAAGAATACTAGCGCCATTAGTACACGAACCTTGGCTACGAACACGCAGTTTTTCGTTCCAGCGCCACAACCGGGCGCGGTGCAACAAGTGGCCAATCTCCTCAAGGCTAAGGACCTGCTCAATGCCGCCCGGGTCGCCGCCATGGCGGTAACACCTCAGGCCGTGTGGTTCGAGTCCGGTTCGCCGGCGGACGTCCAAAAGAGCGTAAAGAAGACCATGGCTCAGGCCGCCCTCGAAAAGCGAGTCCCGATTCTGGTTAGCTATAATATTCCCTACCGCGACTGTGCACAGTACTCGACCGGTGGCGCTCTCGACACGCCCTCGTACGAGGCTTGGATTGATGGGTTTGCCGCTGGCATTGGTAAGGGCAAGGCGGTCGTGATACTCGAACCGGATGGCCTTGGGCTCATTCCGTACAATACGACAATCTACGGTGCGGCCGAGTGGTGCCAGCCCACGCTGCCTGCGGGCACTACCGCGCAACAGTTGAATCAGGCGCGCTACACGCAGCTCAACTATGCGGTGGACAGCATTGAGAGCAAAGCACCCAATGCGCAAGTTTATCTCGACGCCACGCACAGCGCTTGGCTCGGCACCGGTGAAGCAGCCTATCGGTTGTTCCAAGCGGGCGTTCAGCGGGCGGACGGTTTCTTCCTCAATGTCTCAAACTATCAGCCAACTGACCAATCAATCCAGTTTGGAACATGGGTTTCGATGTGTCTAGCATTTGCGACCAATCCCGACGAAGGCGGCTGGCGGCTGAACAACTTCAGTTGGTGCGCTAGCCAATACAACCCCGCTACTAACTACGCCATCGACTACAGTGCCGCTTGGGAAACCCAAGTGACGGCCCAAATTCAAGGCATGATGGGCAACGCGGTTGCGACCACTCGCTTTGTAATCGACACCAGCCGCAACGGCAACGGGCCTCTGAATGCCGCTTCATACGGGCTAGCCCCATACAATCAGCCTGCAAGCGTCGTCAGCGCACTGAACGGCACTTGGTGCAATCCGCCCGGCGCCGGTCTCGGCCTGCGTCCTTCGGCGAACACGGGTGTTCCGCTGCTCGACGCATACCTGTGGGTGAAGACCCCGGGTGAGTCCGATGGTTCTTGCGACATCGCTGGCGGCGCGCGTGCGTGGAATTATGGCGATTACGACCCATGGCCCAGCACCATCGACCAGAACCACTTTGACCCGCTTTGGGGCATCGTCGATCCGGCGGCAGGCGCATGGTTCCCGCAACAAGCGCTGCAACTCGTCAAGTTGGCCAATCCAAAGCTACGCTGAAACGTCTGCTTTGATTGTCTGTTTGCACGGCACGGAAAACTCGCGTCAACTCGCGAGCGTTCCGTGCCGGCAAGCCAAGCCGTGCAACGGCCAGTCCTGAAGAGCCACGCGGTCACGATATCCTGCGGGTTTCTGCTGGTCCTGGTCGGGGCCCTACCGTGCGGCTTCAGGGGGTGCGGCGTCCTTTGGTCATGGGGCTATTGCTGTTGCAGCCCGAGGGGACCCAAACGGGTCAAAAAAGGTTTCCCGCCTACGAATTCCAGGCCTGTTCCTTGACCTCGAGGAATCGCACCTTCGGCCAGTCCTTCTTGGTCGTGTCGAGGTGCCAAGAGTTTCGCGCCAGAAAGACTGGGGCTCCGGCGTGATCGTCAGCCATGCTCGACTCGTTCGCGGTCGAAAATTCTTCGATCGTCTTGTGAGAATCGGCCTCCACCCAGCGCGCCGTGTACAGCGATGTTCCCTCGAAAGCGACAGGGATTCCGTATTCTGTACGGATCCGATCGGCAAGCACGTCGAATTGAAGCGATCCGACGACGCCGACGATGGCACTATTGCCGAATCTCGGCCTAAAGACGCGCGCCGCACCCTCTTCGGCCAATTGCTCCAGAGCTCGACCCAAGTGTTTGGCGCGCAAGGGATCGGTTGCGCGCACCCGCTGCAACAATTCCGGTGCAAAACTCGGAATGCCTACATAAGCGAGTGTTTCCCCCTCGGTTAGCGTATCGCCAATTCGAAGCTTCCCATGATTCGGAATGCCCAGAATATCTCCCGCCACGGCCTCATCCACGATTTCGCGATCCTGAGCCATAAAGAACATTGGGTTGTGAATGGGCATCTCGGTGCCGGAATGTACATGTAGCAGCTTCATTCCCCGGTGGAAGTGCCCTGAGCACAACCGTATGAAGGCAACACGGTCCCGGTGCTTGGGGTCCATATTCGCCTGAATCTTGAATACGAACGCAGTCACCTGATCCTCATTCGGATCCACCAACCGTTGTTTGGCCTTCTGCGGTCGGGGGGGAGGTGCGTAGTCGTGAATTCCGCGAATCATCTCGCGTACACCAAAGTTGTTCAGAGCACTGCCAAAGAACACTGGAGTTAGATGCCCCTCGCGATACGCCTGAAGGTCGAATGGCTTACATAGACCGCGCGCCATCCCCACTTCTTCCCGCAATTGGTGCACAGCGCTTTCGGGCAATAGTTGGTCGAGTTTTGGATCATCGAGGCCAGAACAAACCTCGGCGTCGGTGTCCTTGTCTTTGCGATCGAACAGCAGCAATCGATCGCGCAATAAGTCGTAACATCCGAGGAAGTTGCGACCCATCCCAATCGGCCAGCTAGCAACGGTTACGTCCAGCGCCAACGTTTGCTCGATTTCATCCAACAGCGTAAAGGGATCGCGACTTTCGCGGTCGAGTTTGTTGACGAACGTCAATATGGGAACATCCCTCAAACGGCAAACTTCGAATAGCTTGCGTGTTTGAGTTTCAATGCCCTTGGCTGCGTCCAGCACCATTACGGCCGAATCCACAGCCGTCAAAACGCGATACGTGTCCTCACTAAAATCTTGATGGCCCGGGGTGTCGAGGAGGTTGAACGTCACGCCTTCCCAATCAAAAGTCATCGCTGAAGCGGTAACCGAGATGCCTCGTTCACGTTCGACCTTCATCCAGTCGGAATGGGCCCGTCTTTGGTCACCGCGCGCTTTGACCGCCCCCGCAAGTTGAATCGCTCCGCCAAAGAGCAAAAGTTTCTCCGTCAACGTCGTTTTTCCAGCGTCCGGATGGGAAATGATCGCGAACGTGCGGCGTCGAGCGACCAAATTCGAAAGTGTACTCATCGAGGGGCCGAAATCTGGCTCAGTTTGCGGGGAAGCGCCACCTTCTAAGGTACGAGTCGCCGACTTGGCCCATTGGAAAAGTCAGGTGGACGCCTCCAGACGGGACGAGTCCTTCTTTTTCAAGGATGCTGCACTTGGGGCAATTGCGCGTCGAGCTGACCAATCCAGCCGGCAAGTTGTTGATGCTGACCGCCCAGGTCCTCGGTCACGACTGGTTGATACTTCACGAGAGCATCCACGAGCGGGGATACGGCTGCGGTCGGATGGCTAGCTCCAAGCAATTGTGACGCCAACCGGACTTGTTGCTGCGCGATGCCAAAGTTTCGTGCATCCAATGCATCCTGTGCTCGCCCGAGAAGCCGACGCGCCTCGAATCTCAGTAAGAGATCCCGCGATGACTCGAGTTCTTTGGAGATTCGTTCACTCTTGTCTTCGACTGCGCGTGTTGCAAAGTAGCCTTGGGTGCGCCCAATTCCCCACACGAGTGCATGCGTTGCCAACAGCAGCACCGTAATCCGAATAGTGCGACGCCAACGCGACGACCGCTTCGGCCCGACAAGCACTGTTTTTGCCACGGCGTCTTGGTCGCGCATGGCGGTCAGCCTAAAGGAATACTACGGCCCTCGGCAAGCGCTTTGGCAATCAGAGTACAATTGCGCGCTAGAGCCCTTTTCAATGGCTTGGCCCGCCATTGTGGCGCCCCCTTCGGGCGCAAAGGGCTCTACTTTCGTTTGTAAGGGCATTCGCCCCTCTCTCCTCGCTCCCGCTCGTCAATTCACCCCCCAATCCGCTTTCGCGGATTCCTTAGAGCGGTTTTCCGGTTTTCGGTCCATTGCTGTGAAAACCGCTCCAAACCGCGTCGGCAAATCACCTAGTTCAACTTTGGCGGGACGACGCTTTCAGATCTGCACGCACCCTGGGACCGTTACCGAGCCAATACGGAATTGTCACCCGCTGATTCTCGCTTTATGGGGGTCTTTTTGGGGCTTGCTCGGCGCGCTCAGGTGCATCACTTTTGTTACTCGCTCCTCATCACCTGCGAAGCACGAAGGACACATGCGAAAAGCGATCATCGCCCACTCTGCTAGGTTACTTGTCTTGTCAGCAATCGGCTGCGGCACAATGACGGCACTGCCCGACGAAGATCCCGAAGGCAGGGGCAATCAAGTTGCTACTGGCGGAGCCGGTAGCAACATCGGCTCTGGCACTGGAGGCAGTTCTGCAGCGAACACCACTAGTGGCGCGCCGGGCGGCGGTGACTCCGGCACTACGCAACCTTCGTTCGTCTCGCCTGTCGATATTCACGGCCAATTGTCAGTAAGTGGAACCCACATAGTAGACAAGAACGGCGATGCCGTTCAACTCAAAGGGCCGAGCAGCATGTGGCTCAATTGGGAGGCGACTGGCTATGCGCAGAATAAGGATGGTGTGCAGTGGCTACGTGACAACTGGCATGCCAGCATCATACGTGCCGCCATGGGCATAACCCCGTCGGGCGCGTACCTATCCGATCCGGACAAGGCAAAGGGACAGGTCAAGACCGTCGTCCAGAATGCCATTGATTTGGGCATGTACGTCATAATCGATTGGCACGAGGAACACGCTCAGGATCATCAGGCCCAATCGATTGCCTTCTTTACCGAGATGGCTCAGACCTACGGCAATTATCCCAACGTTATCTACGAGACATTCAACGAGCCGCTCAATGTGAATTGGACGACAGTCCTAAAGCCCTATCACGAGGCAGTGGTGGCTGCGATTCGGGCTGTAGATCCTGACAATATCATTGTCCTCGGTACGCCCAATTATTCACAGTACGTCGACGTTGCCGCGCAAGACCAACTAGCTGGCACGAACTTGATGTACACCTTGCACTTCTATTCATGCACGCACGGAGCCTCATTTCGAACACGCGGCGATTTTGCAATGTCGATGGGGCTGCCAATTTTCGTAACGGAATGGGGTGCCACTAATGCCAACGGCGGTACGACGGGCACGTTGTGCCTGGATGAAGCGCAGCTTTGGCACGATTGGATGAATCAGAATAAGATTAGTTGGACTGCTTGGAAACTCGACGATTGCACCGATCTCTCATGCTATTTCAAGGTGGGGGCGCCGGTTGACGGCGGTTGGACCGACGATCAGCTAAATGGACACGGTCCATTCGTAAGAGATCGAATGAAGGAATAGCGGCTGAAGGAACTTCGTATATGCCTCTGTCGCCAAGGGGTGACTCTGACTGTACGCTTTCCATGGGGGCAAAATAATTCATGCGACGATCAGATGCCATGGTAGAAACGTGAAGCCCATGGCGCTGTCGAGTCAGTCATATTCCGCAAACGGCAATTCCAAGCGAGCCATTTGGGGTTGGGCGCTTTACGACTGGGCCAATTCCGCATTTGCTACAACAGTGCTTGCGGCATTCTTCCCGCTGTTCTTCGGACACTTTTACTCCAGGGGTGCGCCCGCGGTCGTGGTGACTAGTCGCCTCGCGTGGGCCAATTCGATCTCGATTCTGATCGTCGTCGTGCTGGCCCCGGTTTTGGGTGCCATCGCTGATGGTGCGGCATGGCGCAAATGGTCTCTGAGCCTGGGCATGCTTCTCGGGAGTTCAGCAACAGCGGCTCTTGCGTTCATTGGTCAAGGAGACTGGTTGTCAGCGGTAGTCGTCTTTGCACTTGCCAACGTTGGGTTTTCGTTGTCGAACGTATTTTACGATTCGTTGTTGGTGTCGGTTGCCAAAGAGAGCGAGCGCAACCGAGTGTCCGCCTTGGGTTATGGGCTAGGCTACTTGGGAGGGGGCCTACTATTTCTCGTAAATGTTATCATGTGGCTTAAGCCCGCACTCTTTCATATTCACGATCAAGATCGGGCTGTCGGGATTTCATTTTTGACGGTTGCCGTGTGGTGGGTGACATTCACCGTTCCCCTTTTGCGCTGGGTCCGCGAACCTCGCGGAATGCAAGGCGCGAGTGTTGGCAGTGCGGTATCAACGGCGTTGGGTGAACTATGGACAACTGCAAGATCGCTGCCCGGGCAGCGCACTCTGCTGACTTTTCTGATCGCCTTTTGGCTATACATAGATGGTGTCGGGACCGTCATTCGTATGGCCTTGGACTACGGTCGCAGCATCGGGCTTGCAACCAGTCACCTCATCATTGCGCTCTTGATTACGCAGTTCATAGGTTTTCCGGCGGCAATTCTATTTGGTCGTCTCGGCGAGCGCTGGGGCGCTCAGCGCAGCGTGTTGCTCGGAATCGGCGTTTATGTGGCCGTCACCGTATTTGCGACTCGAATGCACACGGCAGCGGAGTTCTATGCACTGGCGGCTACCGTTGGGCTCGTACAGGGAGGCGTGCAATCGCTTAGCCGGTCCATTTACAGTCGTTTGATTCCTGCGGATCGTGCCAGCGAATACTTCGGCTTTTACGGGGTCCTGGACAAATCTGCCGCCATTTTGGGACCATTGCTCATGGGATGGGTGGGGCTGCTTACTAACAATTCACGCCAGGGGCTCTTGTCAATCTTGGTACTGTTCGTAGCTGGAGGTTGGCTGCTAAGCAAAGTGAAGCTACCAGCGCTTTAGCTACAGAGATTACCGGCCTAACCGTGGGCGCTGCAGTGCGGCCGGTCCGATCGCCGACTCGTTACGCCGGATAGGTGAGTTGGATGCTTGACGGACCGTGCTGCTACGCGGACAATCCCCGAGCTGCACCATGGAGACGAAGATCATTCTGACCTCTGACGAGGCAATACTTTGTCCAAAATGTGGCGAGAGTTTCCCTTTACACCAGGGCATAGCGAAGCAAACGATTCAAAAATACGAAAAGGAATTCGAAGCAGCGAGTGAACAAAGGGAGCAGGAAATTCGCGTAGATGTCCGAAAGGACGAGGAGCGACGGGCTAAGCGTAGCTATCTCGAAAAGCAGACGGAATTGATCGAACAATTACAGGCGAGTCAGGCTGCACTCATGAAAGCCGAGGCTTCGGCTGCAAAAGCTGCCGAAACGGGGCGAGCCCAGGCAGTTCTGGAATTGGAAGCAGAGAAGAACGCGATGGTCCAGGACCTTGCGGCCAAGAATGCCGCAATCGCGGAATTTCGCGCCAATGAGCTAGCGCTCAGGCAGCAAAAGCAATTGCTCGAGCAAGAGAAGGAAAATCTCGACTTGCAAGTGCAGCGACGCATCGACCAAGAACGGCAAGTCATTCAAGAGCAAACGAGTAAGCTCGAGGCGGAAAGGTTTCACCTAAGAGAAGCCGAGTACAAGAAGAAGCTCGACGATGCACAGGGAAGACTCGAGGAGCTGACTCGCAAACTCGAACACGGCTCCGAGCAGTTACAGGGCGAGGTGTTCGAGCTCGAAATCGAACAAGTCTTGCGCACCTCCTTTCCCCACGATGCGATTAACCCCGTACGCAAGGGTCAACGCGGTGCGGACGTACTTCAAGTCGTTCACACCAACTCCGGTCAAAAGTGCGGGACTATCATCTGGGAACTCAAGCGCGCGGAGAACTGGTCCGACAAATGGGTACAAAAGCTCAAGGATGACCAACTCGAAGCCAAGGCAGAATTAGCGGTAATCGTTTCTACGTCCATGCCTGACGGTAGTGACGAGCCCTTCGTGGTCCAAAGTGGGATTTGGATTGCCAAAGAGCAGGTGGTAAGGCCCGTCGCGCAAACCCTTCGACTCATGTTGATCGAAGCCCACAATTTGAAGCTGGCAAATTCGGGGCGGAGTGAGAAAGTCGAGGCACTGTATGATTACTTTTGCAGTTCACAATTTGCCCAGCGGGTGAGAGCCGTCGTTGAAACGTTCGAGTCGATGAA
Organism: Myxococcales bacterium; assembly: GCA_003154095.1. Taxonomy (GTDB): domain Bacteria; phylum Myxococcota_A; class Polyangia; order Polyangiales; family Polyangiaceae; genus FEN-1139. The sequence continues at coordinate 988 of PMCK01000066.1, read as the reverse complement.
ACGCGACCTCGATCGAGAAAAGAGTTCCATGATGACGCTCTGGAAGAAGCGTGAGGCACAGCTCGAGCGTGTGACCGGCAATATGAGCGCAATGGTGGGTGAACTTCAGGCAATTGCCAGCGATCCGCTCCCGCAATTGGAATCGATTGAGCAGCTTTCTTTGCCGTTGCCCGAAGAAGCATGACGTTTGGGCGTGTGCCCGATCACGTGCGAACTACGATAGGACGGCCGTAGGCGGCGCGAATATCAGCTGGGCGCCGCGCTCGAGACAAATGTGTCGAAATTGCGACAAAATTCGGGCGTCTTTCGGGCTTGATTCCTTCCCTTCAAGTGGTAGACCGGGGCCCGTTCAATGTTTTCGTCTACGCCATCTTCCGCCGATAACCCTAGTCCTCAACGTTAGGCACACGGGGAAGCCTCTTGCAACTCCGTGTGCCTCGGAGTTGCGATGTCTCCAACTCTCTACCCTGAAGCTCCGCTCACCATCGACGAACTTCGCGATGCTTGGCCCGTCCTCGCCGCGGAAGAACGTTTCGAAGGGTTCTTGGCGCTCGATCGCGAGGCGGCTGACGATTTCTTTTTGGGATTGCCGGCCCACGATCAGGCCCTGATGCTTCGCGCGATGCCCCAATCGGAGCGTCGATTGTGGTTTCACTTGCTGCCCCCGGATGACGCGGCAGACGTAATTCAGGAATATCCAGAAGACGAGCGGGCAGCCGTGCTCGCACTGATCGATGAGGCATTTCGCCGAGAAATTCAGGGGCTGCTCGCCTATGCAGAGGACGACGCCGGCGGCCTGATGAGCCCGCGCTTTGCGCGCCTGCGGCCCGAGATGACCGTGGACGAGGCCGTTCACTATTTGCGACGTCAAGCGCGTGAGCACCTGGAAACGTTGAACTATTCGTACGTACTGGACGTCAATCAGCGCCTAATTGGCGTTGTCTCCTTTCGCGATTTGTTCCGGGAATCGGGTTCCAAGATCTTGCGC
>PMCK01000331.1 GCA_003154095.1 Myxococcales bacterium | reverse complement strand
TAGCCCTACGACAATCGACCCACCAGGGACGTTCAAGCACAAGGGTCGAGTGCCAACCTCCCGCCGCACCGGGACGCCACGCCACAAAACTTGTGATCAATCATCAGGCTGAAGGCTGAAGGCTAAAGGCTGATAGCTCGTCACGGCGAGATCGTGAAGCTCTTCGACACCGTTACGGCATCACCCGAGAATGCCGGGATCTTGGCGCGGCGGAACACGTTGGCGACGCAGCCGCCTACGGGCGTTCCTCCGAATGGCGCCCCCGACACATTGGCGGTTGTCACGCGACCACTAGGCGCAAACGTAACTAGCGCCTTGCCGGACCCCCAGGGCCCTTCGGGTTTCTTACATACGGTTGCTTGCGAAGCTGCAACACTCAACGCGGCAACGGCGGCATCCTTGCTAAACGTCCCCGATACTGCGGGTGCGGAGGGTTCCGCCACTTTCGGTTCGGGCTTCTTTTCGGTCTTCGATTCCGAGGCGCCTCTGCCTACTGCGCTTACTCGGCTGACTTTTTCCGGAGCAGCCGATGTAGATGCAGATGCGGTTGCAGCCGGTGCACCAGCATCGGGTGTTGCGGTCGCGGACGCCACGGCTGTGGCCGATGCGCTTGCGCTGGGCGACGCCAGGGCCGAAGCTGCCGGAGCTTTGGCGGACAGATCGGCTGACGCCGTCGGTGGCGTATCGTGCGAAGCCAACTTCAGTGCGATGACTGCACCCGCAGTACCGACGATGGCAATGCCAACAACGACGCCGACTATGACTCCAATTTTGCTTCGGCGCGGCGGTGCGTAACCTTCGGCACCCAATGTTGCCGATGCAACGGGCACCGGTTTGGGTTCCGGCTTGGGGGGCGGTGGAGCGGGCGCGGTTAGTAGCGCGTCATTGCCACTCAACAGCAACCCACCTCCGCCCATGGCATTCATGCCGCCCATGCCTGGCGGCGCGGCCTCGAAAGTCATGAGGTCTTCAAGTCGCTTCGTAGGCGGACCGGGAGCTTTCTTGCGCGGCCCTGGCGCCAAGTGTGCCGCTGCTGCCTGTTTCGTTGGGGCGCCACCACTAGTGAGACCGGACTTCAAGGCATCGAGCGAAAAAAGAACGCTATTTTCATTACGCGCGCCCGTGGCCTTCGCATGCTCGGGCTCGTCTACCTCGGAGGTATCAACGTCAATTTCTGCTCCAGCCTTATCCACCGCGGCGAATAGATCATGCGTGCTTTTTGCGCGCTTATTCGCGAGGCGCGTAGCCGCCTTCTGCGCTGGTTCTGACTTGATTTCTTTGGGCTGCTCTGGCGAGGATTTAATTTCTTTGGGGTGTTCCGACGCGGAATCGACCTTGGGCGCCGCCGCCGCGCTTTTGGCTGAAGCCAATTTCCTTGCCAGGGCGGAACCGGGTGCCGCCACGATTGGGCCTCGTTTTTCCTCAACTTGTTCCGTTGCAGGAGGTTGGATGCTTTCCGTCGCCTTAGGAGCGACACTCTTCTTCGACGTAGCAGCAGCTTTGCCGGCATCGGTAGAAGCAACACCTGCGGGTCTCGGTGCTGCCTTGGGCGCCAAGGGTGATTGGCCACCTGTGACAGATTTGTCCATAGGCTTCGAAGCACCGGGCGCTGACTTTTTCGCGGACTCAATGGCTGCCCGAATTTCGGGCACGTCCATGAAGAGAACCCAGTCGCCCATCCCCTCCTTCCATACGAATACGTCGTCTCCCAGCTGATTGCGAATTGCGCTGTCCACGATTTCAGCCGTGGTCATCTTGCGCTCCTCAGACTCACTGAGGTTTACGGTCCAGGCATCGGATTCGGGCTCGTCACCGACCGAGTCATCAGGTTCTTGGGGCACGGTGCCATCGACGAGGATCTGGGTGCTGCAAGTCTTGCAACGAACCTTAATTTTTTTACCTACGACCTTATCGTCCGCGATGGTGTACTTGGAGTCGCAAGAGGGACAGCTGACTTTCATGGGAAGCGTTTTCCTCGGGCCAGGGCATACCAAATGCCCAAACGGATCGGGAACTTGGTGATTTTCGCGGAAGGTTCAACTAATGGCAACTTCTGAAAAGCTTTCGGTCTTTAGCCGCGGTCTTGGCCACTCCCGCGTTTTACAATCGAAACCCCCGCTTAGCTCACATTTCTGATGCAGTTTCAATTGATTGGGACAAGGGATGCGCCATCTTTGCCGCAAAACTGGCTTTCAGGGCCGTACTGGGTGCCGCAGACCGGGCATATGAGCGGTACGGACTTTGGGGTCTGAACTTCACTGGCACTGTAAGGCAAAAATGTTTGTTCGGGTTCGGCGGGATTTTCAGTGGGCACCCAGTGGCGCCGCCGCCGCGTGACCAGGATGGCTGCGACCCCTAAGAGGACTGCCAAGGCTGTAACGGCCCAGACGAAAATGGTGCGGCGTCGCCGTGCAGTTGGATCAATTTGGGGTGACCGCGTCCCAACGACGGTGGGCATCAAAGCTTGGATCGCCTTGGCGTCACTTTCGCCGGCGTCGTTGAAAGTCGGACTCGTCAATAGCTCCGCGTAGCGTTGCGCCGACACTACGTAGATGGTGACTTGAACCGATTGTTCGGCGACCGTGGCACCGACTTGGAGTTCGCCTTCAGGCGTATCCATTTGCAGTGACAGGTTGCCGGCCTGATCGAGATCCACACCGGGCAAAGGTCGCAGGAGTCGCCACGCAACTCTTTGTGAGATTGGGCAACCGTGTTCATCGAACACCTTTGCATGAAACGTAAACCGTTCGCCAGGTCGCAATAACTTGTATGACGGCGATGCTTCTAATCGAACGGCAGGACCCGTTTGCGCACACGTTGGAGGCAACTTGTCCGGAGTACCACCGGCAATGGCTGCCGGTTTCTCGCCTTCTCTCTCTATTAGCGCAAAGTGTCGAGTGCGCCTGACGCTTGCTGAGCAATCATGACCGGCAATTGCAACTTCATAACGGCCCACTTCATCAAGGTCAATCGTTGTATCACTTGCAGTCAGGGTGGTAGTAATCGTCACCCGACGCGGGTCGCTTGCCGCGCTGCGGCAGGACGTCGTCCATTGGCGCTGCCCAGCAGAGTGACTGACCGCTGATACTCCAGGCTGTTGATCCCAACAGCTGCTCGACGAATAACTGCGACCTAGGCCGTCGATGGTCAACTCAGCCCCGTGTTGAGTGATGGCTACTAGTCCGCCAACATCGCTACTACCTACGGGGCTCGGCCCACAGTTGTCACCCCAATTGGATAGTGTCCACGCCGTGCGCATGACTCCCGCTGACCAGCGCCCCGTCATGTTGACGGCCGAATCACCAAAGGCCGGAGGTGCGCACGACAACACCAACGCAAAAAGGGCCCAACGATACCGCATCGCGATCAGTTTAGCATTAATGCAAGTTTTCCCACTCATAAACTCGGACAACTCCAAGTCAATGGGCCCCGCGTGAATTGTCCAGCACTTGAGGGGCGTCCCGAAACAAGCGCGCAGCCATCCGCGGCCAGTGCCACAACCGGCGACGCCAGTCTCCCCTGCACCCGGCCTTGATCAGCGTTAATAACCGTAGAACCAACAAGCGTCGTTGGCTTTCCGGCAATTATGCGCGTTCCCGGCCGTATATCCTCGAGGAGGGTTTCGAACGTTCCGTTGCTCGGATGGAAAAGCACGACAAGCATGCCGCGCCTAAGCAGGACTCCGGATTTTCCCTGTGCCAGAACTTGGTCCTTGTCCTCGAGTTGAATGGACTTGGCCCCGGCTAGGTCGATCAGATAGGTATGCGGTCCAGAATAAATGACTGTGTAGGGCTCGGATTCGGGGGTGATCCAATCCGTACTCACGGTAGGAACGTCCAGATCAAGCTTTTGAACGGTAAGGAGAGATTCCAATTCAACCTTCGAGCGACCATTGGAGTCCCGACAACCGACAACTAATCGTCCGTACTCTGGGGCTATTGCCATGACATGCGCATCGCAATCCGGGCTACTGATTATCCGTGCGCGCGAACCTTCGATGGCGGATAGGGCACCGCTCGGTAGTTTTACGATTACCTTGGAGCCGAGGGCAGTAATGAATCCCGGTTGGAGCCGCGCACTACCGCCAACCACGCTCGCAATGGAGGTTTGTGCGTAATCACCAGTCGGTGTAAACGCCGCATACGCGGGGACCGGCGCCAGGCAACGCGATTCAGTCAAGCTGCGCATGGGCACTGGCCAGTCCATTTTCCCATTGTGATTGGTGTCTTCGAGCACCTCCTTTAGGACTACATATTGGTCGGAAGCGTCGAAGGCAATCCGCCAAACTCTGTTACCCACTGGAACAATTTCAGAATCCTTTTTGGTCTGAAGATCCTTCACGATTACGCGAGGTTGCTTTTCGTGCACCAACAGGGCGAGTTTCGAGCCATTGCCGGAGAATGCAACTGATCGCAAATCACCGGCCAAAACGTCGGCGCGAATGTCCAATTCAATCGAATTGAGGTTCTCGGACTGACCTGTCTCGGTGTCGAGTAACTCCGTTCCATTGTCTGGGGAGTGTAGAACGACGTAACGACCATCCGGGCTCGCGGAAAGTAGAGCCGTTACGCTCGCGGTGCCAGAATTGGGCCGGGCAAAATACGGTTTGAATGCTTCCCCAAGAACCGAAGATTGCTTCGAAAGTTGCTTCTCCAGTATTGTCTGGCTGGATGCATCGCCTTCTGCTTGGCAAAAAAGCACCCAGCGACCTTGTGGATCGACCGCGCCTACCCTTAGTAACGCGTCTGGG
>PMCK01000567.1:1703-3229 GCA_003154095.1 Myxococcales bacterium | reverse complement strand
TACATGCTGCAACATGAACAGGTATCAACGAGGCATGCCGTTGTCGTGACCGATTTGCACGTCCATGCCCTGTGGTTATGCCATCAGTTTGAACGCTATTTCGTTGCTACGGATGAATCGTCCTATTACCTGCGCCAGATCGGGTTTCCCGACGATCGCATCACCGTCTCGGGCATCCCTATTCATCCGGTGTTCTCACAGCCCATGGATCGGGAGGCGCTTCGAAAGAAATACGATGTCGCCCCCTCAATGCCCGTTGTTCTTCTATCTGCGGGAACATTCGGCATGGAATCGAGCATCGTGGCCATTGTTGCCCTCATGCACATGCAAGTGCCCGCACAGATCGTGGCCATTTGCGGAAAGAACGATGAGCTCCTGACCGAAGTCGTGCGCGCGACGCAAGCGGCGCCGGCACATTTGAAGTTCAGGGCGGTGGCTTATACGAGCGACATACACGAATGGATGGCGATCTCCGACCTCTTTATCGGCAAGCCCGGCGGGCTCACGCTTTCGGAAGCAATGGCAAGCGCCCTGCCTATGGTCCTCTTGAACCCGATCCCCGGACAGGAAGAGATCAACGCGGCAAGTATGCTCGAGCAGGGCGTGGCCGTGCGCCCGACGGATGTCGTCACTCTTCCATACAAGGTGGACCAGCTGTTGCAGGAACCGCAGCGCCTTGCCGGGATGCGGGAACGGATGAAGCAACTGGCGCTACCGCGGGCAGCCCATACGATCCTCGAGACCCTGCTCGGAGCCTAGGCAGGCAGCACTTGAGAGGAAGCAATACAAACAAACCAACAAACAACCCCGCTTGCCGATAAAGCAACGCCCGGCTGCGTCTCCGAATCGCCGCTCACTCAGGCGCTACCCGGAGGCTAAATTGGAGCAGCCTTGCTCCGAGCGCTGAACCTCTGGGCACGGTGATTGCACTGCCGTGGCGGGTGTTAGCGATTCTCTCGAAGAGGTGGCAGCTTTGGTGTGCGGGCGTGGCAAGCTTGGCTGGGGCGTGCGCGATCGCCTCGCCCACTTGGGCGCAAACCGGCCCGGGAACGACTACGCAGTCGCAAACGGTCGATGCGGCGCGCGGCCCAATCGTGGGCAGCACGCGGCGCATCGGCCTCGGTGGTGCTTTCGTGGCCATTGCAGATGACACGGAAGGGGTGGCCATCAATCCGGCGTCCACGGCGGTTCGCTTGCCTTACTCATTTCAAGACTGGAACCTGGGCTTCGGTTTGGACGTTGCTGTGGGCGCCTGGCTACCGAAGAACGACGTGTACAATCAGGGCAACACTGCCAGCCAAGACCAAGCCAAGGCCGACAAAAGCACCGCGCTATTTGGCTCGCTCGCGCTGCTCGTCAACTACCGACACTTCGGCGTCGGCATCGCCGCTGAGGCACAGAGAAACGCCGCTAGTCGCTCGCAGCAGACACCAGGCATCGACACCAACTTCGCGGCCAACTTCGGCATGGTGCACATGAACTTGGCCTATGGTTATTTGGACGGGCAACTGCTGTTGGGCGCCGGG
>PMCK01000567.1:0-1664 GCA_003154095.1 Myxococcales bacterium | reverse complement strand
GCTGCCAGCACTGTGCACGTGCCGTGGGAGGTTGCCCTCGGGCTCGCGTATCAAGTCGGGCCCCGAACGCTCAATCCACGCTTGGTCACGGCTCGAGAACTAGCGCGCCGAACCACCGGGCATCAGCAACCAACGGACGCCGAGCTCGACCAAGCCGCACTGGAGCTCTTCAACCGGTACCAGGAACGCCAGCGCTGGTACCTGCTGCTGAGCACGGAGTTGTCGATCATTCAGGGCGGAGGCCCGGTGGGCCTCAGCGGTCAGACCGCCATGGACAGGCCCGTGATCTCGCCGCGACTCGGGCTCGAGAGCGAAATCATTCCCCAACACCTGTGCCTACGCACCGGCAGCTACTACGAGCCCGCACTCATCGCCGGCACGCGAAGCCGTGTCCACGGTACCGGCGGCTTGGACGTAAAGCTGTTCAAATGGAGTCTTTTCGGGCTCTTGGCACCATTCGACTACTGGCGGCTCTCACTCGGTGCCGACGCCGCGCGGTCCTACCTCAACACCGCCCTTAGCATCGGCATCTGGCACTAACGCGGAGACGTCCGCGGCGTAGCCGACGACGACTCTTCACTGGCCGGAACAGAACCCCTTGCACGCACCGAAGCCTCCGCACAGTCTGCATTGAAGATTCGATTGGCGAGGTACGCTCGCCGTTCAAATTGTTTGATTGATGCCGCATCGGCGCGGAAACACGCTTTGCCCGTTGGAGCTCGTGTTTGAAGACAATTTGGGCAGAGAGACTTCCGCGCATACCGGATTAGCAAATTGCAAATTTGATTAGGCAATGCCTAGTAATTTGCAAATCGTTGACACGTTTCACTCGAGTTTACCGATGGGGCGCGCTTATGGTAGCCTACGGCGCGTATGAAACCGCGTCGCTGTTTTGCCGCTATCCTAGCCGGGCTCGTGCTCGCCAGCGGGTGCCACAACACCGCGCAGGGCATCAAGACCGACACGCGAAACGCTGTCCAAAAAACGGGGCATGGCGTTGAGAAAGCGGGCGAGAAGGTCGAGAACGCTGGTAAGAAATAGAGCGCGACGCGATCGAGCACACGGGCTCGCCGAGGTGATATGCCCCCGCATGGCCACCCTGCGTGCTGTTTTCGCAGCGGGTTCCGTGATATTGGGGAACGAGCGAGATTTCGTAGCGTCGCCGCGGGTGCCGCGATGTTCGCCGAGGGGTTCGCATGTCTATTCTTCAAATGTCATTTCTCTGGCACAAGCGCGCGGCATCTTCGGTCGCCGTCGCCCTGACGTTGGGTACTTGCGTGACGGCGGGCGCGCAGACCGTCAAGCCGGAGGCAGCCGCAACACCCGCGCGGGCACCGGTCCCGCCGGGTACCTCCGCACCGGAACCTCCGTTGCCCGGCACCACGGTGAGCCCGCCTGACGGAACTGCCGCAACGCCTGACGGAACTGGCGCAACGCCTGACGGAACTGGCGCGACGCCTGGCTCCAAGCTCATCGCTCCCCCATCATCGAATGCATCCGCGGGAAATGTCGTGAAGGCGGAGCAGACCGCAAAAGTCGCCGCGCTCACACCCATCTTGCCGAGCCCCACGAACCCGCTACGGCCAGCGTTTCAACTTTACGCCGAATTGGATCTGCCCGTTCTTGGATTGGGGCTCGTCTTTGCATCAGCTCGGCTGTTTCGC
>PMCK01000145.1 GCA_003154095.1 Myxococcales bacterium | reverse complement strand
CGAGTGTTGTCAGAGCTCGCGCGACGCCCGCCGCTCGTTTCTGCCGGTGAGATCGATGAGCTGAAGAGCCAGATCGCCTGCGCTGCTGAAGGCAAAGCCTTCGTGTTGCAGGGGGGAGACTGTGTCGAGCGCTTCATCGATTGTGACGAACAGGTCATCACGAACAAGCTCAAGATTCTGCTCCAGATGAGCGTGGTACTTACTCACAGCGCACGCTGCCCGGTGGTGCGCATCGGGCGTATCGCGGGCCAGTACACCAAACCGCGGTCGCAGCCGACAGAGACGGTCGACGGAAACACGATACTCACCTATCGAGGCGATAACGTTCACTCCTTCGCAGCAACACCCGAAAGCCGCACTCCTGATCCCACCCGATTGCTGCAGGGCTATTTCATGGCAGGGGCGACTCTCAATTACATCCGTTCGATGGTTGACGGCGGGTTTGCCGATCTCCACTATCCTTATACGTGGAATCTGCACGGTATCGAAAAATCCGTGCGATGGCCCGAGTACAAGAATACCGTGGAGAGAATCCTCGACGCCATTCACTTCATGGAGTCGTTTGGGGGCGTTAATTCGGACAAACTCCATCGGGTTTCGTTCTACACTTCACACGAAGCGCTCCATCTGCCCTACGAAGAAGGCCTAACACGCCTCGACAGCAACAGCAGGCGCTACTACAACTTGGGCGCTCACATGCTGTGGCTCGGCGATCGAACGCGCAACGCGGAAGGTGCCCATGCGGAGTACTTGCGTGGCATTGCCAACCCCGTAGGTGTCAAGGTGGGTCCTGCTACCGATCCGGGTGAACTCGTTCGCTTGCTGGAGCTCATCAATCCGAACCGCGAAGTAGGCAAGGTTACCGTGATTACGAGACTCGGCCGGCAGCAGGTGGCTACGGGGCTGCCGCGTGTATTGGACGCCGTCCGATCGAGCGGACACCTCGTCACTTGGAGTTGCGATCCGATGCACGGCAATACCGTGACCCTCAATGGAAGGAAGACTCGTCTTTTCGAGGCGGTTCTCGAGGATTTGCGTGCAACGTTCGCCTGCCACGAGGCGCACGGAAGCATCATGGCCGGCGTGCATTTCGAATTGACGGGCGAAGACGTCAGTGAATGTATTGGCGGTTCAGCCGCTCCAGGCGAACAGGATCTCGAACGCAATTACCAGACCGGTTGCGATCCGAGGCTCAACTACGATCAAAGCATGGAGATGGCTTTTCTCATCGCTACGATGTTGGCCGGCAGACGCAGCAATATGCCTTGACTATGTTGCCCAACACGATGCAATCGCGAGATGCCAATCAGCAACCCGCAGGGGCGTGATCCGCGGAAACCCATGCGGCGCGGAATTATTGGCCATTTCGCGCCGTGCTAAATTTGGCCCGTGATCCCGTTTCTTCTCAAATTGATCATCTGGTTGCTTCGAGCCCTGTTGAAATCCAGCGACTCTCTTGTAATCGAGAATCTTGCCCTGCGACAGCAGCTTGCCGCCTGCGCCCGTTGCCACAAACGCCTCCAACTGCAGCCCCAGGAACGAGTGTTTTGGGTAGCCCTGTCCAAGGTGTGGGCCTCTTGGAGCTCGGCCCTTATCATGGTCAAACCGGCAACCGTGATCGCGTGGCATCGGCGGGCGTTCTTCGCCGTCGTGTACGTCTTCGTCGTGATGGAGATTGCTTCACGACGGATCGTTCTTATCAACGCAACGTCCAGTCCCAGTTTGGCTTGGGTCAAACAGCAGATTCGGCAAATGACGCCGTGGGGTAAGGTCCCCCGTTTCCTGATTCACGACAACGACGGCATCTTCGGGCAATACCGTGATCGGCAACCGCGTAGTGTCCAGGGCCGCCGCTACCGATGTCACTTGGACCTGTGGCTCAGAGAGGTCATGGAAATACAGGGCGTCCCCATACCATATGGGGCTCCAAACGCGAATCCTCACGTAGAGCGATTCCATCGGTCATTACGTGAAAAAGCATTGCATCACTTCATCTTCCTGAGTGCGCGACATGTCTTTCAGGTCTGTCGCGAGTATGTGAAATACTACAACGGAGCGCGACCATCAAACTCAACTTCAACACACTGGAGGCACCAAATTACCAAGCATGTCGTTCAACGCCATCTACTACATCGAAATGCTCGTCCCGGGTTAGTACCGGTTGACGATATTGCAGAGCCAGGGCCGCAATCCAGGTATCGTTCGAGGGGATTGGTCGCCCTTTGGCACGCAGTATTTCGCGAATCGTGGCATAATGTTCGGCCGTCACCTCGTCGATCGACAGGATCACTGAAGCTTCAGTCAGTTTCCGCAGCCACTCAGCATACCGTGTGCGGTGCCTGGAGCGAGCAATGCCGAAAAGGAATTCCCCAAGCACCACTACAGGCAGTGAAAACTTAGCAACTTTGGCTGCACTTCGCAGAAGCTTAGCATCGCCGTCAGCAAGAGCGGATACAGCATCGGTATCGAGGATCACTCGTCACTCTCATCCACCTGCCCGAATTCGTCGTCGATTCGCGCCTCGATGCGCCGCGTTTCCTTGCGTAAAGGCGCCAAGTTGCCAGCCAACGCCTTCCAAGCGGGTTCAACTGGGCGCGCGCCGTCGCGACTCAGGCGCTCTTCAACCGCCTGAGAGAAGAGGTCCTTAAGACTCATACCCTTTGATGCGGCCGTGGCTTTGGCCCGGCGAAAGAGATCATCTGGAAGTTCGACCGTTGTCTTCACGATTGCCCAGTTTCCCATATTTATGGGTCTTATGCAAGTCCAGGTTTCGCCGCAGCGGGGGCCCTTGAGGGCCCACCTTTACGACCTTGGGCCACGTCGCGGTTTCGCGGGCTGCCTTGCACCCAGCTGATCGTGTTCGAGCTCATGGGCCATGGCTCTTGCCACGAAACTCGAAAGTCCACGGGCACCGACGCGGCGCCTTACGGCGGTCGCAAGGTCCATCGGAACGCTGACAGAAAGCTTGGCGGCCGCCACCGCATCTGTAGATCAGTTCATCACAACGCTTACCGTGGTAAATTCAATGCTTCCGGTACCTTGCCCCGATTCTACGAAGACGGCGACCTCGTCCACCTTCCCTAGTTGTATTCCCAGGGACGCCCACCTAGAGAAATGCTCGGAAATGGATACGTGCCCGCAACGGCGACTCGTTCGCCGGATGCTGAATGCCTGATAAATGGTCTTCGTCCCAGTCATGGTGATTTTGTAAATGTCGTAGACACCGCCATCAGCCGAAAGCGTACCTAACGCGATACTGCCCGGATTGAACGGCAACGAGTTGAACGAGTCTTCGATAATGTAAAACTCAGTGTTAGGTTCCACCAACCACCCATAGACGCCAATGTACGAGAAGGCGCCGGCGGTTCCTGTACTTGTCTCCGCGAAGTTTGCAGAAAAGGTGCCGAGCTCTTCGAGAGTCTTTGTGTCGTCAAATTTCAGCCCCACCAGGGCAAGAAAATCCGCAGAACCGTTCCAACTGGCGCCAAATGCACCATTGCTATACGTGGTCAGACATCCAGTGGTTGAATTGGACCAGAGTTGCCATACATAGTTGCCGTAGTTGCCCGAGTTGTTTTCGTTACAATGCGACGTGCCGCCAATCAAGGGACCGCTCGCCGAGCAAGGATCGCTGGTTGTCGTGCCCGTGCCACCAGAGGCAGCTCCGCCGGTGGTGGCGGCACCGCCACTTGTGACACCGCCAGTCGCAGTTATACCAGATCCAGATTTGCCACCGGTTGCGGTTCCGCCCATCGCAGCTCCCCCAGTTGCAGATTTGCCGCCCGTGGCACCTCCGCCCATCGCGGCTCCCCCGGTTGCAGATTTTCCACCGGTTGCAGCTCCGCCCGCCGCGGCTCCCCCGGCTGCAGACTTGCCGCCGGTCGCGGCTCCGCCCATTGCAGTCCCCCCGGTTGCAGACTTTCCACCGGTTGCGGCTCCGCCCGCCGCGGCTCCCCCGGTTGCAGATTTGCCGCCTGTTGCCGCTCCGCCCACCGCGGAGTTGCCTGCGCTGTCAGAGCTGCTCCCGCCAGCTGCTTTGGTTCCACCGAGCGATGTGGCAAGGTTGCCAGCACTGCTGACCCCACCATTGCCAGCTGCGACTTTGCCCCCCGCAGGATGAGCGCTGTTGCCTCCGGCCGCGAAGGTGCTTCCACCCGAACCTCCATTTTGGACCTGTCCGCTGCCACCGGTTGGGTTCACGCCGGTGCTGCCCCCGATCGAACTGGAGGGACTATCCGCGGATCCGCCGCAACTCGCGATTCCGAAAGCTACACCAAGGATGAAAGTCTGCCGCCATATCGTTCGCACGGACACCTCCAACTGAGCGTCCCATATATTGGCATGCCCGTAAGTCGCCAATGTGATCAGATTGATGAGGTTCTCGGCGTTACGGGCAGTCTGGCCCGCGGAGCAGTTCTTGTAATTCGTGCAAGTGTACGGCTGGCCTGCTGCTGGGAAGGTTGTGGACGCAGGCTCGGGCGTACATCCTAGACGGGATGGTGGAAAAGGGCGCAATTGGAAAGCAGCTCACGTTGACTTTGGCGCTCGGCTCAATAAGTGTCGCATGCGGCGCACGGACGGAACTCGACGTGACGTTGACACACTCGACTAGAAGCTTACCCATCGACGGTGGTTCGACGGGCGGCCACTCTGGCACGGAGTGCCCCGGTACCGCTGGCCCTGCGATGGTTCGTCTCCCGGAAGGTTTCTGCATCGACAGCACGGAAGTGACGCGGGCGCAGTACCGAATGTGGCTCGATACCAATCCGTCGACGGCCGGGCAGATCTCGATCTGCGCGACGAACATCACGTTCACGCCAGACGCAAGTTGCGTAACGCGTGCGTGCCACAGCAATTGCGATGATCACCCGCAGGTGTGCGTGGATTGGTGCGACGCGCATGCGTACTGCAATGCGGTTGGTAAACGACTTTGCGGAAAGATCGGTGGCGGCTCGCTCTCGGGTTACGAATTCGCGGACGTAAGTCTGAGTCAATGGTTCGACGCCTGCGCCTCTCGCTCGACGAAGTCGTTCACGTACGGCAACGCGTACCAACCTGGAACCTGCAATGACTACGAGTTCGGCGCAAACACCACCGTGCCTGTCGGTAGCCTTGTTGGCTGCCAATCTCCCGATCCCCGGTATTCCGGCGTGTACGATTTAACGGGGAACGCCCAGGAATGGGAGGACTCGTGCACTGACGCGAGCTTCTGCCATATTCGCGGCGGCGACTACGGTACCGCTGGGGATACCGGAACGGTCTGCAATGCGGATACCCGAACTGCACGCGATTCAGCGAGCCATTACACGGGATTTCGCTGCTGTTCGTAGCTCGCGACGCTCTTGCCTTACCAGTGCTGATACCGATGAACTCGGCGATCTCGGCGGTGCCGCTTTCGGCTTCGAGTGACAAGAGGAGCACCGTGCGCGAGCGGTCGTGGAGCAGATAAACCTGCGGGGCGCATCAAAAGCGTGAAAGCTTGACCCCTCTTGATGATTCGGATGGATCAGCGCCTTTTCCGTGACGCCACGCCAGAAAATCAAGAATGGCTCTGCATGAGTAGGGCGTGCCTGTGCTCGTGTTGGGTGGCGCCCTTCCAACCACCTCCTACCAGCTAGCTGGCGCCGGGTAGCCTAGCGCGTGGGCCTCATGGTGAAGCCGCTGATAGTGCAGAAACCAAGCTCACCAATGAAGGTGCCGCCATGAACCAGGTCGACTTCTGGCAAGGAGCCACAATCCTCGCAGACGCCGAGGACGAGCTGATCGGCAAGACTCTCGATAACACCTGTTCGGTCGAGCGGCAGTGCTAACTGCAGTGACGACGTACGGTCTGGCTTGGATCGGATTCCGCGTCATCGACGGAGTTGTGCTCAGGCTAATGGGAGAACCTATCCGGGCGAACCTCTCATGGCCAGGCTGGGACTTCCTGTTGCCGCTGATCGGTGTGGGAGCAGGGGGCGTAGCGCTCTTGCGAGAGCGAGCGTTGTCGGAGATGTTGAGTGGCTGGAGGCGTGCGCTGGTCGTCGCGCTGGCTTTGGTTGCGACTCTGGCACTGGCAGCATTCGTCATTCCGGTGGGCCTTCGCTGGCAAGCCCAACAGCCCACCGCCGCATCAGCGAGTTTTACGGCAGCACCCAGAACTGCCCCTTCGGTCTCGCCCAGTGTGGCTGCACCGCCGGTGTCTCCTGCATCCGTCGCAGTTTCAACATCGCCTCGGGAATCGGTGCCGCTTTTGGCAGTCGCCGCTTCGATACCGTCGCCGCCCGAGCAAAGCACTAGCCCGATCTCGTCGTCCCAGCCTGCTCTGCTTGCAAGCGAAGATGAGTTGCGCGCGGCAACCGCGCGCGGCATCGACGGCTTGGTGCCCTTGGCTGACCACTATCCGACCGATGCTCGTGTCTTGAGAGCTCTGGTCTTGGCGCATGCCAGCCGTGCCGCTGAACTTGGTGAAGCTATGATGGTGGCTCGTCAGCTCTTCCAGGTAGCCCCCGAAGAGGCCAAAAGTGCGGATCTGCAGTACCTGGTTCAGAGAGCTGCGGAAACTTCCGGTGCAACGGCTGAGCTTGCCTGGAAGCTGCTGGCGGAAGGGATGGGGACCTATGGCCCCGACGTGCTCTATGGTTTGACATTGACCAAACCCAGGCTGGCCGAACGCGCTGAACATCTGCTCGGCGAAGCCTCGGTGCGCCCGCGACTCTCACCTGCTCTCGCCATTGCTCACGAACTGAGAACGGCTCCGTCGTGTGCAGCACGGTTGCCCTTGCTCGATCGCGCAACTGCGATGGGTGATGAACGCGCACTGGCCGTGCTCTCAGGACTTAGTACCGGGACCGTGCGCGGCTGCGGAAAGAACAAACGCAAGCCCTGCCGGCCCGCTTGCCCCGAGCAAGCCGACCAGTTTCGAAGCGCGATTGCCAAGCTCTCTCTGCGTCTGAAGGGCGGCGAAAAGCCGCCTTGATGAGCTTTATAACTTATCTAGAGATGTCGGACGCCGCGGTGCGCTCAGCCTGGCCAAGGCGGCAACTAGCCGGTGAGCTTCCGGTCCAGACGGGTCACGGACAGTAAACCGCTGGCTGCTTGGTCACCTGATGCGTTGATGCAGCGCTTTGGAGTTCTTGGCTGCCGAATGCTCTCCTCGATGGCGCCGACGATCGTCACCGGGGCGGACGGCAAAGTCATCCTGGTTGCCGGCGCCGCTGGCGATCCGGCATCGGAATCGGAATCTGGGTCGGAACCGGAATCTGGTTCTGATTTCAGAATCTGACGTCTGAATCTGACGTCGGAATCCGATTTCGGAATCTGATTTCAGGAGCGGAATCAGGCTCGGTATCAGAACGATTCTCGAGTTGACCCGGGGTCACTGCGGCACGACTAGACTTCGTAAAGAACTTTGACTTTCCTGGCCGCACGAAGTGACAGCGTGAGAAGCGCATAGTGCGTGCCTTCCTATTCCGCGACTCATGTAGTGACAGCACTTGGACACGTGCAGGCGACAGGCAGAGTTGGCGGGTATTGGGCTCCGAAAACTGCACTCAGCCGGAAGTTGCCGCACCGAAAGATGCTAGCCGAATGCTAGCCGAATGCTAGGCTAAGAAGATATGGTTACTCGCTCGAGGGCTGTGGGGCTGGTTCTGTCGTTGGTTGTTTTGACGATGTGCGAACGGTCAAACAAGTCACCTCGGCCGCCGTCGAGTTCCACGACCGCCCCGTCGATAGTACTCAGCACTTCACAGGCAGTACTCGCTGCGTCGGCGACCGCCGCTGCGTTGGCGACCCCCGCTGCATCGGCGACCCCCGTTGCGTCGGCGGCACCAGCCTCGGATTTGGTCCATTGCAAAGCTATCGGCAAGAAAAGCCTCGTATCTCTAGGCATACTCCGCGAGAAGCCGATCGCCATGATGACGGAGCAAGACAGTCTCTTCGTTTTCGGATTCCACGCCGGGCTTGCGAGAATCTCCCTGAACCAGTACCGCCGCGACGGCTCACCGCCGAAGGTCATCGCTCGTCACACGGCCCTTGGCGAGCCGAAGAGACCGGTCCTGATGCCCGACGCCGCATACTATACGCGCAACAGAACCCTGTATCGGATGCCGCGCGATGGCGGAGAAGTGGTCGAGCTTGCCAAGGGGTTTTCATACGAGATCGCCGTTAACGGCGGCTATGTCTATGGCGTCAGTTGCGACGCGAAAAAACCGACGGATCAGCTGAATCGCGTCTCGACCGAGGGCGGGCCAGTCGAGGTCATTGCCGACATCGACCATCGGCAGCCCGACACGCAGACGGGGGGCACCTTCTACTGTGATTATCACTCAGTTGTGGCGGATGATGCAACCGTCTATGTGGCACATTGGAATGAGACTCGCGTGTTGCGCATCTCGCTCGCGGATCGAACGGTCACCAAGCTCGCTACCAACGTTGCATTTCCCGACAGCTTGCACCTCGAAGGCGATCAGATCCTCTTTCAAGGTGGCAGTGGTGTGTATCGCTGCTCGAAGACCAAAGCCGATGCGCGGCTGGTCACCGAGTTGGGGGTGTCACCCGGGACAATCGTGCTTTACACGCCAAAGGGGTTGATCATCTACGAGCCTAAGGACTTGCCCTACGACAGCGAGGCTTGGACGTACGAGGTGCCCTGGTCCACGGGCAAAGCCCAAAAAGTCCAATATTTCAAGACCCTCAAACCCGACGAATTTCCACCGAGCGTGGGCATTCTTGGCTTAGGCGCGGACGACGAGTGCATCTACTTCGCCCGAGAGCTCGAGAAATACAGCGCGCTTTACGCAAGAAGTCGGCCGTAATCGCAGGGCAGGCAATTTTGGCGCCACCTGCCTACGGCAGCTCAGCCACTGTGCAAATCCGCCACGATTTGAGCACGAATTTCAAGGTGTCACGATGCACCTCAATACAATCGGCTGCGTCAGTCCCACTCGCCATGTTCGCGGCCCGTCCGATCATTCTCTCGAGCTCCAGAGCATTCGCGTCGTCGGGAGCCTAGGTGATCCAAACCGCATCATCCTGCCAGCACACGCCACAGTGACAAGTGGACATAATGCCCAGACTGCGCACAAGTGCGTGTGCTGGAAGTAGAATTCGAAGCGCCTTGATCTAATCCAAAGCACACCTTCGCACTCGGTCGACCAACTTGGTGACCATCGGGTGCCTGTCTCAGTCTGGAGTTCAGTCTCAGTCGGCAGCGAACGACTCTTGGCAGAAGTCGGGTGACCTGGCTCTGGCTATTGGAGGCAGATCGGTTGGCAGTCCCATACTGGCGAGGACTTCTCGCGCAGTGGTTGGCTCGGTGACGAGATCCGTCAGTATCGCTGATGCAACTGTCGGGTCTGTCGGGCTCTTGGGGGAACTTCTTGACCCTGAATCGATGGAACCTGGTTTCAAACTCGGCGACGCAGACGGCTTCGCGTGATCGTGCGGCTGCCCGGCAGCTGGTGCAACGTCAGGTACGACAGCTTTTCGCCAAGATGAATGAGGCCCGAATACTCCGAAGTAACGTAATAGCGGGTGATACGGTCAGAGGCATTGAGCGCGGCCGCAAACCGCTGATAGCGCGCCTCTTGCGCCAACCCGAACTGCTCAGCTGCGCGAGTTCGCGCCTCGAGTCAACCCGTGGCCACGTGCCGTCAATTCAAATCCGGAACTATCGTGGATCGGAGGCGAGTGCTCTTCGATAGCGTTCGCGGCGCGCGGCGTCGCGCAGGACCTCATAGGCTTCATCGAGAACTTCCAGGATGACATCGACTTCGTCACGAAGCTCTGCGGTGGCGGCCGTCAATAGCGTGGACGGGTCGAACTCGCGGCGCAGGTCCAAGTACGCATGGCGAATTTGATAACCCGTAGCTTCGCGATCGACACCGAGGAACGCAAAATAGTCGCCTTCCTCGACGAGCGCCCGTCTAAGACCAATGCGGGCGCGAATCGCGGCGTCATCGAAGGCATCCCGAGGTTGCGCAACCTTTTCGGCGGCAACGTCGCGAGCCGTGGGTGCCAGGACTGACAGAACTCCAAGTGCAACCAACGCCTGCAACGCCGCCGCAAAGTCGCTTGATCCGGCTTCGGCCATGACCTGACTCACGGTCCTACCTGGGCATTGTTCGATGAGATGCGATTCTTGATTTGTCAATGCGCATTCGTTGAGGAGCGACCGATACTGGCCGACTGCGAAGCGTCCGCTAAGGCCGCCCAATGATTGCAGCGCCAGCTCGGGTGTCACCACGCGTCGTAATGTCTCGATTAGGACTTCCGCACCAGTTGCTCCGCCAAATACGGCGGGTTCGGATTGCAAACGTGCCGGTAATTCAGTCTCCAGATCACCGGAGCCGCGTTCGACCGCGAGCGTTTTGCCGAGCAGCCATTCCGCGTGAGCGCGCAGCACGGGCCAGAGCTCGTCTTGACGCAAGTGACCGTGAGCGATCAATGCAGCGCCCGCATGCCGGCCGAATTGCGGCAACTTGCGCTCGAGACGCGCAGCCTCCGAACTCAGATCGCCGCGCTGAATTAGAAATGCAACCAGGGACTCCCCTTCGATGCCCGAGGCTACCATGACGAAATCACCGTCACGGAGCACCACACGACGAACGCCGAGATCATCTTCGACCAGGAATGCGCCGGAGAAACGACTTCTGATCAATTCAGCCAGGGCGCGGACTACGTCACCAGGCCCGATCGCTGTCGGAATTGAAATTGCGGGCCCCGGCGCTGGCTTTTCCACTTTCGGGGCAGGGCTCCGTTCGCGACCCGGCGGCGAAGAGGTTACGCGCGGTATTGGAGAACGGCCTCGCGAAACACGAGGAGGTCGAGTCGGTTCCTTGATGTCAAAGTCAACATCAACCGGAGGTCGCGAATGGTTAGCGATTGGCGGCGCGGTGGAATTCTGATCGCCGTTGTCATCGATGAGCGGCCTCGGAGTGCCGACGTCGGCAGCCGCTTCGGCTTCCGTTCTATGTCGTTGCGAGGGTAGAAGCGGAGCGTCCGTGTCTTCATCAGCTGCAATCGAGCGCCTGGGGGGTTGCAGAACGGTCGCGGGTGGTTGCGATTCGGGTAACGGCGCATAGTCGCCGACACTGGTCGAGTGTTGCAGTAGAGAGGGTACGGGAACGAAGCTTCCCTTTGAAGTCGGAATCGGTGTTGTGCCTGCTAACGTAGTTGGATTCGCCGGTGCAAGGCTTCCTGTGCCCATCGCCGCGAACGTGCCGCCCGGTTTGCTCGCGCTTCTGCCGGTACCTGTGTCACGTTCGAACATCGGTGCTGACGGGGGAATATTCGATCTAAATCGCGACCTTTCGCCGGGACGCGTACCGGGACTGCTGGGCTCGTCACCTTCGTCGAGCTCGAGTGGCTCTTCCAATGCCGCGAGTACGTCGGGCGGCAAAATCGCGTCGAGCTCCGCTTCCGGCGTCATGTGCTCGATGGGTTGACCAGTGGGCTGTAGCGAATGAGTAACGGGCCCCAGTCGATGCTCCGCGTTTTCGAGCAAGTGCTCCAGCTCGCGGCTCACGCGGGCTACGGGGAATTGCGCGGGCGGCTGTACTGCAACGGGTTCGTCAATTGGCGAGGGATGGCCAGAACCCGGGCGTCCCGGTACCACTGTTTCGTTTTGGCCGAGCAACGCCCCGGATGGCAGGCGAATACTGGGAGCGGGTCCCGAAGAGCGGCGGTGCGGGATGGGAGTAGGCCCCTTCGGCTGTCCCGTGTCGCGAACCGACGTCGGCGCCGGATGTTGCAGCCGCGGAAGTGCGGCCATGGACACGCCCGCAAAGGCAGGCCGATTCAGCGGGCTACCAATGCATTCCTCGACGGTCTGNNTGGGTCGGGCGAAGAGGCGGGCCTGCAATTCGACAACGATTCCTGTCAGGCCTTCCTGCAGTTCTGTGGGGTCCCCGCCGAGGAGCAAGACATCGACTTGCTTGCCCCAGGTACCGGTCCGCATCCGTTTCAAGGCCTCCACCAATTTCGCGGAGCTACCGTCACATACGACAAGATTCGGATGCTGGGACTCGACACGCCCAGCGAGAAGCATCAGCGGAACGTCCCTGACCCGGAATCCACGCGCGCGTAGCGATGCTATTAGGCGCTCGGCTTCAGTCGTTGTATCGCTGACGAGCACCAACGGATCGCTTAGCGATTCCAGGGGCGCAGCGACGGGTATCGAAGAGGGCACGATTCCTACAGAAGTTTATGTGAGCCTGCTTGACAATGGCTACTTGTCCGTGAGCTTTGGCGAGTTTTCATTCTTTCGCGACGCAATCTTTTCTGCAAGCCAGGCACCCATCCTTGGCCAGTAGCCCGCCGATACGATCAAGACGGCGAGGAAGACCACCACAAAGAACTCACCAAATGTTAGTCCAAGCCAGGCCGGCACTTGCAAGGCCATAGCACGAGTTTGGCCGAATCCCTCGGGAAGCGCCGCGGGGCAGCTTATCTTGCGACGGGCAAAACGGCTGGCGGCAGCACCGCTTGGCGGTATCACCCGAAGCGTGTTTACTGCCGGTAATCGATACGTAATTGGCCTTGGCGCCAACCTGGGCGACAGGGCAGCCACATTTGAGTCGGCACTGTCGGCCATGGCTCGATTGGGCTACATTCAAGCCGTATCGCGGCTCTTCGAGACGGCCCCCGTCGGGGGTCCAGTGCAACCAGATTATTACAATGCTGCGGCCAGCCTGCAAACGAGCTTCTCGCCGCGGGAATTGCTGAAGCGACTGCTCGGGATTGAGCAAAAACATGGGAGAATTCGCAATGAACGTTGGGGACCGCGCCTGCTGGACCTCGACATACTCTGGCTTGAAGGGATCGCAGTTGACGAGCCTGGCCTGCGAGTTCCCCATGCACGCCTCGAAGAGCGCAATTTTGCCCTAATTCCACTGCTGGACATCGCGCCCGGAGCCCAAGATCCCATCAGCGGCAAGGCCTACCGTGACCAACCGATAGCCCGGGACATGGCTGGAATGAGGGTCTGTGGACTTCCGAGCCCACTGGCCAATTTTGCTGCAGGCGAGCGTCCTCCATTATCGCTCTGGACTCCGTGCCGCTGAGGGCATCTAGACACGCTCGGCGGGCAATGGTACGAGCATCCCGCTGATTTAGGCAGGGCTCACCCGACAGGCCCGGTAGCCAGTGCGCCGGTGTAGAGGAATCAAACACGTGACAGCGTTCACTGCCATAAGCGGGCCCCAACTGATGCAAGGCTTCAGAATTCTGGCTTCGGGTGGTGTCGTCATGGACATCGACCGCACGATGCTGGTCCAAATGGCCATCTTCGTGTTCCTGATCGTGGTCTTATCACCCCTCCTATTCAAGCCGCTGCTGCGGCTCTTCGAGGAGCGCGAGCGCCGAACCGAAGGCGCACGCACGGACGCCCGCCAGATGCAGGAAAAGGCTGAGAATCTCCTCGTCCGTTATCAGGCCAAACTGGAAGACGTAAAACGCATTGCCACACAGGAGCGGGATCGTTTACGGCTCGAGACACTGCAACTGGAATCCAAAATCCTCGACGAGGCTCGCTCCGCGACGGCGAAATTCGTCGAAGAGGGCCGCCTCCAAATCGGGCACGAAGTAGGCAAAATTCGCCAAGATATGAGCCTCGTAAGCCAATCGATTGCGCGTGAAATTGGGTCTAAGCTGCTCGGGCGGAGGATCACATGAGGGCCTACCGAGTTGTTCTGCTCGCCTTTTTGGTTTTGTGCGGCACTCACAAGGCACTTGCCGATGAGCCCGCGGAGGCCAGTGAACATTCCGGCCAAACGGTGGTCGTCGCTGCGCCGCACGACGGCGAAGCCAAAGCCACTGCGCAGGCCAGCGCCGAACACGAAGAAGAGGAAGGTACCAGTTTTTCGGATATCAACTGGTACTACGGGCTCATCGGCGAAAAGGACCACGTCGAGCCCAGCATCCTCTGGCGTCCGACGGGAACGCCAGCACCCTTTTTGGCGACTGGGTTGAACTGGCTGATACTGATGTCGCTCATCGTAATATTTGCCAGAAAACAGCTACCTGCAGCGCTCAAGAAGCGCAAGGCCACCATCGTTTCTGGCATGGAAGAAGCCGGTCGAGTCAGGGCTCAAGCCGAGAATCGACTCAATGAGCTCGAAGAAAAGCTGAGCCACGTGGACGAAGAAATCGAGCTCATCAAAGCCGAAATGCGCCGTGCCAGCGAACAGGAGCGGGAACGAATATTACAAGAGGCCGTGGAGCGACGCGTCCGGATCGAGCGCGACGCCGCAAGGCTCATCGAGACGGAACTCGAAGGCGCCAAAGACGAATTGAGACGCGAAGTCGTCGCAAAGGCTCTCGAGCAAGCAACTGAGGAAGTAGCTCGTCAATTGACGGGGCAAGATCAGCAATCGCTTTTCGACGAAGCGCTCGGAAGCCTCAAGAAGTTGCCTTCGGATAGCCTCGGAGGTCGAGCATGATCACTTCTGTCGTCGCCAATCGTTATGCCCGTGCGCTCATGGAGCTCGCTAGCGAATCCGGACAAATATCACTGGTTGCGCAACAGTTGCGGCAGGCCGCGGATGCCTACCTG
>PMCK01000132.1:23423-28765 GCA_003154095.1 Myxococcales bacterium | reverse complement strand
ATCTACACGCTCATGCACGATCCGACGTACCGCGCACAGGTATCATTCGAGCAAACGAGCTACAATCAACCGCCTCACGTGGGGTTCCACATCGGTGCCGGCATGGCCAATCCGCCAAAGCCTGACATTTACGTGAAGTAGCCCGGAAGCACGCGACTCGAGGGGCGGCTCGATGAGCCACCCGCCGAGAAAAAGCCCCGAACCTCGAAGACGTTTGGGGCTTTTGGGTAGACTCAATCGGGCTCGCGCTTTACACATGACACGAATGCTGCAGACCACTCGATTCTACTTTCCGTGTGCGTCGGCGGATCCTTTCACCTGGGTAGTCACTCTGTTCGCTTGGGGATGCATTGGTTGTGGTTGCAATCGTCATGGGCCGCTCGGGGAAAAGCCCACTCCGTCAGCAAGTGCCACGACATCGGCGGAGCCACCTTCGGACTCGGCTGCGCAACCCGCAGCCAGCGTGGATACTCGGCCCGAGCTCAAATGGTACGGCTGGATCGGCGATTCGTCGTATCCCGTTCCCGAGACTACGCACACGATGTGGGATCGCTTTACGCATTCACCATTGCCAGGCTACACCCAATTCGCGGACGAACCCGAATCGTGGAGTGAGTGGCTACGCTTGCTTCCGCTAGCCGCACCGGGCACTCCCGTAAGAAACTATCGGGGCGAGATCGTCGTGCCAGGCGACGATGAGCATCTGGCCGCCGTGGTGGCCATCGACATCGGCAACCAAGACATCCAGCAAAGCGCCGATGTCGTCCTGCGCTTGTTCGCTGAGTGGCGCTGGTTCGTCGGCGATCTTTTGATGTTATATCTGTCTGATGCCAAACTCGAGCTGCCACTTGAAAAGTGGAGAGCCGGTGAGCGCCTCGTGTCTGCCGGGAAACAGCAGAAATGGGTCCCTCGGCAACCGCCCCAATCCAAACTCGACCATGCCGCATTTCGCCAGTACCTGGACAGCGTATTTAGTGCGAGTGACAGCCAGGCACTAATTGCCGAAAGCGTTGCGATCCCACCAGAAAGCCTTGCACCGGGCGCCTTCTTCCTGCACGAGGGTCATCCCTCTGAGGTCGTGGTGGTGCTCGATGTTGCTACCTCCCGGTCCGGCGAGCGCGCAATGATCCTCATGCAAGCGCTCAATCCGGCGGAGAGTATCCATGTGCTCCGGCCCACTCGAGACTCCGTATGGTTCCCTGTGCACACGAACCAGCCTTTGCAACTCCCTCGGACTCGTCCCTTCAGTTGGAAGGAGCTCCGTCGAATGAAGCCGCTGCGGAGCCCGCCGGCAGTGGCCTGTGTCGGCTCGCTTTGTCCGAAAACTTCAGCATTATCCGGCAAGCATTCAGCGTCAAAATCTCCCTGACCAGCTGAAGTCAAGTTGCGCTTGCGGCTATTATTTTTGCGGTAAGACCAACTGAGTCTGTCGCAACGGCACCGGAGGAAGTTGACCTATCTCCGCATCGCGCCACACAACGGTGATGCCGCAACGTACGTCCGGGGTTACGTCTTGTGACGCGTAACTTACGCCGGCGGTGAGTATTCTGCCTGGCACCAATGGCAGCGCCGCGCCGTGCACCTCTGCACCCTTTCCGGCGGGCGCATAAGTAACCCAGTCCAGGTCAATACCGTGACGGCTCGCAAAGAGCACATCGTACGGGCAGGCGGGTGACACGATGATGTCCGAAACGATCCGCGCAACCTCGACCGACTCGTGAACACACAACATCATTGGGGCTCCCGGGAAACGGCAATCCGCCGCCAGAGCGTTGCCGGCAAGCATGAAAAACACGCTTGCTGGAGCCTTTGCGCTCGTAACGGGTGCCGAAAGTGGCGACTGCGCGGGCTCAACGACTGATGTAGCGATTAGGGTCGGCTTATGAAATTCCGTATGCCGTGACTGCGCCGTAATCGTAGGCGCCTCCACCGCAGACAACTGTCCTCGCTTCGCCTCTTGCTGGGCCGCATACCGAACGAGCCAGACCGCGGGCTGCAGCGGCGTTTGGTATTCGCCGTCACCCGACACATCTCCGATCACTTCCAGGCCGTGGGCGTATCGTTCGAGTTCTGCGGATTTGCCCGCATTGGACCTTAGCCCTTGAAGGAGTATCTGACGTCCCGCGTTCGGCTTGCCGTCAGCGTAAAGTAGCGTGCCCTGGGTTATCGTTTCACAGTCTCGCAGGCCAGCCGTCGTGCACCGCGCTGCAACCGGCTGCTGCAAGACGAATTGCGCATCACCGACGCATGACGCTAAGACGACTGCAGAACAGGTCAACAAAAACTGGCTCTTCATAGGAATACCCGCCTTGGCTACAACTCGTTGAAATTGCGACTCTCTCAGCGTACTGGGAGGAGCGTTGCGCATTCCCGAAAACTCTCTTCTAAGCGCAGGCTTATTTTCCCCCAATCTTGTCCGAATTCCCAGCAAAAAAGCTGCCGTTTGCGGATTAGCCGAGAAAGTTGGGGTGATTGGGTCGATGTTGCTCGCCGTGCTTGGTCTTGGGCACGGCGCCGGGGCCTACCACGGGCAGGACACCGTCCCGGCACCTGCAGCTTACGCTCCACCTACCGGGTCACTGTGATGACGGCGGGCCCGCATCGTCTGCTCTTCTCTCTCGAGATTCCGGCAGCCGTTTGAGATATTTCGACTGTAGCAATTCCTGGAGGGTTTCGGCCATTTCAACAGTGTCGCAATACGACCACACGACATAGAGTTCGGATGCCGTGGGCGGGACGAGCGACAGCAATGTTTCGCGAAGATCGTGCTTTGCACAGCCAACGTGCTTTACGCGGATCACATCCCCAATCAGAGGCCCCAAGACGAACACACCTATGAGAGGTTCGACCATCATCCGAATATTTGACTCACTCAATAAGACCGGATCGACACAGAGAGATGACTCACCCGCCATGGCTGCTCGGCATAAACCCAAGCACCGCAAACCGCAATACTCAAGACGTCAACTTTTGAATTTAGTACCAATGCCCTTAGTACACCGCACAGTCAGCATTGGCACAATCAATGCTGCTGCGACCCGATCATGATCCGAACGCGGACCCGGGCGTTGTTGCTGAGTGACAAGAGGCCCATCACCTCTGAAACGCAAATGCGAACCCGGCGCAGAATTGCGAACGACCGTGCGGCAGTTCCCGAATGGACGATTCTTCGAATACCTGCGTGAGCATTTGCTACGCTTGGTATGTGAATTTTGGACCTTGGTATCCGATATCCGAGGCTAGTCTCTCGGCGCCCGAGACTTCGGGTGTCCTGCAGACGCGCGCGGAGAAGGTTATGGACTACAAATCAGGGATCAGTGCGATGGTTTTTTACGCATGCACGGAGCCGGGCGAAACGTTGCGGGAATACGTGAATGGCCGAGGAAATGGCCAGATCCAGCGAGCCGAAGCGGATGGGGCAAGCCTTATTCGCTACGCTGAGGTCTCTGAGCCGATGCGCGAGCTCAACCGCCTCTTGAAGCGATTTAACGAGCGATTCGGCTCACTTCCGATTGGGAATGGGACCGCTCCCAACGGGTGACGCAAAGCTTGCTTTGGCATGCTGAAACGTCAGTGACCTGGGTCCGTAACGCCCAATCGGGTGAATGAGAAAATCCGTGCTGTCGATACAATCATGTCGATTGTGGTCTCGGCAATCGCTCAGCCGCGGTATAAATTAGTATTGGAGGCGAATTCGATGAACCCACTGCGTTCTCACAGTCTAGGCTTGATCGTGGCCGTGTCCACGTTGGTCGCCGCCTGCTCGTCCTCGAGCAGCAATAGTGGCAGCGAACATCCTGTTTCGGAGTGCCCGGGGGCTCTGTGTGGAATATTGGACGCGCACAACGCCGTTCGGGCTGCGGCACCCAGTGCAAATCCGCCATTGCCGAACCTAACCTGGGACGAAACGCTGGCGGGTCACGCGCAGGCCTGGGCGGACACTTGCACGGACAATCACAACCCGAATCGGAATGTCAACGGACAGATCGTGGGCGAGAATATGTACTTTAGTTCCGGTTCGACTCCGGATAACCCGTCGGATGTAGTCGCCGCTTGGAAGCAAGAAGGGCAGAATTACGACATCGCCACCAACACCTGCAACGGTAGTGCTCAGTCGGCATCCAACCTTGATTGCGGCCACTATACGCAATTGGTTTGGCGCGCCACAACGAGCGTTGGCTGCGGAATGAAGGCGGATTGTACGGGACAGTGGTCTCAGGTATGGGTCTGCGACTATGCACCGGCAGGAAACATGATTTCAAATGGTACAGTGCAGGCACCATACTAGTGTTTGGTCCGGGGCCTTGCGATAGCTCACATCCCTCTGGACCAAATATGTCGGTTTGGTTCTGGTTGCTGGTTTTTGGTTGCTGGTTGCAGGAGCACCCGTCCGGATATTCGAGTAAAATGATGGTTAGAGCAGGCAACCTGCAAAGGAGTCCCGTTAGTCGATTGACTTGAAAATAGTGTGCCGAAAGCAAACCTCATTGCGGTACGATGGTTGCCGCCTGGGAGGTCTCCATGAACGTACAAATGCTTGCTTTCATCTCCGCGCTTGCTTCGTCACACGCGGTCAATTCGGTTGCGGCCGATTCGTCCACGGGCATGCCTAGCGCGGCCCCAGCTTCGGCGACAGGCGCGACAGTTGCCGACACCTCGCTCGCACCCGTCGAATTTGTCGTGGAAGCTGGCGCGGTCGTTGCGGTGCAGGGTGCTCGCCGTGAGCGTTTGACAGTCGAGGGTCCAGTTGTCGCAATTCACCGTCAAGGGTCTCTGCTCTACGTCGCACGCGGCGTACGTGCTGTTACGGTGTATGATGTTTCGGAAGGTTTTTCACCCCGACACCTGCGTGACATCAATGTCAATGGGCAAGCGACAGGCTTTCATGAGGTTAACGGGCAAGTCTGGGTCGTCACCGTCTTACGCAGTGCTGTACCGCTCGACGACGCAGCGGTAGCCGAGACGACTCACTCCGCAGCCCCCACACCAATAACCGGCGCTCCCACCCCCGGGTCGCAGAAGCGGCGCGCGCCAACAAATATTGAACTTCGCCGCGTAATGCCCGGAACTGTAGAAATTGATTCCGGAGCAGCCGACGGGGTGCGAGTCGGCGACAATTTCGCAATCTACCGGTCAAAAGCCGTAGACGAAGACGGCGCCTCCGGCTTTAGGGGTGAAGAGCTCCTGACGGTGGCTGTGGTCGTCGCGGTAAAAGAGAATAGCGCTCTTGCTGAAACCGGTCGCAGCGCGGTGGTCGAGGCCAGCGACTACGCGCGGCCCACGGCTTCTGATGCCGATGCCAATAACGCGTATCCCCCCCGCGTTGCGAACGTTGGCGAATT
>PMCK01000132.1:0-23390 GCA_003154095.1 Myxococcales bacterium | reverse complement strand
TGGAAGGCGGCTACGACACAAGAGCACTCGCCGTGGGACTGGGTGCCGGTGTGAGTTGGGTCAACGGCGATGCCGATCACATGCTGCAGAACTACTTTGGAGGCAGCAGCAATAGTGCAGATACGGGCGTAACCGCGAGTCCGACAATCGTGCAGACTCAGGAGACTCATGCGGCCTTTACAATGTCGCAGCTGGTTCGCCTGGGTGCGAGGGATGGACTTACCCTGTCTTTGCGCAATTTACTAATCCTGCATCGTGACAGCGAGAGCAATCGGCGTGGCTTCATTTACGGAGGCACAACGGGGCAACTCTCGGTGCCCCTTCGCGGTCGCTCGGATATCTTTCTAGAAGGCGGCGGGGGCGTAATGGGCTATTGGTATGCGGGCGTTGGTGTGTCAACTTGGATAGTTGGCAATGGCAGCCCGGGCTCGTGGAAATTGTCTGTATCCGCTGGCGCAGCCGGCATCTTTGGGTCAAAGCGGACCACCGCGACTTACCCAGCTCAGAATGGTTATCCGGCGTACTCGTACAGCTATAACCAGTCAATCGACGTTGCCGGTCCAATGGTATCCTTCGGGCTCACCCGCCGCTTCTCGTTTTGACCGGGTTCGGTAACCCGCCGACCCAAGACCGAAAATTTGGGGGCAGCACGGCACGTGGCCACGCTTTTCGACCAGCAGGGACGTCCGGTTAGGCTGCGCCGTCGCGGTCGCTTTTGCGTGAGCCTATTGGGCCCGCTCGAGGGTCATGGAAGACATGGTGAGAACCGTTAGGGCACACTGCGCACATTTCGAGCTCTATTCCGTGCTAGCCGGGCTCCTGAGCGCCGGCTGTTCGGGCACGGACTCCGCCAATTCCGCCAATTCGGTCGGTGGCACCAGCAGCCCAATGGTGGCAGGAGCCGCTGTTTGCGGGGTAAGGTACCATGCAACGTGGTAACGGAGTCTCGCCCTTCGACCAAGTCGGGCGCAGGCCCGACCGATGCAGCGCTCGTCATAGCGGCCCGCGCGGGCGAAGTTTGGGCGCAGGAAGCCTTGTTCGTCCGCCACGCGGGGCGACTCTTGGGACTTGCACAACGGATGCTCGGCGCGAGCGACGAGGCCGACGACTTGGTTCAAGATTCGTTCGTCCGTGCATTGAGTCGCTTGAACGGCCTAGACAACCCACAGGCATTTGCGGCTTGGTTGACTTCGATTGCCGTGCACGGCGCACAGAAACGGCTGCGTCGCCGCCGCCTGCTGATTCGCTTGGGGCTGCGGGTGGCCGAGCCTCTCGATCCGGACCTGACGATATCGCCGGTAGCGCCAGCGGAAGTCGTCAGCGAATTGCGGGCTGTCTATGCTGTCGTCGCCCGCCTGAGCGCGGAGGAACGGATCGCCTT
This sequence comes from Myxococcales bacterium, assembly GCA_003154095.1. GTDB lineage: Bacteria > Myxococcota_A > Polyangia > Polyangiales > Polyangiaceae > FEN-1139. The sequence continues at coordinate 22,009 of PMCK01000132.1, read as the reverse complement.
GTTGCTACGTCGCGTAGAAGGGCTGGACTTAGCCGAAATTGCTCAAACCATGCAAATCAGTCTAGCCACCGTCAAGCGCCGGTTGGTATCAGCCGAGAAGCATCTCCAGATTTTGGTAAATCATTCTGAACGGTAAGAAACTCGTGACCAAACTCCCAGCCCTCTCCAAATACGTTCTTGTAGACGCGTCATCGGCACGTCTTAGCCGGATTTGGGCAATCGTGTCGTCACGACTGGAGTCTAGGCCTCGAGCTCCGCGGCGCTTCAGGTACTCGTTGGCTGCCGCAGCACTCTTTGTGATCTGTGCAACAGTGATCACGTGGCGACTGTCGATGCGGGCACCCACCGCTTTTGCATTTCGCAATGCGGCGCTGGAAACGGCAGGTGATAGCCTGACCGTGGACTACAACGATGGTTCGAGATTGGAACTTGCGGCCAGAACCCGGCTAGAGGTGCTCACTGGTGATAGTCATTCGGCGGCGGTCAGACTCAAACGGGGCTCTGTCGTATGTGACCTTGCGTCATTACCGGGTCGACAATTCTCCGTATTTGCGGAGGGCGTGGAGGTGCGGGTGACGGGCACCCGTTTCACGGTCAATTTAAACACGGAGACCAACCAGATCGAAGTATCTGTGCAAAGGGGTTCAGTGATGGTTGTTTGGCCTGAGGGGTCGACGTCCAATCGACGCCTGGCTGCAGGCGAGCATTGGTCGATTGATAGGCGTCAACAGCAGAGTGCCGTGACGGAAACCGCACGAGAACACGCTTCAGTTGCGGCGTTACCTAGCGTCGATGCCAGCGTTGAGGCAGTCCCATCCAAAGAGTTGGGAGCTCCCGGCGATCAGAATGCAGGTGAAGTTCCACCGGTCGCCGTAGACTCACCGTCAGCGCGATCGCTGCTGGATCAGGGCAATGCCGCGCGCCGCGCGGGTGACGCTCGCGGTGCCGCGCGGGCGTATCAGAATTTGCTCTCCAAGTTCCCGAGCGACCCGCGTGCGGGCTTGGCCGCATTTGAACTCGGGCGACTACGAATGGGCACACTTTCCGACATTCCTGGCGCCGTGCGGGCCTTCCAAAGTGCTGTCACTCTGTCGCCCGGCTCAGCCATTCGAGAGGACGCCATGGCCCATTTGGTGGAGGTCTACGCAATATCCGGTCAGACTACGCTATGCGAGTCTGCACGGGATTCGTACCTGAAGAGCTATCCAAGCGGAGTGCACGCAGCGCTCGTGGGCCGCCAATGCCCCAAAAAATGAGCATAGATAGGCAGGAACCCTGCGAGCCCGTTTCGTGACATAATTGAGTCCGAGCGATGAGCAGTCAATGCAGGGTCGATAGGCTTCTCGAGTTCATCGCAAGTCTAACCTTGTGCGTAGCCGTCACATTGTCTTTTGCTTCCAAGGCGAGTTCCCAATCGGCTTGCGGTGCAAGCGGTCAACCCTGGGTAAGTGTAAGTTTTGCCGAAGGCTCCTGGCGCGAAGGTCTCAGGGAAGCCGCGTTTGAGGATCTCAAGGCAGGTCTTGCCAGCCGTCACATCGAGACCTGCCAAGAGGGCGATGGCCCGTCAAAACCACCGGTGGCTGCAATTCGGATTAGTTCGAATGGGATAGAAAGCGTAGAGGTCACTGTCGAGATTCGAGACTCGGTTACGGAGAAACGAGTGAGTCGGGATGTCGATCTGTCGAGTATGCCCATCGACGGTCGCGCACTGGCGATTGCGCTGGCCGCAGATGAATTGGTCTGGGCTAGCTGGGCCGAGATTGCCTTCAAAGGGACCAAGCACCGTTCCGCCGCGCCTCCTCAGTTGGTAGCAGCAGTAGAACAGAATATTCAGCAGCCAGCTCAAGATCCACCGCGCCTCGGCGTCCAGGCGGCTGCGGAACACTTCGGTTCGGGAATTTCACAATTCGGCGCAGATGCACTATGCGTGCTGGCTCCCAGTCAGCGATTCCGCTTGAGAATTGCGCTCGGTATTCGGCAGGGGCTGACAGTATCCGCGCCGGATGGGGATGTTCGGCCAACCTCTGTCGGCATATCGTTCGATGGGGGCCCGTCGCTACTACGAAGTTCCCGGATCGAACTCACTTGGACCGCTGGTGCCCACGTTGCGTGGATTCACCTGCAAGGAGATGCGGCGCGCGGTGCGTTCGGCAACAATCTTAGCGGACTTGCCCTATTCGCCCGATCGGGGCTCAATGCGGCAATTCACCCGGTTGGACCTATGTGGTTCGAATTGGGTGCCGGACTAGGTTTGCCGCTGCGTGGACTCGAAGCCACGGACGCGGGTCGTGACATCGCGGGCGTCGCAGGGCTCGAACAATATGCATCGCTCGCCTTATTGGGGGAATTTTGAGGGTCGACTAATGCGAGGACGAACGATACTCGGTGCTCTAGTTTCCTGCGGCCTCTGCAATTGTGTAGAGCGCGGCGATGTACTTCGCCCGGCCGTGGACAATCGCGACGCTTCCGGCGAAGCCAGAATGGCCGATATCAGCTTAGGTGACCTCCACAGCGGCGCGATCGCTAACGGTACCGCATATTTTTGGGGTTCGAACGACTTGGGTCAACTTGGACTCGGCAACAATTCGAGTCAGGTAACACCCACGGCTGTCCTGGGCGACATCACCTGGCGTCAGTTGGCGACTGGTTCGGGACACAGCTGCGCCCTTGATTCACTTGGAAATGTCTATTGTTGGGGCGACAACCGTCGCGGACAGCTCGGCCAAGGCGACCGAACTTCACGAACTTCCCCGGGGTTGGTTTCTTTGCCACAGCCGGCAACCCAGCTTTCAGCCAAGTTCGAGCACAGTTGTGCACTCTTGATCGATGCAGAACTCTATTGTTGGGGACAGAACTTTGAGGGTCAGTTAGGTCAGGCGGATCAACCTCCCGCGGGAGACGAAACACTGGCGGATGGGTTGACTCCTGTTCGAGTTGGAAGCGCCAATTGGCGCGCGGTCGATGCGGGCCAGGGGCACACCTGCGCAATTCAGCTCGACGGGGGACTCTGGTGCTGGGGGCGTAACAGCGAACACGAACTCGGTGGCGACTCGCGCATCCAAGTGCGCGAGCCAATTCAGGTCGCATCGACTGGGCCGTGGCTAGGTATTGCCGCGTGCCAGAACCACACTTGTGGAGTCATGCAAGATTTCACCCTCTGGTGCTGGGGGCAAAATTCGGGCAGCGGAACCAATGACGGTTCTCCACTGGGTATTGCCGGTGCTACTCAGCTCGATACTCCAACCCAGGTAGGCGTTTCGACGGATTGGACGTCGGTTCGCAGCAACACATTTCACACCTGCGCCCTCAATCGAAGCGCGGAAATGTGGTGCTGGGGTCGCAATATCGAAGGTCAGCTCGGCACCGGTGATTTAGAGCTCCGAAGCGAACCGACGCGCATCGCCAGCGACATTTCGGCCGTGAACGTCGGGCGCTTCACTACTTGCGCAATCACAGAAAGTGGCGACCTGCGCTGCACGGGAGAAAACAGCGACGGGCAACTCGGCACCGGTGACTTGAATCGTCGTTCGACGTTAACGAGTATTGTTGTTGCGAATTATTAACCCGAGTTAACCTCCCCGCCCGACTCCGCGGTCGTCAGCGTTCACGGTACGGGAGTGGGGATGGCCCCTGAGTTGCATCCTTGCTTGTTTCAGCCATTCTTTCAGGCGGCACCTCATTGGAACGCAGCCAGGGCGGGGCTGTTGCCGTCCCGGAACACACAGTTTGGGGTTGACACCGCAGCGTTTGTGGCGCAGGTCCCTAAAGACCGCTGCAGTGCGCGGCACGTTCAGGGCCTTGAACACGGAGGTTCTCTAGATGAATTCATCGAAATGGCTGGGAATCATTGCAGGTGGGTTGTTGGCGTTGCTGGCCGTCGTGTTCCTCGTAGTGAAAGTGGGCACCACGGAGGCGCCTCTGGATGCATACGTCAAAGGGAACGGATTCGTGCAGTGCGCCACACTCGCAGGACAGTTGCAGGGTATTGCGACACGGTGGGGCGTCGTCGCCGTGATTTTTGGTGTCGTTGCGTTTTCGGCTGGCGCCCTCGGCGGTTACCTGAGCAAGGAATCCTTTTTCCGTGTCGAGTGGCTCAAGCCCCTGCCTGTCGTTCTCTCGCTTCTCGGCTGCGTCCTTGCCTGGTTCGGTACCGACATCATCGCGAAAGCAGAGAAGGCAAGCCGTGCAGCAGCAATTTGCACGCATGCCCTGGCACTCGCGAACGACAAGTCTAGGGGCGACGCTGATGCGTACCAGCAATGTGTGCTGGCAAAAACCGAATGGCTCTCATCGCGCGCAATGCAACTATTGCCTTCCNNCGCTCGACAACTGTACGCGAGCGTCCAAAATTCCGCTTTAGGTGCGCGTACTACTGCGCATGCACGGGCGTTGTGTCCACTTCCGCGTGTTTGTGGCGTGGGTGCCTTCCGCCGCGGGCCTTCTATATATGTACGAAAGAAGTGAATGACCGCTACGAAACGAATGGACCATTGGCCGCGATACTAGCCGCGCGCGCAGCGTCGTTACTACCATTACCGCTCGCCGCCGGCGTTGGATTCGCGTTTGGCGTTGGGTTTGCATTCGGCGTTGGATTCGCACCCGGAGTCGCGGGCTTGTTGTCGGCGGCCTTGCCGCGACCGTTACTGCGACCGGCGAACAGAGATGGGCAGATGATATCGGCATCCCCCTCGTGCCAGCGCAGATAGATAATCGCGCGGCGCGCATTATCATACGCATCCGTCAACAGCGTGAACGCGCGAGCGCGCATATCCGCCGTCTTTATCTTCCTTCATTGATTCGTGATATTTTCGTGCCCGCACAATGCGACGCACATGAGATTCATCGGGCGCGCCCCACCCCAGTTGCTAAAAAAGATCGACCCCTCACTCTTTCTTTCGCCCACCCCCAAAACACGGCAAATCCCGCCGCCAAGGCCTCCCGGGCGGCTCCAACCAATCCCCGCAAATCAAAAAAGTCGCCGGGGCGACTTTCGAACCATAGCAACCATCGCGATCAACCCACCCAGGCGCCCCCGAGCGATACCCTTCAACCGAATCAAACCTGCGTAGCTGCCCTTTTGAAGAGAACCGCAACCCGCCACACCCGCCTCGGCGACTTTTTTTGATGTCATGCATTCACGGAAAGCCGCCTCGGCGCCTCCAACTCGACCTCGAACACCCTCCAGATCCCTCCTGGGCGGCCCCAGGTGAGACAACGACACCGTTTTAAGGCCACCTCGGCGGCTTGGGCCGGGAGAAATTGCGCCGTCGAGGGCGCCTGGGCAGGTTTAGGCGAATGACGGCAATTGGTTAAGGCCGCCTAGGCGGGTTGGGGTGGATGCGACGGGATGTCGGTGGGCTCACCGCAAATGATGTCCGGAAGCCGATGGCCACTTGCGAACGGATAGTAGGCGACAACAGCGCCGCGTTCTGTTTCCAGAGAGATCAGTCGCCTCCAACGAAAGCCAACAGGGCCATGACATTTACCGGGTTCGACCCCTGCACAGGCTAGCGGGACTAGGTTGCTTACGACTATCCACCTCCGACATTTCTCTGGTAAGTTCCCTTGCGGGACGGTCTAAACGCCACTCGGCCGGCTGCAGCGTATCGTGGAACCGGTAACCACGCTCTCGCTCAATGGCGCCTGTTTCATAGCCGAATTACCTCTCCGGCCCAATGTCGCGCTATCCTCGCCACCAGTGACGACCCATCCCACCCAGAACGACCGTCATCCGAAGGACACGGGTTACCTGAGGGCGGCCGTCGTGCAGCTTGGATTCCATCCGGCGTTTACGCCGAGTCGAGCGCGATCACTGATTGAGGACCCGCTGGGCGGCGCGACTCTGCCCGTCGGTGTTGGTCCCGATGCCCTGACGTCGGCAAACGATCTCCGCGGGCGGATCGCAGCAGTGTATGAGGAGCAGCTGCGGCTCAAGGTCGCTGCGATTCTCGAATGGTGCGCCGAGTGGAACGTCGACGTGGTCGTGTTCCCGGAGTACTCCATACCGCCGCATGTGTTGCCTGATGTGGCTCAAGCAGGCGGCGCCATGGTCGTCGTGGCCGGCAGTCACTTGGTGGACCGCGCGGCACTGAAGGAAGCCGTATACAAAGTACTCGGCTCCGTTGAGTCACCGGCGCTGAACACCGCGGTCTCTCCAGTGTTCTCCAACGGTAACTTAATTGCGTGTGTCCCCAAGCTCCACGCTTCCCCAATCGACGGCGAACGCGAGGTGCTTGAACCCGGAACGAACTGGCATCCCGTAAACCTACCCGAGGGGATGATGGGTCCCATGGGCGTTCTCCTCTGTGTCGATTTCATCGACCGCGAGGACGAGCGAGTTGCGAGGGCCGTTTCGCCATACTTTGAGAACGTCCGGTTCTGGGCAGTCCCGAGCTATACGCCACAGACCGACGACTTTCACGAGCAAGCGAGAAAGCAGGCTGCTCGATACAAGCAGCCAGCGTTCTACGCCAACGGCTCCGATAAGGGTGGCTCGGGAGTTTTCGTTGACACACGAGCCCCGAACGATGCCGGGCTCCCATGGCAACTCTCTGCCAAAGAAGAAGGCGTTCTCGTCGTTGACGTCGATCTCCGTGATGTTCCGCCTGGCAAGTCGACAGCCTTTGGCGATCGTGCGGTGTCTCGCGTCGTAGCTGCCCCGTCGCTCGTCTACAAATCCAATCACCACGAGGCTGTTTACGCCGATTGGCTTGAAAGTATTGCCGGGAGCGGCAGCGACCTTGAACGACTCGATCGTGCTGCCAGCACCAAGTCCAAAGTTGGAGGCTTCCTCGAGCGTGGCGCGCTGCCACCAACGCGAAAGAGGCGCCTAGAGCAGTTCGCAAGCACCGCCGACAGTCTCAGCAAAACAAGTGAGCTTGAGTCTCTGACGGCAGAAATCATACTGCCGCCCAAAGTACTCCAGCTGAACGTGCTCGAAACGGCGCTCTGCAGAGGGGCACGAGCCGTAGTCCGTGCATGGCCCAGCGGTACCCCAGATGAGACAGAGCGCATCGAGATAGATCGAAAACTCGTCGCAGGCAGTGAGCCCCTCGAGCCTGGCCGGTACGCGCCATCCACCGCTGAAGCAAAGGCCGAGATCAAGAGGATTGTCAATCGCATTCGCGGCGATGCGCCGCCATTCGACGAGCCAAGGCAGATGGCACTGCAGCTGGAGCTTTACTCCACCGAGCTCCAGGGCGAATGGAAAGGGGCCTTCGACGAGGCTCGGGAATTTCTGAATAGCGAACGGTACGATGCTGCCTCAGAGCGAATCGAACGGCTCACTCAAGCAATCCGCGCACACCTTGAGAGAGCTCCCAACGATGACAAAGCCCTCGCCTGGATGGCCCGGGTGCAAGTCTTGAGTTCGTTCTTGCATCTCAACCGCCAGGAACTAGAGCAAGCGCGTGGCGTTCTCCAAACGATCGATTCAGAGCAACTAGGGCCTAATGAATGGCTAGGCCTGGCCCGGATCTGGGCAGAGCTTGAGGAAGTTGAAGAGGCGAGAAAGTGGATCTCGCGTGCTGAAACGGCAAGGGAATCTGACCTCGATCCTAAGCAGCTGACCGTCACCAAGCAGATCGTGATGATGAAGTCGGGCACGATGCCGACGGAGCCACTTGTCGAAGAACCGGGCGTTTTGCTCCGAGCGGCAGAGCTTTCAATGGAACAAGGAGCTCTGGCGGAAGGCGTAAAATACGCGCGCGAGGCTGTCGCGGCGGAGACAAACAGCCTGATGCAGGTGTCAATCGCCTTCTCGATCGTTGTCAGGGCGATCCATTGGTCCATCTTTGAGCTCGCCGAGGGAGCGCAGCCTCTCACTCCCCCCGAGCTCGAAACCGCAATCACTTCGGCAGAGCGCTGGCTCGAACGCTTCGAGCAACCGGGCGGAGGATTGCGACCCCTCGCCCTTCCCACTAGTATCGTGGGCCAGTTCGAAGCGTTTCGCGGCATCTTTTACTTCGTGACAGCCGATCCGGACGATGCCGAGCGTGGTCTGAAGCCAAGCACAACTGAAGAACCGAATCTTGGGAGGGCATTGGAGCTAGCCCGCGACGGCCGAACCGATGAGGCGTTAGCGCTTCTGCCAAAAACGCGGAACCCATGGCTCCCCGAAGTCCAACGGGCTGATTTCCTTTCCCTCTCCGGAAACTACGACGAAGCCCTGGTGCTTCTCCGTGACCTTGTCGTGGCGTACCCAGGGCGCGGTCCGATTGAGCTTAGCCTCGCGGAACGAGAGCTGCGTTCGGGAAGCCCCAAGGACGCGTTGGAACATGCCGAACGTGCCTACCAAAGTGTCCCGGCCCGGGGCTACCGTTGGCTCCTGGCGCGGTGCCTTGTCCAGAACGGCAGGGCGGAGCGTGCATGGGAAATCCTCAGAAAGGAACGCTCGCGCGGTGGTTGGAACATCATCCAGTTGTTAGCGAGGATTTCGGCAACGGTCGATCCACCAGAAGCGCCAATGCTCTGGGAAAAGCTCGTCGAGAGAAACCCCGAGAACATTCAGATTCGCCTCGCTCTAGCCGAGTCCCTGAGCCAGCTTGGACATTCGGAGCAGGCGGCAAACACAGCGTGGTCCGCGTTCCAACGCAACGATACCAAGTTCACCGCCGGTGACCTAGTCCGCTGCGCTGAATTTCAGCTGGCCCACGATCCTGCGGGACTTCGCACCATCGGGCGCGTGCGCCGCATTGCCAAGCTCCTTCACGAGCGTTTCGCCGGAGATCCGCACGCCGAGTCCTACAAGCTTCAACTCAGCCTGCGACTCGGTGACGATCCTGAACTGCCGCACACTGACTTTGTCGTGCTCGAGGAACAGGGTCTGGTTCAGAAGTTTAGCGTCGATGACTTGCTGCCAATGCTGCAGGAGTGGAGGCAACGTGGCGAAGCCACGATCCGGCTTTACGCCTCGGGCGCAATCCCACTCGCGACCTTGGTTGAGCTCGGCAACCAAACAATCGCCGAGGTTGTCGATTCGATCTTGGACGGCACCGGTATCAAGATTTGCGCCGCGCTTCCGCCCTCTGGTACCCCAGGCACCCTCAACGATATCGAAATCTTGGCAACGGACGTTGAGCTTCTTGCCGTCGCCAAGCTCGGACTATCGCGATCGTTGGCCGATGCTTTGAGGCAGGGCAAATCCACGCTTCTTCTGCCGGAAACGTACTACCAACGACTGTCTGCGCAACGCGCCACGCCTCAACGCCCAGCGGCAAGCGGCGTTGCCAGCGAGCTCGTCCGCCTCGCCTTGGAATTGGTGCACACTGGCAAGAGCGAGGGATGGGTCAGAATACCAACTTGGATGGAGGCGAAAGAAGGCCTCAGCGAGCCGCCCATTCCCGAGAAGCCGCGGCTGCGCGAGGCAGAGCCCGGCGACCAGGCTGAGAAGTGGCGCACCAGAATCGAGGCGCCACTGCACGAGGCGATCGATCTGGCGGCAGCGGTCCTAGCGTCACCCAAGCGCTGGCGCCTCACCACGGACTTCTTCGGAACCTGGGGACCCGGAACGCTCAATCTCATGCAATTTCTGGCGTGGTCGAGTTCGGACCACGCACTCAAGACATCCTGGTTTCTGCGTGGCGCCGGGCGGCGCTGCATCACATTGCCAGCGCTAGCGCGGATCCTCTCAGACCATCGATCAGTGAATCCGATTTCGCAGGCCCTTGAGCGGCTCGCCCGCAGTGGCTTCCCCGATGCACTCAATGGGACAGAGCTCGTCGAACATGCCCGTGCGTCCGCGAAGGTCCGGTTGCCAAAGGAGGTTCTCTCGGGCCTCGAGAATATGGCGCATCAGGACGACACCGTTGTGGCAATTGCTGCGCGCGGTCACCTCCAGGACACGTACGCGGAGGCCATCGCTCAGGCCTTCCTCGGCGAGTGGCGCAATGAGGGTCTTCAAGAATCTGCCGTCACCGTCGGCCTACCCATGCCAGCGCAGTTCGGCGGTCCCGCTCGTAGCCATCTTCCCCCCGATCGAGCCCACCTGCTGGCGACTGATCTGCTTGAGCGATTGGAGTCGCTGGATACCCAGGGGACGACGATGCTCCAGGCTGTGATGGCTGGAGTCCTGATCCAAGCGCTGCGCGACCCACAGCGCGCCGTGGTGCCAGATCCCCAAGACCAGGAGCGCGTCATTCTCTCACTCGATTCTCCCGTCGGGCGGCTCGTCAATACGATGCGGGGTTGGTCTGGCCCAAGCGGCTCACGATGGGCGGCCTGGGGACGTGCACTGCGCGAATCCTGGTGCCTCATAGACAATTTCTCCGGTCCCGGAGGTCCCGCTACGGCTCAAATCGCGGCACTTCTGTTAGCCGGCAGCACGCCCACCAAACGGGGCGAGTCGAGCGAGCCTGCGACCGAGATCGAGCCACCGGAACTGCTGAACACACTCAAAACACCAGCGAGCGAAGCCCTAGCGATACTCTCGGCTAACTGGAAAGAGCGTCCACTGAACCGACGAGGACTTGCGGTGCAGCTTGAGACCGGCAGCGGTTACGAGCTCCGCCAGTTCGATTGGGAAACACTCCTGACGCATGCGGCAAGCACTCTGAGTGCTGAAGGGGGTTCCGTGGAGGCGGAACGGTTCGACGAGCGAGAGTTTCACTCGAGTCTACCAATGCCTGATGCTGCCGGGCATTTTCCCATCGATCTGCCAGTGGAAGCCGTGATCCTTCGGGCGCCTCCGGAGCAGGCGCGGCGTTCTCTCGGCCGCCTTAGTGAACTCCAAGGCGGCCGCGATGGCAAAGCGTACGAGTTGCTGCAGCGCATCGGGGATACTCCTGACGACCCGGAACTTCGTGCCGAATATGCTCGACACACGGTGATGGCACCCTGGCGATTGGTGCGCGACGATCCGGCGTTCCTAATGCGGTGGCCTCAAAGCCACACAACAGCCCTCGGCGTGGGCTTCCCCGAGCTCGACGATTTGCTGTCGATGCTCCACGAGCCAACTCAGCCGCTGGGTAGTGTGCCCGGAGCGTCGGAGCTCATTGGGACTCGATTCGCTGAGACTTGGTGCGACCTTCACGAAAACGTGCGCGTTGCACTGTATTTGCAGGTACGTCAGTTGCCAGGGACCGCAACGGTGCACGTTATAGAAAACGCGGGCCTCTTGACCCAGAGCGTCGAGGCAGCGCTCCAGCGCCTTGAGAGTCTTGATAATGTCCACGACGTGCCCGCGGGTTGGCTTGCTCAAGACATTGTGGTCGTTCGTATGGCAATGAAGGAGTGCCCGGTGCTGTCGCTTGCGCGCGGCACGGTCGATCTCCGAGAGCTGGCGCCTCCCATAATCGCAGAAACCGTGAGTGCGGTGAGCAGAGCCAATCCCCCGGCCGGGACCATGGCGGAGCACGAAGCAACGTTACTCCGTGTGTGCGGGAGCGTATGCGGCAGGTTCCTCAGGCATCAGTCAGGTCGCGGGCAGGCGGACTGGCTCTGGCTCACATATCGGCTCCATGCATGGTTCGTAACGCAGATGGGTCAGATGTCGCACTCACAGAGGCGAGACGGCATCGAAGTCCTCGCCCGGCTGGCCCCCGCGGAAATGGCTCCGGCCCCGAACGCGGACCCATTGCCTGATCTTTTCAACCCCTACTTCTTCAATGCGCGAACCTTCGACTACCGCCTCTCGATGGTCCTCTTTGCATTGATGGCCTCGGACGAATGGGTACGCGCCGAGGTGGCAAAATCAGAATCGAGTGAGACCTTTGCTCCGGTGAGCACCCCTGGGCTTGAGCGACAGCTCCTGGAACTTGCCGCAAAGCCACCGCCTGATTGCCGTCAGGCGGGCAGCTGGTTCCATTGGCCACTGCCGGCCAATACGGCAGATCTGGCCCTAGTCGCGCTCCTTCAGCTCAACAACGAGCGCATTCTAGACCTCCCCGAACAAAGTCTTATCGCACGCATCCAGGCATGGCCGACGGCGCTTTCGACTCTGGACGATGGGCAGCGGCGCTGCATCCACGATCTGGTTGTTGCGCTTAGCCAACACATCCGCAGCGTGCCTCAGGCTGTCCGCTCGGCGCTCGAAAGCAAGCTCATGGAGTGGCGGGAGCCCGATGAAATGGCTTCATTGCTCAGATGGCTTGGCCTCACTAGTCTCTTTGGCGCTGGAGCGGTTCATTTGCGTGAAACCGTGTGGCACCTAATGTACGAACGCTACCGGGATCCCAAAGCGCCGTTCGTGTTGGGTTGGTATCTGGAAGGGGTGGTGCGCGCCGGAGGTTCGCTCGAAGGTGAGGTGGAGCGGTTCAGTGGCCATTGGAAGGATGACCCTTCTGCTGGAACGAATCATCTGGTCCTAGCGATCGCGCGATTGATCATTCACGCCGACCCGCAGGTGCAGGAGGAAGCGCGAGTCCTCTTGGTTGCCCTTGCCGAGCGGCCTGGATTTCGGGATAGTTCGTTACTGAGAGACCTCGTGAAGCACTTGAGGCTACCAGAACCAGAGAACAATCAGTGAGAGCAATTGGACTACATCTATTCTGTTCGGTGAAGGGCGGCGTCGGCAAGTCGACTCTATCCGTTGTTGCCGCCAAGCTGCTGGCGAAACGGGGCAAGGTTCCAGTTCTCGTTGACACCGACATGCTTGGCTCGTCCCTTGCCGACGGGTTGGCACTCTGTGCGCCCGTCGTAGCAGAGACTGCCGCTGGGCTTCTCGATCTCGAGGCGCAGCCGACAGGGCAGTGGTTCTCATTGTCGGAGACTCGCGAACTACGTCAGCGGCGAAGGGACTGGCTCGAGCGAAACGAGGACAACGAAACCCCGTTTGACAGTGCAGTGCCGCCAGCATACCTCAACGATGCACTCCACTACTTGGTGCCGGATCCGCGTCATGACTGTTCGGTGGCCGCGTTGCTTTGGAAGCATGAGACGAAAGACGATGTTTGGTATCTGCCGTCGTCACCGCTCCAGGTCGACGCCGCAAGAGCTGCTCCCCACGCGGTCGGTGCCGGAGACGACTATGATTGGATCCGACGCCTAAGCTGGGTGCTGGATGGCGTCTTGGAGCAGAAACCCGAGATCACGGACATCGTCCTTGATTTGCCCCCGGGCACGTGGGGGTTCGCGCATCAGATATTGCTGCTCGCCGGGCATCTCTCGCGCAACAATCCCCTACCGGCAGGCTACCCGAATTGGTCGAAGAGGATATGTTGGTTGGTCAATCCATTTATCGTGACGAGCCGCGACCGGAACGATCGTATCGTCGCCATCGAGTACTTCATTGAAGTCAGGAGCGCGTTGGCCCTTCTCCCGCTCTGCAATCGCTTGAGCGGAACCCCGAGGAGCCTTCGTGCCGAAATCCGACGGGACTTGCCGAAAGCTTTGCAGGCGCTGGGGATCGAGGATTTGCTCCGAGTAGTCCCGGAGTTGCCCCACTCACTGGGGCGTATATTCACAGAGGGGAACGTCGTGGTCGAGGAAGAAGAGGAAATCGCCAAAGCTCTCCGGCTCGATTCGTACCGAAGCAGGGAGGGATCGTCATGAGTTGTGCTGCGCTACATCTGAATGCGCTCCTTCCGCCAGGCGGCGACGATCGAGGGAGATTACTTCCTGTCCGTGCGTTGCCGCGTATCGTCAACTCTGTGCTAGACGCAAACTCGGACGAAGAGCTGCGCTGGGCCGAGTACCTGCTTATCCTGCATCGCCGCGCAAAGGCTTCCACTCAGCTTCGGACCGTCGAAGAGATCTGGCGCAACGCTCACTCAATGCACCGCGGCCTTCGCTATCCGAGCGCTGGGCACGACGAAGACGGCGTGTACCATCTCACCTGGGCCTTCGATGACCTCCCGGACGTCACTTTCGCGATTGAAGTTGAACCGAATGGACTGGTCTCGTGGTTCTTTCGGGATCGAGCGGCAGGAGTAACGGCTGGCACCGAGGACGAGGGGGTCGAACCGCTTCCCGATACTGCATACGCATACTTGGAGCGTTTCGCGCAATGACCCATCCGGCAGATGGAGAGCTTGTGCCAGACACGAGCGAGCTTCTTCGACTTCCACGTTCGCCCCGCGATTTCGATCCGGCACACTGGCGCCCCAGCTACGAAGACTTCCAGCCATCGTCCACTGACAAGAACCAAGCCGTAGCACTTGGCAAACCCGTGCGGGTTTCCGTTTGGGACCATGAGTTCACCACGGTGGAGGAAGCTAGATCCTTCCGTGCAGCGCCCGCTCTAGTAGTCGTTGTGGAGAATGGGGCGATAGCTCAAATCGCACGGCAGCAGCAGTTGGCCGCACTCCGAACCGTTTACGACTCGCTGGCGCCACCGGACAACGAGATGCCCGGGGCGGCAGGGCACGCGGGCATCGAAGGCTTGGACAAGACCACGGGACTGAGCAAGCTCCAACGACGCGAGCTCCTGGAAGATATTGCGGGGCGAGCTAGGCTGCTCGATCCAGGCGATCGCTCCTGAAAACGTTGTCGCCGCCAATGCCGAGCTATGACGCAACGGCGCGAGCCTCTCTGTCACCAACATGTGCGCATCTGCTGCATCGCGCCGTGCCACGCCGTGGCGGCTGACTTGTTGGAGGAATGACCGAATGACCCGTAGAGGCAGCGAGGCAGAAGTATCGGCCTTGGATTGACCCGCTCAACCATGACGCAATCAAAGGCGCGCATGTACCCAAACGCCAGAGCGACCTCCAAGAGGCCATCCAGACCGTTACCGCACCAACGCCCCGAGCATGAGGTAAACCTCCGTGCCGCACTGAACCGCGTTGGCGGCTGAAGGTTCCACGGCATCTCCGGCCGCGGCCGCAATTTCAACCGCAGCCACGCATTCAACGCACTCACCGCGGGCAATAGCGAACGCCCGAGCCTTATCGGCCCGACTCACGCGACCCGAGGCTTCCGCTATGTTGAGACAAACTCCCTTCGCGGCACGAGAAGCCTCATCCCGCAACTTAGCATCAGCGATCTTCGCGCNNACGAAACCGGAAGAGTGATTGTTTGAATGTTGCATTGTGGTGAAGGCCTCCATCACAGCAAAAGGAGGCCTTCACCTAACGGGATCGCCTGCCGTCATCGCGTCACCCAAAAATGCAACGGCCAGTGCCAGGCACAAAGCCTGGCGCGGCGTTGCGATCCCTTTACCGCGACTCAACCCGCCGCGAACCCGCCGCCCCTATCAGGCTCTCAGGCTTGGATACTTTCCGGCTTCAGGCTGGAACTTCCGGCTAGAACTACAAACTCGAACTCAAGACTCGAACTTCTGACTTCATGCTCAGATCCAAGGCGATTCCACTTCCAGCACACGGACTACTTCGCAGATTGGGCGTCATGTCCACTGTCACGTGATGGCGTCCACGCCTCCCATGTGGTTGATATTTATCGACGTTTTCAGTTTTCTTGAGTCGAGTGACCCGTGGAACTGCCGCTCTAGCGGCTAACAAAGTGGCGTACGATTACGCTCTTGGCGGCCGCAGGTTCGGTCGCACGTCTGAATGCACGATGGAATCACGTACCAAGGCAGCCAATCACCTGAAGGTTGTCCGCACCGGCCAACAGCGCGGTACGGGGCTCTCCGAACTGGCCTATTGGGGCGACGAACAAGCCTTCTTGGATGCGCTACGTGCGCGCGACCCGGCTGCCACTGCCGCACTCTTCGACGCGCACCAGGGCATGGTACTTGCGGTGTTGGCGCGCGTACTGGGTGTCGACTCCGAGCTGCGCGATCTACTACAGGAAGTCTTCGTGCGGGCACTACGCGGCGTGCACACAGTGCGAGACGGGCGTGTGCTGCAACAATGGCTACGTCAGATTGCCGTCTGTACAGCCATGGATTGCCTGCGAAGACGTCGCCGGCGACGCTGGCTCAAACTCGTGGCGCCCGACGATCTCGAGGAACCCGCAGCGCCAGCCGTAAATTCCGAGGCGCGCGAGGCACTGCGGCACGTTTATCGAATTCTCGATGCATTTCCCGCTGAAGAACGGCTCGTCTTTACGCTGCGCACTTTTGCCAGTATGGAACTGACGGAAGTGGCCTCGGCTTCAAAGTGTTCACTCGCGACAATCAAGCGACGACTAGCGCGCGCAGAGGCTCGTTTCGAGATTGCCGCGCGGAGTCACCCGGTGCTTTCACGATGGCTCGAGGAAGGCGATAGGTGGGGACAACAATGACTCGTCTCGATCAAATCGCCAAGACTGTGATCGCAGAGCAAGATGAAATGCTGCGCGAATTGAACATAGCTCCGCAAGTTCGCCCGGGGTTATTGCAAGCCCTGCGTAACCGACCCAAAAGCGCGTTACGCTGGGTCGCAGTCGCCGTACCTGCTGCAGCTGCACTGGCAGTCGTGTGGCACTTACGTTCACCGGCGCTCACCTATACGGCGGGCAGCTCGCGCAACAACGCTAACGTGGGGTCATGGCTGGCCGCACCCGCTGGCGGTGAACTTGCCTTGCATTTTTCCGATCGGTCTACGGTCACTTTGGGAGCATCGAGCCATGCACGGGTTGTCGATCTTCGCGCGCGCGAAGTCAAATTGCTGTTGGAGAACGGCCGTGTTTCCGTGACGGTAATACATAATAAGAATCGAAACTGGCATTTGCGCGCCGGACCATTCGATGTTGCAGTCACGGGTACGCGCTTCGATGTCGGTTGGAGCCCAGAGCACGAACAATTTTTCGTTCACACGCTGGAAGGCAAGGTCGAAGTGACCGGCGAGCAATTTGGCGCGCGCGGCGTGTCCGCAGGTGAAACGTTGCGCGCGGAGCGATTGGACGGGCGCTGGAGATTTACGGAAACCGATGTCCCCACTAACCAGCCGACGGCACTTTCTGTAAGTTCAAGCTCGTCTGTCGCCAGCGCGCAAGCCGCTGGAGTCGAACCGAGTAATCCGTTGCCCTCTTCGAGCGTGAAGCGCGGTGCACCCTCACCTGCGACCCCCTCTTGGCGTGAACTCGTCGCGGCGGGCCAATACCGCGCTGCGCTCGAGCAGGCTGAAAGTGATGGCTTCGAGGGTTTGTGTCAGCGATCGAATCTCTCGGATTTGCTGGCGCTTTCGGAAGCCGCGAGGTTTGCTGGACGTGTGGATCGTGCACGCCTCGCGTTGACTTCGCTGCGCGAACGCTTTCGCGGAGAAGCGGCCGCATCTGTGGCAACATTTACGCTGGGACGAATGGCCTTTGATGGCTCCCGGGACTATCTCGGCGCGGCCAAGTGGTTTCGCGCGTACCTAGCCGAGCAACCGGGGGGCTCTTTGGCTCGTGAAGCAGCGGGACGTTTGGTTGAGTCCCTCGAACGCGGGGGCGATCACGCCAATGCCCAAGCGGCAGCCCGGGACTATCTCGCGCGTTATCCGGACGGGCCCCAGAAGCGACTCGCTAGGCAGATTCTGGGGCAGTGATGTGCCAAAAGTGACTGCATGGCACACCTGTGAACGAATCGCCTTGGCATAAGCACCCAATTTGGGCTGAATTCTCAGGCAGGGCATTTGGCACAGTCAATGCTTAACGAAAGCCGTCGGCGGAGTTTGTGCCATGCGGGCTATGAATTTGTCACTCGTATTGGGGTTAACGGCAATTGCGGGTTGTTCGAGCGGCAATCCAGCAATTGGGCAGTCACCCACCGGAACTCAAGCCAGCGGGGGACGCGCGTCATGGACGGGCAAGATTGCGACGGGTGGCGCCCAACCATCGAGCGATACGACGTCTACAGGCGGAACCGACGCCGCGGGAGGAACCTCAGCTGAGCCCGCCGCTACGGGTGGAACCAATGCCGCAGGGGGTACGTCACCAGCGGTTAGCACTGGCGGAACCGGGCCTGCGGGTTCGACAGATCCCGTGGGTCTAGCATTGATAACCCTCAAGCACCTTACTAGCTGCGATGGAGTAAACCAGATCGTCCGCGAGCGTACTCGAGCCGCAATGAACGCCAATCTCGATGCGCTAGACAAGTCGATAGGCTCGTCGACGTATTGTGGATCAGGCGGCGGGTTCACCATTGACATGGCAACCCCGAGCGGAACGACCACTGCTCCCACGAGCGTCTCCCAGACTAATAATCAGGTCATCGGCGTCGACGAAGCCGATCTGGTTAAGACCGACGGTCAATACATCTATTGGGCCCAAAATTCCTCATTGAGAATCGTATCCGCGTGGCCCGCGGATCAAAGTCACGCGGCGGCCACGTTGGCATTGGGTGGCACCGCCAAGAAGTTGTTCGTCGACGGTAATCGTGCCCTCGTATACGTTTCGATGTCCCGAGCAAACACTGGGTCTACGTCTTGGTACACGAGTCCGGTAACGGATTGCACGTACGGCTATGACTGTGATTTCTCGGGCGATGGTACGGCAACTGACATGGTGCTTGTCGACATTACGGACCGCAACGCGCCCCAGGTGATTCGCCGTTTGAGCCTAACGGGAGCACTGATCGCGGCCCGCCGCATCGGTAGCACTGTGCACACCGTCGTCAGCGTCGGCCAGACCCAGATCCCCAATCTCATTACGCCCGACTTGGGGTACTGGAGTTGTTCAGTCCCGACTGCAGAACAAGCGGCCACTGCGCACGCTAACATTGCGACGGCCCGGGCACAAAACAACGGGATCATCGACGCAGCCGAGTTCGACGTAGGTACGTTGATACGCGACGGGAACCGCCCAATCGGTTCACTCGATTGCTCTGAATTCTTTCAAGAATTGGCGGGCGACGGCACGGCCATCACGACCTTGCTCTCGATGGATATGCAAAAGTCCGCAGATCCAAGTGTCGCCAACATCCTGTCCAGGGGCGGGGCTGTCTACGCTTCGGCCAACTCGCTCTACATGTCCGTGTCGCACCAGCGCGACAATATGCAGTATTGGTACGCGGACCAAGGTTCCGCTGAAGCCAGTACCGTGCACAAGTTCAAAATTGGTCAGGACCCCGCCCAGACGGCATATCTGGGCAGCGGAATCGTGCCGGGTCGCGTGTTGAATCAATTCTCGATGGATGAATACGCAGGCGTGTTGCGCATTGCCACGACAACCGGACATGTTCCCGATCCCAACGTAACGAGCACCCTTTCCGTACTAAAACTCGAGGGCAGTTCGCTGAATCTGCTTGGGCAGATTGCAGGCATAGCGCAGAATGAAGACATTCGCAGCGTGCGCTTCGATGCCGACCGAGGCTATCTGGTTTCATTCAAGAAGACCGATCCGCTTTTCGTTCTCGACTTGTCGAAAGCGGATGCCCCTGCCATCGTCGGCGAGCTCAAGATCCCCGGGTTTTCTACTTACATGCATTTGTTGGATTCCGGACATCTGCTGGCCTTAGGTTATGAGGCGGACGATCAAGGCACTTTTGCGTGGTTCAACGGGATCCAATTGCAGATGTTCGACGTGACGAGTCCCACGGCTCCTGCGCTCATGTTCAAGAAAGTGTACGGAACACGCGGGTCCAGCTCCTCGGCACTGACCGATCATTTGGGCTTCACCTATCTATCCGACCGGGGCCTGCTAACCCTCCCGATGAGCATTTGCGACGGAGGCGGCAATGGGCAATACGGCAAGCTTTCATTCAGTGGAGTCGTTGCGCTGAATATCTCATTAACTACCGGCATCAACGAATTAGGTCGCCTGGAAGAGCCGTATCCCGCAGGCAATTCCACTTTCTACTATGGCGCCGCGTGCCAGGACTGGTGGACCAATTCAAGTAGCGTCGTGAGCCGCACTGTCGTGCTCGATCAATTCTTATACGCGATCTCAGCCAATCGCGTACGTGTGCAGAACCTTACTCAACTTGGTACAGATGTGAAGCTTGTAGATTTCCCAACAACGACAACGAATTAGCTTGAATTATTGGTTCGCCGGCGCGCCTGCGATTGAGCAGGCGCGCCGGCGCGCCATTCACATCCAGGGCTTCGGCCAACTCCAATTGCGAAGATCGCGCACCGAGGGCATGGCGGTAAGGCTCCGTGCCGTGCCTACGCTAGCCCACACCAGGCTCGAGATGCCAGGCGCAAAACACTCGTGGTAGCCTGATCGAATCCGATCGGAGGCTCCATGACGAAGTTGTGTACTGCAGCGGTAGCGCTGGTTCTCGCTGGTTCCGCCATTGCCTGTAGTGACAGTAACCCCAAGAGCGGCGGTTCGATCGCCTTCGAAGAACTCCCCGCCAAGTACGCCGAGGCTGCGTGCGCTGCGTATCAGAAGTGCTTTGGCCCAATCTTCAACCTGTTCCTCAATGGATCGGACTGTGCGGACTTGATGGCGAAGCGACTCGATAACGGGACCTTTTCTCTGCTTTCCAATAAGATTGACCAGGGCACCGTCGTCTACAATGCTAATAAGGCTCAGGCTTGCCTGGACGCGGTGAGTGCGCTCACTTGTGACGGGCTGCTCGAACGCGACCAACCAGCATGCCTTGCGGCCCTCGATGGTACCGTTGCGCTGGGTGGCGACTGCGACCTCGACGAAGAGTGCAAGGGTAGTGCTCTCTGTCGGTCGAGCTCCGGAACCTGTCCGGGCAAATGTGTGGCGCTCTTGAGCGCGGGCCAGGCCTGTGAGGTGGACGGCGATTGCGATAGCGGGCTGCAGTGCTCCAAGGAGACCAAGCTCTGCGTCACGCCGGCGGTTGTCGGCGAGAACTGTGAAAATGGGGCGCCACCTTGTAGTCCTGGATTGCTTTGTCTGGGCAAGGGCGACGATGCGACGCCAAAAACACCAGGAGTCTGCAGAAACGCGACCGACGCTTTCAGAGCTGCAGAAGGCGAAGCCTGCGATGTCAAGGCAGGGACCCTTTGCCAGACCGGGGTTTCCTGCGTCGCAGACAGTCTCGATGTCGTTGCGGGGACCGTCAGTTGGCTGTGCGTCAAGACGGGTAGCTACAAGACGGGAGACACATGCAAACCAGGCGTACCCGAGGCCTGCTCGGGTGGCAATTATTGTAAGACGGGCACGGGACTGGCGGCACTCACTGGGATCTGCACTGCAATTCCCGATGCTCTGCAGCCATGTGGCACGGGGTTAGGCGCCCAGTGCAAGACGGGCGCCGTCTGTGTTGCGGGGCTGTGCCAGAACTATGCCGAGAACGGCGTTGGTTGTACAGGCGACGACATGTGTTACAGCGAGTATTGCGGCACCACCGGCGGTTGCGAGCTGCGCGTGCCTTGCAAGTAGTCGTTGCGGCCATCAGCGGCATCTCTCGTGTGGCGGACTCATGGTGAACCTTGTCATAGTGGGCGACACCCAAAGGGTGTTGCCCGTGGAGCGTCTTGCATTTCACCATGAGACGAACGACACCGGCCGCCGCAGGATTGCGAAAGCCATCCTTGCCGAACCGCTCGACGCAATCGTGCATCTTGGTGACGTGATTGGTTCCGCATCGGACTGGCGTAGGTTCGACCAAGACTACCCGCCGGACGAGCTGTCGAACCAGCACATCCATGTCTGCCGCGGTAACCACGATTGCGGTGGACTCTGGTTCGGCTCACCCGAGCAATTCAACCGACGCTTTCCCAGCGCCATTGCAAGATTGCAGGAGATCGACTTCGGATTTCTGCGACTACTGCTCGTCGATACCAATCACCGCAGCCAGTCTGCGCCGCAGTGGAGCCGTCAGCTCTCCGAATTTCGTTCGGCGCTCGCGGCTGCAAGCGGGGATGCTCGCGTCCAGCACGTTCTGGTAGCGGGGCATCATCCGCCGTTCACCAATGGTCGTTGGCACAAGCCGAGTCAGGTCGTTTTGAGAGACTTCGTTGAACCGTTCTTGGAATGCCCCAAGGCGCGAGCATTCCTTGCGGGGCACGTCCATGGATACGAGCACTTCACCATTGACCGGCGAACGTTCGTCGTTACCGGCGGCGGTGGCGGTGCGAGGTTCAGCCATCTGCGGGGCGATAGGAGCCGCTGCCCAGACGTGCTCGACCTGACGGACCCGCATCCGCTCCACTTCATCTCGATGCAAGCTCGTCCAGATACGGTCTCGTGCACCGTGCGGGCCATTGACGAGCAAAGTGGTGATTGGTTCGTCTTGGATCAATGGTCCATGCCCTAAGGCCAACCCCGAAGTGGTGATGAGGCAACC
>PMCK01000204.1 GCA_003154095.1 Myxococcales bacterium | reverse complement strand
AGTGTTCGGGTGTTCTCGCGTTGCTCGCCAGTACGGCTGCATTGGTTTCTTGCCAATTCGCTTTTGGAGACTTCCATGTCGAGCACGCGGCTCAAGGGGGCTCTTCGGCACAGGCTCAAAGCTCGGGTGGGGCGCGGCTAGGATCGACGGACGCGGCTTCTGGAGGTCAGAGCGCCGTCACAATGGGTTCAATGGGTGGTTCTAGCGTGAGCAGCGACTCCGGCGACGCATTTTCCGCGGGAGGTAGTGGCGGAATCGTTGGAACCACGAGCGGCGGCTCGACGGCAAACGAGAGCTTTGATGCCGAAGTCGGGGATAGTCAACCGGACACCGGCTGAAATGCTCCCGTCGGGGGTTCCACGGCAGCGAGTGGCGCGAGCGACACGGGGGCGTTGGGTAACGCAGCAGCCGCGGCCGAACTAGATGCCCCAGGGGCTATCTTCGCCTGGGTTGTGCGCCCTCGGAGCACGTCTGGCTTTAACCGGTGCTTCTGAATACTTCGGGTGGCGCAGGGATGTCTTCGACTTACTGACGGATTTCGAATCGTCATTCCGATCAGCGTTCGGGACAACGGCGTTCTGGCTCGCGACTGTTTCGGGTGTGACCGATGCGGAATTGCTTGGCCGCGGTTCCGATTGCTTTTGTTGCGCCGTCACCGGCGTATCGGCCACCACAGCCCTCCTTCTGGCGCCAATTCTAGGCATCAACTGCCAAATACAAACCGCAAGGGTAGCTGTTACAAGTAGCCCAACCAAGGCCCGCGTGCCCCACGTTCGTTTCTTCGTCGGAGTTGGCTCGATCGGCGGCAATGGCACAGAATTTGATTCTGCCGCTTTGTCTTCAGCGGGCGGGGGTGGTGTGCGACTGATCGTGGGTGTTTCCTCCGCGAAAGCTGCACTTGCCGCGTATTCGGCGGACGGACGCTTGAGAGTGGGCGCTTCGTCCTGGAATGCGAAGTCTGCAAAGGAGTGCGCGAGAAACCCAAGCAACGGCGTATGTCGCGACATCACGTCGTCTAGGGCCGACGAATCCGGGGCATCGAGAAAACCCTTCGCTACTCGCCGTACACCGGAGCCACGTTGCAAGACCGCGAAATAATCGCTCGCAACCTCGGACAGCCAGTTGCCAACTTCGTAGTCGTGGGCAAGTAATTGAGACGGTAGACTTTCGAACGCGCCGATCATCTCCTCGAGCGTTGCGTAGCGGCGTTTGAGGTCGCGCGCCGTCGCGCGCCTTATGATTTCGGCAATGGGTTTCGGTACGCAGAGGTCGAGTCGCTCGACGTGTTCAGGATTATGCGAATCCGAATGAAGAATCTGATCGAGTGCCTGCCGGTTACTATAGCCATGAAAGAGGCCACGAACTAAAAGGAGTTTCCAGAGTATTGCGCCTGCGGTGAAGATTTCACGGGATGCATCCGGGCGCAGAACGCCCGGCGGTTCCAAGACATCTGTCAAATCCCGATGTCGTCGAATGCTTCCGGCCCGGGCGATTAAATCCGCGACAGCAATACCCGCCAGCAAGCCTTCGCCGTAGGCGGCGACCATGACTGAATCGGGAAAGATTAACTGCTCAGGTGCGGGTAGATTCTGCGTTCGGCATGCCGCGCGCAGTGCAACCGACGCCCGCAAAGCATCGAGAACGAGTCTCGTTGCAATCGGACTGGGAACACTCCGCCGTTGCGTGTAGACGAGCTCTTGCAGCTTGGAAAGCGGCACGCCCATGAATTGCTCTTCAAGCCAAATGAGTTCGGTGGAGTCGCTATGCACGCCTAGCAATTTTACGAGCAACGGATGGGAGATGCCGCCGTACATCCGCGCTGCGTCGCGCACTCGCTCGACCTGAGAGGCCTCCAGTTGTTTGAGCGCAAGGCGTCGTGCCACGACGAGACGCCCCATCTCGGGGCCCGATGTCAGGCGCGTTAGCCAGAGCGACCCGAAAGCCCCTGCGGTAAGCTCTTGCGCGTACTCAAAACTGCAATCGCTGTGGACAGCGTTCCCTGCGTTCATTGCCAATGGCCTGATGCCTTGGTTTACGGGCAGCATTGGGAAATCATTACCGGTCCTGATCGGTGACCGTGCATACGCCGAATGGCCGGCTTCCGCAGCAACCCCAATACAATGAGACGCGGGTAGAGGCGGACGCCCAAGCGGCGGGCTCGCTCGCTGCGGGTGCCAAGTACCGCAACGTGGCCGTCAGCGCGCAAACGATGAATTACGTTGCGACGACGGAATGGCCCGCGGCCACCCAGGGCGGCGCAGTCAAGGTCGTTATCATGGATGGCGGAGGCATCGACGCCATGACGTCATCGTGTTCGACGTGTCCGGGCGATTTCACGACCCTGCTCGGCAAGATGGCTACCGCCGGAGTGCAGAACGTCATCTACACGCGCTACCCGGAACCGGGAAACCCGCCTGGCTCGAACACCACATTGAAAGCAAATCTCGACACCCTGATGCCGAAAATGCAAATCCTCATGTGCATGCACCTCGATCAAACCGTATGTTACAGATTCAAACTCTATAACTCGTGCGAGAGCTGTCAAGCAGAATGACGTGCAGGGGCGAGCGGTATGCACATGAACACGCAGCCCAAGTTGACGTAACCCATCAATGGATGCAAATGTTAGGACAATCACCGACTTTTTCTTGGTTCATGACGGCACGTTGCACGGCGCTTCGGCCCGCGCAGGCAACACGATGGCTGCGGAGCACTGACAATGCGAAATCGACTCTGTGACACTCTCGCGTCCGCGGCATTGGCTATCGTCATGGGTTCACTATTGGCAGGCTGCTCCCAGCGGCACTCTTCGGCGCCCAATCATGAGACCTGGCCAGGCGCCACGAATGTGGATGGCAACGCGGGACGGACCCTTTGCAGCTATGTTCACGCAATACAAGAAGCAATCGACGATACGCTCGCCTCTCTAGTGCTAAAGGGCTACGAGATTCCGAATCGAAGCGTACGCGTATCTCCAAGCACCGCGAGCCGCGACACGTCCAGGTTTAGTGTCCGAAGCTGCGAAGGAAGCACAATTGAGAGCCAGCCACGGACCGATCAAGAGGCCCGCGGCAGCGTGCAAGTCGCTTGGCGCCCCGGCAACGATTGGGCGCAGGGTATGCGGCTGACGTGGGTTACGGTCGGTGCGGCGCCGGGACTTTGCCCGGCGGAGCAAGGCTTCCTGGCGCTCGTCTCCGATACTGCGGACCGTGCGAACCTCTTGGCGCTGGCACCTTGGGAGGGCTCCTGCGTGACCGAAGAGCATTCAGTGCGATTCATGACCGCGGCCGGACAACATCTGATTCTAGAGGCTGACGGAGATGCCGGAGAAGACTCCTTCACCGAGCGTTGGGACAGAGTTTGGCTGCTGGCGCAAACACGCCTGCAAGCCGCCGGAAGAATCAGGAGAGCGCTCGAAGATACGCGAGCACCCTGGACGGTTCCGGGATTCAAGCGCAGAATGACGGCCAGTCTCGAGGCAACGTCAGCCGGCCTCGTCGTGCGCGAGCTCTGGCACTTCACGCCGCTCTCGCCGACTCGAACGTCGTTTTACCAACGCCGTGAACGGTTGCTGCGCCTCGAAGCAGGACACGTCGTGAGTCCCGAGCAGCCCGATCCGATGCCGGGACCGGGGACTTGAAGGTCCAGCTGGCTTGGGCGAAATCAGACTCATGTTGGAACGCCCCGGGCGTCCATTTCAAACGGCCTTCGGCGTCAATTACGGCTTGTACTGCTCAACAGCTGGCAGTGCGTGGCCGCTGAAGTCGAAGAGGGCTTGGTTCTCCCACGCATTGCCCGAACTCGGGTTGGCTGGGTCCCAGCCGTTGCCTGGTACTGCAATCCATGTTGCATCCCAGTAGAATGCGCCGAGCCCGTGACCATTCGGCACGGCGCGCACGATGGACAGGACGTCACGGAAATTAGCAGCTTGACCTTGGGGTGTCGCGGAGTAACCGGCAACGAGTTGACCCGCCGTACCGATCGAGTTTGGCCATCCGTCAGCGTCGTTGAGCGTGAACGGATACGCCGTTTCTGCGACCAACACATCCTTGCCATAGTGCGCGGACACATCGTTCAAGTTCGCTTGCAAGTCGCCGAGTGAGCCGTGCCAATAGCCATAGTACGAGGCCGCAATCACATCGAACTCTACGCCCCGCGAGGTGATGTTGTCGAACCACCAACGGAACGCTCCGTTGTCCCCGCCGTTGGCTAGATGCAGCACGACCTTGGTGTTAGGTGAGCAAGCCTTATAGGATTGCCTCTCATCGTTTTGTGTCCGGGCGGCGGTCGATCTCATTCGCATTCGCGAATTTTCTCCGCTGAGCCGATGAAACTGCATTTACCGTATCAGGTCCAGCACACCGAAATCAATTCGATCCAACACTCGTCACCATTTCGACACCGCACGCCCGGCCTGAGACCTCAATTGTTCGGATTACGTGCCGATCTTGTCGTGACGTCACGCAGAAGCGCATTTGCGATTCGCGCGCTTCGCTCGTACTCTGTTGAACTCGCCGAACTTGCGCCCCAATCACGGGCCGCCGTGGCTACGCGTGCGGCAAGTCAGTGGCCCTCAGCGTTGCTACTGCAACGCCGCCTTGACCGCGCGCGGCCACGCACAGCGCGTCATCTTCATTCGCCGGTGTCCAATACACCTCTCGTCCTTCACCCTCGATCCGGCCGTCGCTATGCCAACGGTAAGTCAGAGTGCCTTCGTCGCTTTGAACTTGCACACTGATGCGACGCCCCTCAGCCTTGGCTTTCAGATGAATGTTGGGCGGATCGAATAGAGCCAGATCATTCGAGCGAACCAGACGACGCGGCCCTGAGTCACGCCAAGTGTCCACCACCGCGTGCCCGCGTAGACCCGTCGGGGAACACTGCGGTGGCGCAGGGTCGACAGTGCAAGCCGCTGCACTTTCATCTATTGCATTCGGGCCTGAATGCATGGCTCGACTTGCGACCAATGACGCGCCGACACCGCCTGCACTAACCACGCAATCGACGATAAACCCGCCGGCGCCTCGACCTCCCGTGCCCGCAGTCGTGCCGCCGGCGCTCGAAGATCCGCCGGTACTCTTGACTCCTCCAG
Source organism: Myxococcales bacterium (assembly GCA_003154095.1). GTDB lineage: Bacteria > Myxococcota_A > Polyangia > Polyangiales > Polyangiaceae > FEN-1139. The sequence goes on along the minus strand of PMCK01000204.1, from coordinate 9,538 downwards.
TGGGCGGCGGCGGATCGGAAATCATGTAGCCGCCCGTGTTGCTTGCCCCAGCAGCTGCGCGCCCGCCGGTGGGCGGCAATGGGTCAGCGAACATGCCCCCTGTTGCCTTTCCACCTGACGGCGCGCCACCATCGCCGGAAATGCGACCTCCGGTTGATAGGCTGCCACCTGTGTTCATGCGGCCTCCCGTGTTGGGAACCATATCCACGACCATGTAGCCACCCGTGTTGCTTCCGCCAGTAGCTGCGCGCCCGCCGGTGGGCGGCAATGGGTCAGCGAACATGCCCCCTGTTGATAGGCTGCCACCTGTGCTCGCGCGACCACCCGTTGGTGGCACCATGTCGTAGACCATGTAGCCGCCCGTGTTGGCGGTAGTGCTGGTGCCGGCTCTTCCTCCCGTGGGAGGCAATGGGTCGAGAACCATGTAACCTCCCGTATTGCTTGTTCCAGGTGTCCCTGCAGTACCGCCAGTCCCACTGCCACTGCCGCCGTCGTCGGTCGATCCTCCGCACGCTTGCAGACTGGCCGCAAAGCAGCCGGCGAGCGTCATGCGCTCGATGACGGCGCGAGCGCGCTCTGGAATCGAGATACGTTGAGCCACGCGTGGTTGTTCGTCGACGTACGCACAGATGTCGGCAATAACGTCATCGAGTGCGGCGTGCGAAACGCGATTGTGTGCACTTACGCGCAGGCCCAACATCGCTGTTTCGCGGGAAATGTGATCGTGATCGGCCAGGTCGCAGGTTTCGGCAATATTGACTGCCTGCTCGAGAAACAACGCTGTATCGAGGCTGATGTCGCGCGTCAGCTTGTCGACACGATCGAGCAGACGGCTGCCCTTGACGGAATTGACATTGAAAAAGCAACGCAGAAGTTGGCTAGTGTAGCCTAGCCCCATAGTACGATTGGCAACGCCTTCGGCGTCGTAGTTGCGCTCGCGAAACACAGCTGCCGCAATACGGAACGCCAATTCCACTCGGTCATCGTGGATGCGATAGTCCCAGCCAAGATAGCTACCCATTAGCGTGCCACGCTCTTTGACCCGGTGATACAGGGGCGTGCCGTGGTAGGGCTCGGCACGACAAAAATTCACGGGAATATGGGGGTAGCGGCGAATGAAATCGATGTTGCGTCGCACATCATCAATGGCACAGTCTGGTTCGAATAGCAGCAGGTTGTAACAGACGAAGATGCCAGCAGCTTCATAAGCCGCCAAAGCCTGTTCGATTTGTTCGAGCCGGGTTCTACGACCCAAGTGATCGAGCCCTTCTTGTGACCCGTTCTCGACACCCACGAACATGCGCACAACTCCCAAACGACGCAGTTCTTTGGCAAGCTCTGGCGTCACGCAATCAGGTCGGCATTTACCGATCATGCCTATCTGCCCAACCCCGAGCGCATCCAGTTGCCGACGCAACTGAGTGAGTCGCGCTATTGAGTCTGCTGGGCGCGGCAGCAGCAACGTTTCATCGTGAAAGCAGAACAAAGTTGTGTCGCCTTCGGCATGCCAGAGGGCGGCCATTTCGTCTGCGAGGCTTTCCACGGAACGCAGCCGCACCTGCTTGCCGCCGCCATACGCGTGTGCATCGCGATAGTACGTAGTGATAGCGCAAAATGCGCAACTACCCCAGCAACCGCGGCTGCCCCAAACGGGCCGAAAGGCGAGCCCCAAGTGACGCGCCGCTTCGCGGTATCGATAGGCAAACGGCAACGAGTCCAGGTCATCGCACAAGGCGCGTGGTTCGGTACGCACAGGTGCGGCGCTGGGCTGGCGCAGGGCCAGACCACGCACCGCGCCAAGACTCTCGCCTTTGCCGAGTGCTGCACACAGTTCGACAATGCTGCGTTCTCCTTCGTGAAGCACTACGGAATCAACGGCTGGGTCATTGTTGAGTACTTCTGCCCATGCCATTGTCGGGTACTGGCCGCCACACGTGATGTGCCCGGAGTAGCAACGCTTGCGCAACTCGAAGGCAAGTTGCAAGAAGTCCGCTGAGCGGTGCTGGAATTGAATCCCAAGCCCCACTACCTTAGGTCGATATCGGAGCACTGCGTCCGCGACCACTCCCAGTTCGCCAACCTCATTGAAAGCAAAGACCTGTACTTGGTGACCCGCTTCGAGAAGCGAGGCAGCGATCATGGCCAGTCCTAGGTTCTCTTCACAATCCGACCCAACGAGTGCGACACGCATAACAAGCCTCCGTTGGCGCGAGCATAGCAAAACGGGTGCCAGCCTACACTCCGCTAAATACCGCAAAATTCAGCGCCAATGTGCCAGGTTGTGCCACACCAACCTCCAGATAATTACCCCTGGCATGATCGGCGCGCCCCAGCACCCAAAGCCGCAGCACCGTGAAGTAACTGCCAAGGAAAACAGGTCCTTCCTGTGACTTGCCCGGATCAGTGGCTATTAATTCCCAACCCCACACAAGTGTCTTTCACGCTGACGCCAATCTAGCAACAGGTGATTGAGCATTGGGTGGGGCACTGGGATTCCAGGTCAGACCATTGTCTTTGATGTCGTGACGGCACTCGCAGCCACGTGCCGCCACGCCAGAAGCTCGAAACCGAAGTTCAACCTGCGCGCGCTATTCACGCTAACTGCTGGGTTGTGCTCGGCGCTTGTTGCTTCGTCGCGTATCGCCTGCGCGGACCGAACCGAGCAGCCTGCGCATTGTTCCGAGCGGTTCAGCTCCGCGCCTTGTTCGGAACTCGCGCCGATTGTCCGGCGCGAGCGGGCCTTTCAACGACTTTCTCAGCGTTGGATTGACGCCGAGTGCCAACCGACTCTCAGGTATCACAAGGACAGCAGGCTATCGTGCCCCCGCCGGGTCCTGGGGACAACGAGCGGCAGGTAGCCGGCGGTTGCGGCCAGGGTCCGGGACCAGGCGCTCCGCAGGCAAGGGCGTATTCGTCAGGATTGCATTGATTCACACAGTCCGAATACGTAACTCCCACCATTGGATTGGGCTCTGGGCACTCCGTTAGACTGTTACTGGTGCAACTCATCCCTCCGCCGTCTGAACCTTTGCAACTGAGAAAGGCGCGCGATGCCCTGCATTGACCCGCCGCTGCGTCGACGGGGGAGTACTCCGCTGGCCATGCACATTGCATCTGCGTTGATGTCTTACTGCTACAGGCACAGCAGGTCGCGACCAGCAAGACGAGTGCCGCAATGTTTGGAACAGCGTAGCGCGTTAATAATTTAGCCATCGATGTTTCTCCAAGAAGAAGCATCGTGATATTAGCACCCTTTTGCGAACCCTACGTCGTTTTCGATCGAATTTTCAAGCCTCGGCGAATTCGACAATGGTACGCGCGGTTACTGAATACTGACGAGCGGGTAGGCCTGGCGGGTCCGGCCTGTCGCCAATTGTCGTAACCGGATTCTGAGGCTACTCGGCTCCGTAGGTGGGGCTGCGTTGCGGTCGCTGCTTTAATAGGCTGCACGGTCGTAGCCGGAGAGTGTGATTGGGTTTAGCGGAGGTCGCCCTGCGTCACGTCCCATTACTCGCCATGCTAGCAAGTTCCCTAATGGTAGCTTGTGGCGCAAAAACAGCTTCGGACGGCGTCAGCGAATCGGGGTTCGGAGGATCCGGGGGGAACGGGTGAAGGTCTACGAGGAAGCCCAATGCGGGAGTTGATTTAGTGCCCACCCATTGGGCGATGAGCCCCTCAACGGACCGTCGCACCTGAACCAGTGCCGCCGATGTGAGGTCACCCAGGTTCGAGCATCTGAAGTGACGGGTTAAACTCCGTGGCGGCTTTTACCAGGTCACCCGTGTGGGCGTGGATCGAGCGTCGGCGGGACCCGTGGGTGCCTGCCCCACCTGACCGTAGTGGTTGCGGCCCCAACAGTAGACCTCGCCGTTGCGCGTAGTGGCGCAGGAGTGCTGCGTTCCCAATGCGACCGTGGCTACGTTGGTTAGCCCTTGGAGCTTTTCGGGCCGCGTCCGTAAGCGTTTGTCGCCCACACCGAGCTGACCGTGACCGTTCTGCCCCCAGCAATAGAGTTCCCCCTGCCGATGCACGGCGCAACTGTACCCGTTCCCGGTCGCCACGGCTTCGATCTCCGTGAGGCCGGGGACCTGCGCTGGCCTGAGCAAGTGATAATCTCCCCCGGACACACCGTTGCCGAGTTCTCCCTCGACGCCAAATCCCCAGCAGTAGACCGACCCAGCCTCGGTGACCGCACAGGCGTGGGTCATCGACACCGACACTTGTCGCACGTCTCGAAGCCCAGGCACGGGCGTGACGGGCTTGATGTTTCCATCCCCGCCGTTGATCGCCTCCCCGTAGGCGAACCGCATCCCGAGCTGCAAATCCCAACAGACGACGCCTTTGTCTTCGCGTCGAGCGCAGCTCGATTCCTCCGCAATTGCCAGCGAGGTGGCGTGGCTGAGTTTTGGCAGAACCTCGGGGCGATCGTGGGTTCCGTCAATCACGCAGCCCCAACATTGCACCGTGCCGTCTGCCAACCTAGCGCAAGAGTGCGTACCGGCAGCTCCGATCTCTTCAACTTCGGAAAGGCTCACGACCATGGTCGGCGGGATGAAGTCATCCTTCTTGGACGGGCCGATGCCAAGGGCTCCGCCGAAGTCTCTTCCCCAGCAGACAACCTTTCCGCCCGCGATCAGTGCGCAGGCATGCCGCGTTCCCGCCGCGACTTGCCGTGCGCCAGCAATTCCGGGGATCGACGTGGGCACGCTCGTTTGCTTAACGTCTTTGGCAAGGCCGAGCGCGCCGTAGTCATTCCTACCTATCGCCAAGATCGTCTCGCCCGCGGTCAAAATGTAGGTGTGTTCAGCGGCTACCGCGACTTGATTGGCTGACGGCGGAGCCGTCTTGGCGTCTTCGGCTTGCGCTCTCTTGTCGACCGCGGAAACGGTAGATTCGCTGGCGGCAGGCGCGGGCCTGGTCGCCAGCGCGTGCGCATCGTTGCGGCGGTGACAGGCACCGCTGGACCAACAGAATAAAAGTAGCCAAGGCGCGCCCGCGAGAAACCTCACTGTGCGCCGTCGGCTGGTGATGCTGTCGTTCATGGTCGTGCCTGCCCAGCGAGAAATGCTCTTAGCTGTTGCATTGAATCCCATGCTGTATGGCAAAGCAAGGTAATCTGGCAAATCGCCGTCGCCCCTGTTCGAATGTCTCAATCGAATTGGGTATGGCTTTGGGATAGCCTGATGGGTTAACCAGAAGCCGCATAAGATCAACGGCGCTTGATCGTGGACCGTAACCATGTGCTGTGATGACCCCAGAAGCGAGAGCTTGACAGCTATCCGAAGTAGGGGCTCGCATCTGTCACGGAGCTTGCGCGCGCGTGTGGCTGTCGTTCATCGCGTTGGCATTCCGTCGCGAACCCCATTTTGCACAGGGTTCCAAATCGCGTCGCACGATATGCAGAAGTCCAACGTCGCGTGACAATATCGTCATCCTCGGAACAATGGGCTCTTATGAGCCATATCTCTAAGTTGTCCCAATAGCAAATCAATCGTTGCCAACTTCGCAACGGCCATGGTCAAGGGCCCGGCCGCAAACACATTCGCCATCAAAGGTGGCAACGCGCAGTCCGGTACGCTAACGACGATGTACAATGGGCCACGACCAACGCCGTCGGGGTACTACCCGAAGCGCTTGCAGGGAGCGATTATCCTTGGAACGGGCGGTGACGGCAGCAATGGCGGTACCGGAACCTTCTTCGAAGGGGCCATGACGACCGGCAATCCCGGGGATGCGGTCGACGATGCCATTCAGGCAAACATCGTCGCGGCGGGTTACGGGAAGTAAACCCTCTGGGTCGAAGCGTCCACTAATTCGGTCCGAAAACGCCAAAGTAATCGGGAAAGCGGCGACGTACGAGGTGCAGGTTGTCGCGGCCTACCGTCAACGCGAACAATGGCATTTTTCGGTTTTGCCCTTGACTCTGGTTCACTTCAAATGACAACGAAGACCGCCAGTAACGCCGCATCGTTTTTGTCGGTTTCTTGATGTCGTAACGGCACGGAACCGTCCCTGTGCGCATTTTGATGGGCACGACAAGCTGGGCCGCGGGTGGGCCGGTAATTAGTTCTGATTCTGATTCAGGCTCTGTCATCGAAGGGGCGCAGTGGCGAAGCGGGTGCAAGTGCGTTACGGTGTGGACCCGATGAAAAAAGCGAGCGTTGCGATCCTCGCCGCGTGCGCAGCATCCTTTGCATGCGCGCAAAAGCCCACGTCTCGTGCCTCCGGCTCGGCGTCAACCGTGGCCGTGCCCGCTGAACCTACCCCACCTTCGGTAATCGACAACACACCCCGGTCCAAAGGGTCCGCGATGATTTCCTTCGTTGCGGAAGTGCCCGAAGGAGTTGAAACGACCTTGTACCGGTTGCCATCGGGGGTCGCGCTGTTCGAAGCCAGCGAAAAAGGCTGGCAGCTTCGGGTTGCGCGGGGTCGCGGCCCATTGTCGCCCGTGGACGCGCTGAGCCGTTTACCTGAGCGCCGTCGCTACCACCAGGGCCTGTTCGTCGGCGAAATCGGTGACAAGGAATTGTGGCTGTCACTCCTGGACGAGCGCGAATTCCCTGTGCTCCATTTCGTGACGCTTCGCGTGACGGGTACGATCTTGAAACGCGTCCCAGGCAAGTGGTATCGAGCGCTCGCAGCGCTCGATACGGGTGGCGTAATAGCCTTGCCAACGGCAGAGAACCCGGCTCTTTTGGCTGACGATTCGCCCCAGAAGTTCGAGCGAGTCGCTGGTACAATCCCAAAGATTCCCACGATCTCCGGTGATCTGCGTCTCTACGATGTCGACATTCGCGCGAACGGTGAAATTCGCGCGCTCGCGGTGCGCACCCGGGTTGAGGCCAGGGAACTCGTCGCGTGGATCGCTTCGCCGGGGGCCGCACCGCGTACTCTCCCATTTCCGCGCGAAGTCGCTGAAGAGACGCCTAGGCTCGTGCGCGGCAGCGCCACCTTCATCGCGAGCGTGGACAGCAAAGGCTTGTGGATCGGAGAACGTGAGGAGCGGCTCATTATCGTGAAGAACGCTATGCCCTTCACGAGCGCCGCTGCTGACCGCGAAGGGAACGTGTGGTTCGCCGAGGATATGCATCAATCACCGCCCCGCGTTTGGCGCGGCCGAATTAACTTCGGAAGCGACGGTCAGCTCGAGGCGACGACCGTTCCAATACCAAGTGCGGCCGAGCTCGAAGCCGCCGGCGCGCATAACTGCCGGGAGCTCGGATTCATCGATGCAATTGTCACGCTGGCTGACGGCAACGTGTGGTTTAGCGCCAACTGCGCACACGGCGCGCACGCGATTCTGCGTTCCAGCACCTAGCGGTGGCCGCATGTGCAGCTCGGAACCTACGGGAGACACGCCAGCAACGGCTGCCGCAGCGATGCCTTGAGCCAGCAGAATCAAACCTTCTTTGCCATCGAAGCTACGAAGGCGTCTTGCGCTTGCTTCATCTCGTCGGGCGACATGTTTTTGACGCGTTGAGCGAGGTTCCAGCGGTTGCCGAACGGGTCGACTACGGTGCCCGTTCGATCACCCCAAAACATGTCAGACAAGGGCATAACGATCTTGGCGCCGGCCTCCACTGCTCGCTTCCACCACTGGTCAACGTCGTCCGAGTAAAGCCATAGGGAGGCTGTCTGAGCGGGGCCACCCATTTCTGGAAAAGCATCGTTGAGAAAGAATATGGAGCTGCCGATGCGCATCTCGGCGTGCCAAACTTTTTTGCCGCTTGGATCCGGAGCGCGGCCGCGGAGCTCGGCACCGAATGCGAGCTTATACCATTCGATGGCTTGATCACAGCCGTCGATCGTGAGTTGGGGCGTTAGCGTGTGCATTCCTTCGGGGACAGCTTTCACTTGTGTCACGAATGACCTCCTGGTAAGTGAGTAGTGCTACTCGGCGAGCAGAGCAAGCTAAACTAGGATACTCGCCTAGCCCCGACGCGGTCGGGGTCGTATTCCCTCATGAGGAGCGGTCTTGGACTTTACCAGGAAGAAAGCGAACAGAACTCCAAGGACGACATGAATGACGACTCCAGGTGCCACGGCGGCACCCGCGCCCAAGGTCATTGTACGAATGACGACTCCGAATCGAGGGTAAACTTGCGCTCAATTGCTTCGTAATCGAAGGCGGAGAGATTGCCATTGGGGATGAAGTGCAACTAGTCAGGGGGCGTGCTTGCGCGCAGGCAGCGGCGTTTTGGGACTAGATGGCAGGCGCTTCGTTTCTCTCCCGAGCATCGCAATGGCCGAGTCGAGATGAGCCAAAGGAAAAGAGCCTGAATTCGGATTTTCATTCCGGGGCAAACTTGCCGAGTTGGAACTACACGACGCCTTCACGACGCATTGGACGTCTGACGGAACGCGCTCGCCGGGCGTCGCCTTAGCCAGTTTTGCCCATACTCGAGTGGTGGATTATTAGGCTCGCAAGAAAAATCTGAAAGCGCCATGCTCCACGGTGACGCGCACGCTCCTGTCGGAACTGTGGGCGCGCGTTGTTGAAATAGGGCGGGGCGAGGAGCGCACTGCGAAGGGTGCCGGATGCAAAGTCAATTCCGTGAAAAATCGAGTGGGTAGAGCGCAATGGCGATCCCGCCTTCAGGCGCAGGAAACGCAATTCCGGTGATTGCTGCGGCCACGCAGCCCGCGACCTGAGTGTCCGAGATTGTGGACCCCGCGTCCGCGGCTTGGGTGACCTTGCCGTCGCGGCCAATCACGAAGCGAACCGCAACGCGGCCAGCGAGATTAGGCTTGCGTCGCAGACCCTCGTCGTAGCAATGGCGAAATCGCGCGACGCTCTGCCTAAGTATCCTGCGAACAACTTCCGGGGGGAGCCGTCCAGTCACTTTCAGAGTGCCCTCGACCACATTTGTACCACCGACCTCAGGATTCGTCAGCGGTTCAACGGCTAATCCTTCGCCCTTCGCGGGAGGCGGCGATGTCGAAACGGGTGCTGAGGAGGTTGCCGCGGCCAGCGGAACCGCTGTAAGAGCCTGGTGTTTCGCATTGGTGTTTAACAGCATCAGTGACGTGCCGAGAACGGCCACGAGCGAAAGCCCGACTGCCCAATAAATCCAGCCGGCAACGCCCGTTGTTGCATTGATCACCAATGGATACTGCTTTGTGACTCTCTCAGTGACTGGACGCACTCGAGTCTTTACGAATGCGGTTGCATTGCAGTACTTGCAAGTAGTCGCTTCGAAATCTGGATCGACGCGCAGAGTCGCACCGCAGTTCGGGCATTGGGCTGTCACCATTCTTGTCACGCGCTGGACCTTATCATAGGCGTCGGCCCTGTGGGCCGTCTCGAGTCTCGGTAAACGGGACCTCTGCCAGGAATAAGTCGAGGGCAATTGACTTCTTCTCGGATACCCAACGGCTTACCGCTTAGGGCCCTGCGTTGTATGAAAGAACTGCCAAGGTCAATTGCCCACCGAATGCCAGTTTGTGCAGGTAGCGAGCGCCGAGCTCCAGATTGCAGCGTTTGAACATCACACTCCGGTTCGAACCCTCGGTACAGTTGCCCGTACACATGATTTCC
>PMCK01000198.1 GCA_003154095.1 Myxococcales bacterium | reverse complement strand
GCCCTGGTGCGTCACCGAATCAGGGCGCCCAGAATCCGGCAAAGCTCATCGCCCAACTGCACCACAGCCCCTACCGCAGTCGCTTTGGCATCCCCGGATTCGAAGGCAATCTCAGTGGCCGCCACCGCTTCGACGCATTCACCCCGTGCGATGGCAAACACCCGGGCCTTGTCTGAACGAGACGCACGACCGGCTGCCTCCGCTATGTTTAAACAGGTGCCCTTAGCGGCCCGCAAAGCCTCATCGCGCAACTTCGAATCCCGGATGTCCGCTGCACGAACGGCGGCCAACAGAGAAAGCGCCCGCTGATAGGCGACCAGCCGGTGATGCGGAAGTGATGAGCTGTGACTATTGAGTTGATACATTTGGCGAATGCCTCCTTCGAAAGCGACAGGAGGCATTCGCCCCACGAGAACACGCGCCTGCAACGGCCAGTGACAGGCGCTGCCTGGCGCGCCGTTGCAAAACCCTTCCGGCTATTCCTTCTGCCTTCCGGCTCTCAGGCTTCCGGCTAATCCTTCAGCACTTCTGGCTCTCAGGCTTCCGGCTATTCCTCCATCCTGATCTTGATCCTAGCCGACAATCGACCCACCAGTGACGTTCAAACACAAGGGTCGAGTGCCAAGCTTCCGCCGCACCGGGACGCCAGGCCCACAAAACTTGTGATCAATCATCAGGCATTCAGCATTCATCATTCAGCATTTCTGATTCTGGCTGATAGCTGATAGGTGATAGCTGATAGCCAAGCGTCCAATCTGGTTCTCTCTGGTTTAGATCGGGTTCTAGTGGCGACGCAACAGCTCGAGAAACGCTTGTCCGTAACGTTCGAGTTTTACGGGGCCTATGCCGGGGACGTCGAGAAGGCCGCTTTCTGAAGTTGGATGCCGTGTAACCATTTCAAGGAGGGTAGCATCGCTGAAGACAACGAAGGCGGGCACACCTTGTTCATCTGCAATTGTGCGCCTTAGCGCCTTCAATTGACCGAATAGTTCCACGTGTTCGACATTGGCAACTAGCCGGGTTCCCTTGGCGCCACGACTTGCAGGCACGCCGCGCGACTTGGCTACAACAGCGAATAAGTTCTTCGGCTGACATTGGTCACACGAACTCTCGCAGGCCGCCAACAAGTCGCCAAAATAGCCGACCAGCCGTTGATGACGGCAGCCGGGCTCGCAGGCAAAGCGAAACATTTCTCGCGCCTGACTTCGGATGCGCTCACCGACGGCGGACGGGGCGTCCGCTGCGAATCGGTCATATGCGATCACTTCAGCCCAGGAGTAAAAGAGTATACAATCGCTCGCGACCCCGTCACGGCCGGCACGTCCGATCTCTTGATAATAACCCTCGACTGACCGGGGCATGTCGCGATGAATCACGTACCTTACGTTGGATTTGTCGATGCCCATGCCAAATGCGATAGTGGCTACGACAACATCGATATCGTCCCTGGAGAAGGCTTCTTGAACCCTCGAGCGCTCGTCGGCTTCCATGCCTGCGTGGTACGCACTGGCCTTGATGCCCCGATTCTGCAGATGCTGTGCCAGGCCTTCGGTCGATTTTCGCGATAAGCAATAGACGATGCCGCTCTCACCCGGGCGGTCAGCAATCAGTCTAGCAATGGCCTCTTTTACGGGCGGGACCTTGATGGAGCCTGGCTGACGACTACCCTTTGCATAACTATAGAGCTGGAGGTTGCTGCGAAAGAAGGAGCCCCGGTACAGCGTAGGTGCCTTGATGCCCAGCTGCTCGATGATGTCCTGAGTCACTTCATCGGTCGCTGTGGCTGTGAGCGCCAGCACTGGGATATTGCCGAAGCGTTGCTTGAGCCCTGCAAGATTGCGATAGGCTGGACGAAAGTCGTGCCCCCAATGGCTGATACAGTGGGCTTCATCGACCGCAATAAGGCTCAAGTTGACTCGGCCTAGAACCTGCCCAACGGAAGCCTCGAGGCCCTCCGGAGCCGCATACACCAACTCGAATTCTCCCGCCGCTGCCCGCTCAATCCGCTTGCGACGCTCTTCTTGGGAAAGGCTCGAATTGAGGTAAGTGGCACGCAGGCCGACGCCAGAAAGTGCGTCTACCTGGTCCTTCATGAGCGCTATCAACGGACTTACCACCAAAGCCGTACCGGAGAGGATACGGGCGGGAATCTGATAGGTGAGCGACTTGCCCGCCCCGGTNNAGTATTTGATCGGGATCGCTGACTTGATATTGGACCGCTTGCATGTTGCTTATATCGGTCCGCGGCGCGGCCAATTGCGTCGTTTTTAGTCGCTCGGCGAATTTCTTGAGAATCCGAATCGTTTCTGGGGAAAAGAGTGCCGGATTTTCTTGCCAGAGCCGCCGAAGTTGCCTCAACTCCTGGTTGCATTGGAGCCTGTAACTCGCATCCTCGGACGCTAGCGATCCTTCCAAGGTGTCGCAAAGCAGATTCACTCGCCGCTTTACGCCGTCGGGCGTAAAGGCGCTATTAGCATTGTCCACGTCCGGCATGCGGCCAGCAGTCGTACTCGCCCGGATCGCGGATGCAAGGCATAGATTGCCGCAGTCGAGATTATCCAAAGGGCCGAGGGCCGATGCGCTCGTACTCGAAGGCGTCTAGAGACTTATCCCCAATTTTTCCAGTGTCGCCAGGTAGTGTACAAGTGGTTGCAAGACATAAATCAGCAATCAGCTATCAGCCGTCAGCGATCGGGAATTCTGATTCCGGCTGACCGCTGATGCCTGAAAGCTGATAGCCGGGTGTCCTGCCCGTGGGCAATCGGCTATCAGC
>PMCK01000339.1 GCA_003154095.1 Myxococcales bacterium | reverse complement strand
AACGCTCGACCTCGGCGGAAGATGGCCCGAAAAGCTTCCAGAATTCCTATGCCTACGTACACGCTCAACAACCATACCAACACCAAATGAACGCTATAGTGCCTCCAGACAAATGCACTTGATCCAACGGCGAACGAAACTAACAAGATCGTCGATGAATTGAGCTTGAGGTCCTTGAAAGAACGAAAAGGAAACGTTGACACCATGAACAAACTCAAGGCAATCGTTAGCCCCAGGGCAATTTGAGCGAAGAGCTCGTCAGCGATTTCCGAAGAATTTCTAGGTCGAGCCACGACCAAAGCAATTAGCCCAGCTGCGGCAGGTGGAATTGGCAGACCCACCGTCGTTCTTCCTGGCTTGCTCTTGTCGCCTGTCGCATTGATAGCCAGTACATTGAACCGGGCGAGGCGAATCACCCCGCAGGCCACGAACAGGAACGACGCCAACAAACCCCCGATTGGATAGCGTTCAAGCGCTGCCTTGTAGATGAGAAGCGCCGGAGCGACACCAAACGATATTACGTCGGCTAGAGAGTCCAGCTGCAATCCGAAGCTACTTTGGGTTCGAGTGAGTCTGGCCACTCGACCGTCAAGCAGGTCAAAAAGCATGGCGAATAGAAGCAGTACGGAAGCCCTCCCGGCGCTATCTGGGCTGAGAATGCCCTGTGCGAGAATCAGAATTGCACTAAATCCACAGAAAACGCTCGCCAACGTGACCATGTTCGGCAACAGAAACAGCGTCTTCTTGAGATTCACGCGGCGCGCTGGCCGAATTCGACGCAAGCGAATGGAAGGCACGCCGACGAAACTAACCTGACCCCGATGCATCGTCCAGTATCGGCGTTTTTGAGTGCCGTAACCCTATGATTTTTGGGAGTTTGGACAGATGACAAATCACGGCGACGCATTCCTCGGATGCCGCTTAGGACGGTTGGGCGAACGAAGAGCGTATATATTGGGTCAGTTGCGCTAAAGTAGCCTCGCGAGTCGATGACAAGAAGTAATTTGCCTCGTTCCCTCGGCCCAGCGTACGATCAGCGCTCCATGCGACCGGTGCGATGGCTCCCTATGCTCGTGATTCTGCAGGCATGCGCTAGCCAGACCAGCACATCGGAACGTCAATTGCGCCAGCATGAGGAACGGATCAAGCAACTGACGGCCAATGCGGACAGACTCGAGGAGCGTATGCTCGCGCTCGAAGCCGCGCTGCGTGCCGGACCCGATAGCGTTCATTCTGCCCAAGAAACTCAATCAGCGAGACCCGACTTGCCTGTCGTGAAGGTGCTACCAAACGGACAAAAAGAGGAAACCTCGGCAGACGCCCCACTTGCCGCGGACGCCGCGGTCGAGGACTCGCGAAGACTCACAATTGTTGGTGAAGGCTCACGCGTAGAAGCGCGCGCTGCCAACGAAACCGCTGCGCCTGTGCGCCGTTCGACTCCGGCCAATTCGCGTTCAGCCAAGGGAAATCAGACTAGTTCATCCCCTGCATCTACTGGTGGTGTGTCCCAATGACCGTTCGAGATTGCGCCATAAAAACCCTCATCGTCTGCTCACTCCTCTCTCCTGTGGCGATTGCGCAACCGACGGTTCCATCACCAAACCCAGCGGATGGACCGGCAACACCCGTTGAACCAAGCGGCGTATCCGCTGGAAACAGTGCGTCCACATCAGCCGTTTATGTGCCACCGTTCGGCGTGCCATGGTCCGGTCACGATCCCAACGCAAACTTGCCGTCGAGTTCCCGACCATCGAATAACACGAGCACGGCATCGGATTCGTTTGACTTGGGACAATCTGACGTCGCCGGCACGGCCGTACATGGCAATAAGGGTTCGATTGCAATCACGGGTCATGGTCGGGCCGCCGCGATGTATGTTCCAGAAGTGTACGTCGTAAAGCGCGGCGATACGCTGTGGGATATCTGCGATCACTATTACGAGAATCCGTGGCAATGGCCCAAGTTGTGGAGCTACAACCCTGAGATTCGGAATCCAAACTGGATTTATCCGGGCGATCAGCTGCGTCTGAGTCGCACTGGCGGCTCGCCTTCAGGCATGCCAGGTCGAGGGCAGGGTCTCGTTGGTCAATCGAACTCCGGTGGTGGTTCAGGTAGCCGCCCGGGAAGCGCTCATGGCCCGGTATCTCCTGATACGTTGTTTTTGCGCGACGAGGCTTTTATTGGAGATCCTAGCAAAGATACCTGGGGTGAGGTCATTGGCGCTCGCGAAGAGCAAATGTTGTTAAGCCGCGGCAACCATGTTTACATTGACGTGCATCCTGGTATCGAGCCACAAATCGGGCAACAGATTACGCTGTTCGAGTCCCTGAGAAAGCCTGAAGCAGTCGACGGTGCGCGCACCCCGCCCGGGGAAATTGTCAGAATCAAGGGGACGGTCAAGATTACAGATTTTGATCCCAAGAAGAAGATTGCCTCAGCCGAGATTATCGAAGCCATAGACGTAATCGAGCGCGGAACGAAAATAGGCGATGTCGAGCGCAAGTATCGGGTCGTTCCGCCCACAACGAGTGTCAAAACGGTTTGGGCACGTGTGCTCACCAGTGTGCATCCTCACGTTTACATGGGGCAGAATCAATTGGTATTCATCGATCGCGGCAGCGAAGATGGCCTGGCAATTGGCAATCGATTGCTCGTGGTTCGGCGCGGCGATAGCTGGCGAAAATCCCTTGTTACCGCGACTCGTACGGCCCGCGACAGTATAAACATCGACTCCCCAGCGCCTGCGGATGCGCACACTACCAATCTGCGCCGTGATGATAAAGACTTCCCGGAGGAGATAATCGGCGAGCTCAGGGTACTCAAAGTATCGCGTTACAGCGCGTCTGCCATGGTCGCTGAATCCCAGAAGGAAATAGTCGTCGGGGACCGTGCGGTGGCGCGCGAAGGGTACTAGACTGACCGCTCTGTTCAATTGACGCAGAAGTTATGGCCTCCAATCGCGTGTTCTTTCCGCAACGAGCCCTCGACCAGTGGCTTGCAGAAGCCAAAATCGATCTTTCGGCCAAGGAACTCGTAATTAAAGCGGAAAACAGACGGTACCATGTAGTCGAGGCCGTGCGGATAATTCAGGAAGTGAGCGGTACGGAGGATTTGTTCGATTTGGTGGGTCGCGTAAAAAGTGTTAATTACCTCACCGAACTCGGCGCCGAAATCCTGGAGACTTCGATGATCTTGGGGGAAAATGCCTACGAAGTCGTGCCGGGGTTCCTCGGTTCACCGATTGGCACATTTAGCGAGCACCGTGCGGGGACTCCGGCATTGCGCGATGATCCACTACCCAAGAGTGAAGAGGCCTTGCTGGCGCAGTATTTGATGCAAACACTTGATTGACCGAGTAGGGGCCCATGAGCGTCCTTGATTCGATTCTGTTGTTAGCCGTAATCGCCTACGCGATTGCTGCAACCGCATACTATCTTGCGCTGGCGCGGCGCTCGATGACTCCGGAGTCGTTGAAGGTTGCTAGGTTCGCGATGCGAGCTGGGGCACTATTGCACTTGCTGAACATCATAAACGGCAGTGTTAAGACACATACTTGTCCCGTAACCTCGGTTCAATTTGCCGTGAGCCTAACGGGGCTCGTTACCGTGGGGATTTTCTTGACCCTTGCCGGCAAGGTTCGAATTGAACCGATTGGCGCGTTGGTCGCTCCGTTAGGCCTGGTTGCGCTCATTTCCGCTCAATTCATGCATAAGGGAAATGCACCTTTGCAGCTGCCAAAACTGTGGCTAGCAATACACATTACTTCCAACGTGGTTGGAGTGGGGCTGTTCGTGCTCTCTGCCGGAGTAGGCGCTGCTTATTTGATACAGGCATCCCGCCTCAAGGGCAAGCGGGCTGACACAATGGAGCGTAACCTACCGGGGCTGCTCCCGCTCGAGACGCTCATGCGGCGTTTGCTGCTGATTGGATTCGTGCCGCTGTCTTTGGGCGTTACTACCGGAGCTGCCTTTGCCAATCGTCTCCAGTTCGGAAGTGTCGACGCGATGCGCATCGGCCTATCCTATGGGGTTTGGTTACTTGCCGGCTCAATGATCGTCGTCGGGCCCTTGGCAGGTTGGCGGGGTCGAAGGATTGCCTGGGGCAATATTGCCGGCGCGCTCGTAAGTCTCCTTGTCGTGGTGCTCTACGTTATCACCCCCACATTCATCGGGGTGCGCTAGTGATTGCGGTTGTTGGGCTATCGCACCGCACCGCACCCATCGCCCTGAGGGAACGTATAGCGTTTGACGCGCCGCGGACTATCGAATTGCTCAGTCAGGCACGCAACTATCAAACCGTGACCGAAGTCATGTTGTTGTCGACTTGCAATCGGACTGAGTTGGTTGCAGCGGGCGATGCCCAAACTCCGGTCGATTTACTCACCAAGGAACTGCGCGAAATCATCGTAGCCCGCGTTCCGGAGACCGACGGCCATTTGTATCTACACGGTGGCAGCGCTGCGGTACAACACATATTCCGCGTCGTTTCGTCGCTTGATTCTCTGGTTGTCGGTGAGCCGCAAATACTCGGACAATTCAAGGAAGCATTTGACCTTGCTTGTCGGCAGGGCACAGTGGGCAATCATTTGCACCGTGTAGTGTCACGTGCACTGCGGACGGCCAAGCGCGTGCGGCACGAAACGCTGGTGGGTTCCGGTCAAGTTTCGGTACCAACGGTTGCCCTAGATTTGGCGCGACAAATATTCGGGGACATATCCGGACACACGGTAGTCCTGCTTGGCACGGGTGAAATGGGAGAGCTGGTTGCGCGGCTCCTTCAACAATCAGGCGCACGGTTAATAATCGTCGGGCGAAATCTCCAGCGAGTAACCGAACTGCAAGAACGCTACCAGGCTGAAGGCCGCCCTTTCGATACACTCGAGTCATCGTTGAGCGATGCCGACGTAGTCGTGACGAGTACGAGTGCTCCTAATGCAATTATCGATCGGGTGCTGGTCAAGCGGGTCATGCGCAAGCGCCGCGGGCGGGATCTATTCTTCGTTGACGTTGCGGTCCCGCGCGACATAAATCCAGACGTTGACTCGTTGGAGGGTGTTTATCGGTATGATGTCGATGACCTGGCGGCAGTCGTAACGCGATCCCTGGGATCTCGCGAAAAGGAAGCCGAGCGGGGGGAGCGCATCGTCAATGAAGAGGTTGCCCGGTTCGAGCGGTGGGTTGAAGCGGAGCAAGTGACGCCGTTCGTGCGAGCATTGCGACAGCACTTCTTGGGGGCTTTGCACAGGGAACTAGCAAGAAGTCTACGAGGTCGGCTAAAACACCTGGGAGATCCAGAACGACTCCATTTGGAGCGTATGATTGACGCAGCCATAAACAAGCTCATGCATGAACCTACGATGCAGCTGCGAAAGTGGGCATCGCAGAACTCCGAGGAGCTGGAGCAGGCCACGTCCGTTCTCGATGACTTGTTCGGGCTCGCGAAGGCTAGTCAAGAGGCGAGTCCTGACTCGGCTGATGAATTGGAACCTGTTGAGTCCTCGTCTCCCGAAGCCGTTACCAAGGAAAACATTGCATGAAAGTGCGCCGGATTACCGTTGCCACACGCAAGAGCCAATTGGCACTCGTCCAAACTCGAGCGTATATCCGGTCACTAAACGTGCAGTTTCCCGAGGTCGAAGTCGAAGAACTTCAAGTTACGACTACCGGCGACCGAATACAGGACAAGAGTCTAGCGGACATTGGCGGCAAGGGCCTGTTCATCAAGGAAATCGAGGAAGCGCTCCTCCTTGGCCACGCCGATATTGCGGTTCACTCGATGAAAGACCTCCCTGCGGATTTGGCCCCCGGCCTAGTCATCGCTTGTGTTCCGGAGCGTCAAGACGCTCGCGACGCGTTTATTTCCCGTCGTGCCTTGCGACTGGCAGAACTGCCGCTTGGCAGTCGCGTCGGAACCTCATCGCTTCGCCGGTCGGTCCAGTTGGGGATTTCGCGCAGTGACCTCGAAATTGTGCCGTTACGCGGCAACGTGGACACCCGTTTGCGTCGCGCTGAAGAGGGAGTGGTGGACGCGGTCATTTTGGCGTGCGCCGGGCTCGCCCGACTGGGTTGGGCGGACCGAATTACCGAGCGCTTGGCGCATGCCGATTGTCTGCCGGCAGCTGGCCAAGGCGCCTTGGCTATTGAATGCCGCGAAAATGATGGATTCGTCCGAAATATGCTGCAAGCGCTGAACCACGTGGAAACGGCGTTAGCCGTGGCCGCGGAACGCGGGGTCATGAGGTCAACAGGGGGCAATTGCCACGTGCCGCTCGCGGCATATGCCGAAAAAGTGGGTGAGAGTCTCTGGCTGCGCGGGCTGTTGGCAGAACCCGGTGGTTCGCAGGTTCGGCGAGCCGAGGCGAAGGTCCTCTGGCCAGGCAGTGAGGCGGAGGCGGCAAGAATCGGCGAGCAACTCGGACTTCAACTAAAAGCCGTGTTAGACTGCCCCCATGCAGACGCGTAAGTTTAGGGTTTTGGCCGGTGTCGTAGCTCTGATGTTGCCTTGCGTAACATTGGTGGCTTGTGGTCATGGAAAGTCCGCCAACTCCGCAGATAAGGCAAGTCGTGAAATGCCTGAAGGTGCGGAATGGAAGGGCGTCTACTACAGTCAGATCTACGGCAATTTGCATATCGTCGATGACGACGGCACTCTCAAAGGCAACTGGCGTACGGCAGCAGGTGAAGCCTGGGGCGAGCTTCACGGCAAAGCCGATGGCGCTCTGCTGCACTACGAGTGGGTCGAGCACCGAATTGGCATGGTGGGGCCGTCCGCGGATAGACGCGGAAAGGGCTATTTCGTCTACTCCCGTCCCGCAAAAGCCGGCATCAAGGATCCGGACGAAATTCACGGCCAGTGGGGTCTGGGTGATGCGGAATCGGGCAATAAATGGGATGCGGTCAAGCAAACCAACATGGAACCCGATCCAAAAAGCGTAATGCCGGATGAGGTCGAACGTGGCCAGGGTGTTGCAGGCGGTGGCTGGGACGCGGAAGGCTCCGGTGGTTCCGACAGTGACAAAGATAAAGACAAAGACAAAGATTCCGACAAGTAGAATGGTCGAAAGCCGTGCGAGTTTGTCGCCGATCGAGAAAATAGTGACCGATAGTGGGGGCGCTTCGCGCTCCCACTCGGAAATTGCCACTAGCCGACAGCCATCCGCGCGCATTCCTCGAGTTCAGCAAGCATAAATTCCGCGTGCACTATCCCATTGGCGAAGCATTCGCTCGGTCGGGCTTTGCGTACCAATCGAGAGTCGGGTGTGACTCGGTAGGTTCCTTGAACTCGGGATTCCAATCGTTCGATGCAGCTTATGTTGATTGGAGTATCGGAGCGCAAGCTGAGGTCCACGGAATTAGAGCGGGCATTGCAGCCAAGCACCTTGAGCTGCCGCAAGGAGGTCTTCAGCCTCATCAGGCCGATCAGGTTACGGGCAGCTGGCGGGGGAGTTCCGAATCTGTCTTCCAGTTCAAGCGCGATGTCATCAATCGAAGCGCTGCTGACCGCTGAAGCCATTTGTTTGTAAAAGGCAAGGCGTAGCCCCACATCGGCTACGTACTCTTCAGGAATTAGAGCCTCGACATCGACTGTCAAATCGGGTTCCACCTCATGCACGACAGTCCTTCCTTGTGCCTCGCTGGTCGCGTCCTCGAGCAAGCGACAAAATAGCTCGAAGCCTACACTTGCAACGAAGCCACTTTGCTCGGCACCCAAGAGGTCACCCGCTCCGCGCTGTTCCATGTCAAGGGCGGCTACGCGCATTCCCATTCCAAGTTCCGTGAACCGTTCGATAGTCTCGAGGCGCGTGCGTGCCTGTGAGTCGAGTTCGCTCATGTTGGGTACGAGCAAATAGCAATAGGCCCGCTCGGGGGATCGGCCAATTCTTCCGCGCAACTGGTAGAGTTGCGAAAGGCCGAACAAATCTGCACGATCAATGAACATCGTGTTAGCCCGGGGAATATCGAGTCCGCTTTCCACGATGGCTGTGCTCACCAGAACGTCGTATTGCCCCGACACGAATTTCAGCATGGTCTTCTCCAGCATTTCCGGCCGCATTTGTCCGTGTGCTACCGCAATGCGCGCCTCGGGTACCCAGGCCTTCAGGCGCAGTGCTCGATCTTCGAGCCCAACGATTCGATTGTAAACATAGAAAACTTGCCCCCCTCTCGATAG
>PMCK01000555.1 GCA_003154095.1 Myxococcales bacterium | reverse complement strand
ACTTCGATCACCGCTCGCCCGGTGGCACTGCGCCGCGTGCGTACGGTAATCGTGCCGCGGTCGGTCAGATCCTCTGGAATTGCCTGGGCGGCGTTCACCAGCAAGTTCACGAATACTTGGGCTAGACGCTGTGATTCGGCTTTCACGTGCGGCACATCACCGTAGTCCTCTTTGACTCGGGCGCGGTGCCTGAGCACGTGCTCGGCGAGTTTGAGCGCATCGCCGAGCACATGGTGTATGTCAATCGATTCCAGTTGTTCCTGGTCCCGGGCTCGCGAAAGTAAGCGCAAATCCCTGACGACTCGGCGGATGCGTTCGGTTCCATCCAATGCTTCATTGGCCAAACCCGCCAAATGGACACGCTCTGAAATCGTATCCGCTGCCGGCAGATTTTCGGCGAGTTCTCGCAGATTGGTCATCACGTAAGTCAAAGGATTGTTAATCTCGTGCCCAACGCCCGCCGCCAATTGTCCAAGCGCTGCCAGCCGATCGGCGCGAGTGAGCGCGACCTGAGCCTGCGATAGTTCTTTGTTCCGTACATCGACGTCGCGCTCGAGTTGTGCGGAAAGCTCTCGTAATTTCGAGTAATCTTCAATTACGTCCCGGCTGAACAAGACAGCTGACGTAATTACGAGCACGAGCAGTCCGACACTCGCAACGAGCGGAGTATTGACCCAGCCGAGTACGAAGGCCACCTCATGCGCCGCGGCCGCAAGAAAGATTGCAAGGCCGATGCCAAAGACCCAAGAACTGGATTTTCGTCGCTCCGCTAATCGGATTGTCAGCAGAGCGTAAGCCAAAGAGAAAAATATCAGCAGGCAGACGAGCGCTCCCCAAATTGTAATCTCGGGGAAGCGAAAAGTCAGCTGAATCAGCGATGCGCTTCTTTGAACAGTTCTAGTCGAATAGGCCCAGTCGGGAACCATTGCGCTAAGGCCACTGACAATACAGATTGCGGCCAACACCAATTGGGTTCTGGTTCGACGGGCAGGCAACGCGTGCCAGCAAAGCAGCAGCCAAGCCGTAGCATGTAGAGTGGCTAAGAGAATCCCCGTTCGACTCAGCCATACCAATGCCGCTAGCTCCAAATTCGAAAACAGTGAAGCATTGACGATCGAGTAGGCTGCCGCCGTGAGCGCCATGATCGCAAACCAGCGCATGTATCGAATGCCTTGAAAGCGGTCGACGGCTAAGGCGACCAGACTTAGGCCAACACAAAGTGCTGCGGCAATAGCCGATATGAAAACTAGTCCAATCACGCCGCGGTCCTCGGTACTACACGACCATCATACGGCCAGTAGCAACGGTGCCCAAGATGTCCCGATTCACTGGCCGTTGAGCGTCGTCTGGATCATTGAATTAGGCGTGATTGAGAGTTGGGATTAGCGTAACCAGAACGACGTGCGCACCATCTCCGACCATTCGGCCTGGTCGATTGCTGCCTGCTGCACGTCTAGAACCAGCGATGCTGAGGCCAGGAAAAATTCGGGAAAAAAGGCAATAATTCTAGGGCAGCTTCGGACCAAGATGATCGTGTCGTAGTCACTCGCCCACGAATATTTCATCGAGCGCATCGTAACTACGAATTGCGAATTTGGATTGAAATCAATTCAACCGCTTGCCCCTTGTTGTTGTTACCGCGTAAATTGCGCGCGAAATGATTGACGCAATGTTCAGGCTAGCCTACCGCAGCGCCTACCAATTGATGCGCGTATATTGGGCGGTGCGGCGCCCGCTGACACATGGATCCCTCGTGGCCATCTGGGTCAACGAGCGAATCTTACTGGTAAGGAACTCATATGTTCGGTACTTCAGCTTACCCGGCGGTTACGTAAAAAGCGGTGAGTCGGGGAAAGATGCGGCAATCCGAGAATTGCGCGAAGAAATTGGCCTTACCGTGTCGCCCGCTGAACTGCAGCCTTCAATCGACGAATCTCATGTTTGGGAGGGCAAACGGGAGCGAATCGAGATTTATCAACTCAACCTGGATAACGAGCCCCGGATTGAGGTCGATCATCGCGAAGTTGTGGCTGCGGCATTTTACAGCCCGTCGGAGGCGCTGGGGCTGCAACTTTTCGCGCCGCTGCGCCAGCATATCGAGCAAAAGTTGCGCGGCGCATCGGGCCCGAGCGCGCCCAGCTGAACCAGGTAGCACGAGTTGTTATACACGTGCTACGGTGGGAGCAATGCTTGAGCAATTGCTCCGGGCCGCAATTGGGGCAATTCGACGATGACCCCAGCCTTGGCCGGCATGCTTGCCGGAATGATGCACGTCGTGTCGGGACCCGATCACTTGGTGGCGGTAGCGCCCTTGGCGATTCAAAAGCCTGCGCTCGGTTTGCGCGTGGGTACCGCCTGGGGATTAGGTCACGCGACGGGAGTAATCGTGCTCGGTTTGCTCGGCGTCGCCGCTCGAACATTCATCGACATTGGGAGAATATCCATCTGGTCCGAAGTACTTGTGGGTTTCGTTCTTATCGGAATCGGCGCTTGGGCATTGTGGCAGTCGCGCAAGGTAGTCCTACATCGGCATCCGCACGTCCATGCGCATCCGCATGTGGCATCATCAACTCCCGCTCACGAACATCTTCACGTTCACGCCGCGCGTGAGCCACACACGGAGGCCGCGCACGTTCATCACGAGAGAAGCGCCTATGCAGTGGGAATACTACATGGCGCAGCTGGCACCGGACACTTGCTTGGCGTAATGCCAGCTCTGGCGCTCGCACCGCGCCAGGGGTTAGTATATCTGTTGACTTATGGCATTGCGGCGGTCTTGTCGATGGCTGCATTTGGTGCGCTCATGGGCACGGCAGGCCATCGGTTGTCCCCTCGAATATTGTGCCTTACCATGCAGTCACTCGGTGGTATTGCGGTTGGAATCGGAATTTATTGGGTCGCCGTGGGTTGGCCACTCGCAACCTGAGCACGCCGGCGGCAAACGAAGAGCTCGCGGCTGCAGATCGTCGGAATCCGAGCGCACGATGTGTACCGTTGGGCCGATCCGGCCGGACATATCCTTTGAGATTGTCGGGGCCTTCCCCCGTTTGCGCCCAATGGCGATATTGTGCGCACGAGGGGCCACCTTCAAAGAGGTCCTCAATCTCTTGGTGGCTGTGCTAAATTTCTGAATTGTGTCGGGAGTAACCGTGCGTGGATAGACTGCCGCCGCCCCTACTTGGTTTTAACAATAACGTCCAACACAAGGGGCGGATGTTCCATATTCAAACCGAAGACTCCGGCATCAAGTATTGCCGAGTCGTGACGCACTTGTTCGCCGACGGGGGACGCATCCTGCAGACATGTCGTACGGACTACAAAAAGGATCTGGACCGACCTGACTTGACCGAGACAGTTCGGCAACTGATGAAGGACCAACATCGAACCATGTTCAGTGCCCTTCGGGCTGGGGAATTCGACGAGGTCATCAAGAACACGTTTGAAGATCCGACACCGGCCGAGTTGGACTTGTCAGATTCACCCCTGAGCCAGCGACCTCAATTGAAGTCGCAGCAATTGCCTGCGCTGACATTACGCGTGCCTGGGGAGTCATCGCCGCCTGAACCCACTACCGAGGCACCACCCGCTGCGAAGCGACCGAGTTCCCGACCCAGGCGTCAGTCGTCGCGCCCACCCGCTGGCAATTCAGGTCGCCGGTCTACGAGCGCTGACGCTCCAACACGAGATGCAGACGCTACCCCGAAGACACCCACCAGCACGTCACAAATCATGAGCGCACCCAAGTCCCCAGTGGGGCGCCCAGCGATGGCGTCGAACGACAGCACACGTCGACAGCCCAAAGGGAGCATATTCGGAGATACAGCGGCCAGAGAACAGTCCCTGGACGACGTCATCCTGAGTTATCTGGAAGACGACACCGTCGAAGAACGCCCCGCAAGTAAGAAATGAATCGAGCGGCATCGGCACAGGCTGGTCATTGGGCCTACATACCCGGCTGAGAAAAGCGCCCAACGGCGGTTGACGACTATAAACGAGCATGTAGTCTTCGGCCTCCGCGAAGCCAAAAATGGCGAGGTAGCCAAGTGGTCAGGCATCGGTTTGCAAAACCGCTATACGCCGGTTCGAATCCGGTCCTCGCCTCCGGATTCTGACATCGATGAGTGACCGGGGCCAGTAAACGATGCGAGATATTGCGGCTCGCTCACACCGCACGCACGCTGCCCCGAATTCGGCTCGGAAAATGAAGACGCTACGCGCCTCGGCAATATTAGCTCTCGCTTTGTGGTCGCGCGCGCTCTTGGCCCAGGCCGCTCCCACTCCCATTTATGTCACCGCTCACTTGGCGCCCGAATGTCATGGGGCTGGCGACTTTGCGCAGCGGCTACTCGCGCGCACGCACCGGCTGCGTTGGGCAAACCCAGGTGAGCCTGGCATCGTATTTGACATCGCTGCACAAACCTTTCAGGGCGGCTTCGTCGGTCAACTGCAGATCCAGGAAATTGACGGCCGCTTCACGCAACGCGCCGTCGAAGGGACAACCTGTGACGGCGTCATCAATGCCCTCGCATTCGTAGCTGCTGTTCTAGTTGACCCTGAATCTGCTGAACGCATCGAGACGCAAGCGACCGCGCCGCAGCCCCTGCCGCCACCTCCCATCGCTCCCGCGTTCAATGCGCGGAAGGTTTTTGAATGGGGAATTGGCGTCACGCTGGGCGCCACGTCTGCGACCGCAAATAGCTTGCTGCAGCCCAACATCGGCGGGCGTTTGACCCTTGCGTGGAATGGCCCCGGCTTTTCGCCGTGGATCACGGCGGGTTACGACCAAAGATTCAACTCGAAAGTCCACACGGTTTTCGACAACCCAAACCAAACCGCGGATACGACATTCGGTGGCTGGGCGGCACACATCGCGCTGAGTCCTGTTCGTTGGCCCGACACCGGACACTACTTTCTGCGACCCGCAGCGCTGCTGGAGATTGGCCAACTCACCTCAAACGCTAAGATTAGTGGACAGAATGTAGCAGGTCGGCAGAGTCTAGTGTGGTTGGCCCCGGGGCTCGGCGTATCGGCTGAGGCTAGAATTTCACGTCCGGTGGCGCTCGTAGCCGACCTCGGAATCGTGTTTCCCGCCCAGCACCGGGATTATTATTACACGACGCCCGGCGGCGGCGAAAAAAGTGCGTTTGTCGTCCCCGATGCAGGGCTGAGCGCACGCCTCGGGCTTATCGTAAAATTCGAGTGATCAGTTTTGGTGATCGCGTACATTCACACAAATATCGGATGACTCAGCTCACCGTACTTCCTTTGCCAACGAACGAACCACGGGCCGACGCATTGCTTTTTCCGGAGGTGCACGCTGCGGCGGCGCACGTCAACGCCTCCGGAAACTCCCCACTTTCGGGCGAAAGAGCCCTTCGATTGTCAAACGAGTTCGATGAGACCGAGATACCCAGCGAGCCAGTCCGCAACAGTGCAATGGTTCCGCGCTGCGACGACGCTGAGGAGTGGTTGAAGAACCACGACGCTGAGAAGTGGTTGAAGAACCACAACCCGACGCCATCTTCGTCAAGACTAGTAGTGGTACAAGCGCAGTCCCCCGCGGCTTCGGACGATCGCCTCGTTGTGATGGTTCGCGAGCATTCCCGCAGTGTGTGGCGGGCACTAAGACGCCTCGGCGTACCGATGGATCTCCTGGACGATGCAACGCAAGAGGTATTCATCGTTGCATCGCGCAAAATCTTTCTTATCGAGGATGGTGCCGAACGATCTTTCTTATATGGCACAGCTCTCAGGGTCGCCGCAAACCTCCGTCGCTCTCGGCAAGTGCAACGGCATGACCAGCTTAGCGACAACGACACCAACCTTTGGCAGACTGAACCCGACCAGGAACAGCTTGTCCACCGTAAACACCTACGCGAATTGCTTGATCAAATCTTAGATAAAATGCCCGATGATTTGCGGGAAGTCTTCGTCTTATACGAGCTCGAAAAGCTCACGCGCAATGAGCTGGCAGACTTACTCGGTTTGCCAGCGGGTACAGTTGCTTCGCGCTTGCGACGCGCCCGCGAATTGTTCGAAGACGCCTGCGAAAAACTGCGGGATTTCCCCGAAGGAGGCCCTCGATGACCACCACCGAGCGGCTGATTGACAGCAGCAAAAACCGCTTCGCGCGAGAGCTATTGCGCTCGGCGGAATTAGACGAGGCCCCGGACAACACGGTTGCCAAAGTTGCACTTGCCTTAGGACTCGGCTCGACCGCTGTCGTTACGACGGTCACTAGCAGTGCCGCTGCGGCAACTGGAATCGCGTCTGGTATAGGGACAACAACCGTGGCCGCCGCAGCGCCCGCAGTGAGCGCNNCAGCCCGCCGCAGTGTCAACTCAAGCTGCCGCACGTCCGGCAATCGCTTCAGTTGCGCAACCATTGCAGGCACCCCGCGCCGTCGCTTCGTTCGCGCCCGAGGTTGCAATCAACGTCCCTGCCCCTCCAGCTGCTGATGATTCTGATTGGGTCGCTGCGGCACGTGGACAAGAGCAAGAGCAACCCGGGACAACGCAAGCTGCTTCCCCGCGCGAGACCAATTCGCCGAACGTGGGCCGTCAATTCAACAATTCAACAACAGCCCAAATCGTTGCAAATTCGCCGAGAACCTCGGCCAATGTTGCGGCAGAGAGCCCCACATCGCCCCTGCCTCCGCCACGCGCGGCAATGCCGGCGACAGCCTCATTTCCAGCGGATGACCGCTCAGTGGGTAAGGGCCGCTCCGCTCCCGACCTAGAGCGTGAAGTTGCGCAATTGGATCATGCGCGTGCGGCACTCGTAGCCGGTCAGCCCGCGATTGCTTTGCGCGAAATCGACGCCTATCGCGTGCAGAACCCGAAGGGCATGCTCGTCGCGGAGAGCGTTGTGCTTAGAGTGCGGGCACTGCTCGATATGGGGTTCCGCTCGATCGCCGAGCACGAAGCCGAACCGCTGCTACGGACGGCGCCGCAATCGCGGCATGCCGAGCGCCTGCGTCAGATTCTTGGTGTAACCTCCAGCACACCGTGATCAATTAACTTAGCTTGCAACATTGCACAGTCATGAGCAGAACCGGAACCCTTCAGAACCGTCCCAGGCTTCCTTCCTTAACCCTTATCACGCTGGCAATCACAGCCTTCGGCTGCGCCAGCAAGGTGCAGCTGGGAGAGGCCACGGATGCCGGGCCAATAAACGCGTCCTCCACAGGCGGCGGCACGGCCGTTCGTGGGGGTGTCGGAGGTTCAACCGCGGTCCCCGGTAGTAGTAGCGCAACTGCAGGAACGGGTCCTTCAACCGGAGGTGCCACAACGACGTTCTCGAGGCAGGTAAACAACAAGATTACCGGCATCGACCTATTGCTGATGATCGACAACTCGTCGTCGATGGCAGACAAGCAGCAGACATTGGCAGACGCCGTTCCCCAGTTACTAGGCCAGCTGATTCAGCCGAATTGCGTCGATGCCTCCGGGAATTTCCTCAACCCACCCGTGGCTGCAACGTTGGGAGCCGCTAGCCCTTGTCCCGCGGGCTCTGCACCGGAGTTTAATCCGGTCAATAATATCCACATTGGCGTCGTGACCTCCAGCTTGGGTGACCACGGCGCGGGCAAGCTTTGCACTCCGGGCGCGGCAACGCAGTACACAGATCCCAGCACGGGTGCACCCATTGTTCAGCTTCCTGATGTGAATGACATGAGTCATCTCGTTGGAACCTTGGCACGCTTTACCCGCACCGGTTCCGACTCCACTTACTCGACGTTCACTTCAGGTTTCTTGGCCTGGGGTACCCCGGATCTTCCCAATCCGGGTCAAGCGGATCTGGGTGCGGCCAACACGACTTTCGCCGATATGGTTCGCGCGACGCAGGAAAAGGGTTGTGGCTTCGAATCGCAACTCGAGAGTTGGTTCCGGTTCTTGGTCGATCCGGTGCCACCGGTGTTTCCGTTGCAAGGTCCGGATTCCAATAGCCAGACTCACCGCATCGGTAGTGACGATGTGCTCTTGAACCAACGCGCTGCGTTCTTGCGACCGGATTCGCTCGTCGCGATCGTGATGTTGACAGACGAAAACGACTGTTCGATCCGCGATACCGATGTGGGATGGGTGTCCGCGAACACGTCCACATTTATTCCAAGAGGCTCGGCCCAGTGTGCGACCAATCCCAACGATAAGTGTTGTTATTCTTGCACCGCTTCGCCGCCCGTCGGTTGCGCGTCCACTTGTCCTAATCCACCGCCAACAGATGGTACCGCATGGGACGACGGGCCCTACCAGGCCAGCATCCGCTGCTGGAATCAGAAACGGCGATTTGGCTATGAGTTCCTGTACCCCACGTCACGTTACGTAGTCGGCTTGACCAAGCCTGTGCTGTGCCCGGATCAGGATTTCGGCGATATGGATTGCGAATGCGAATACGCGCGCAGTATTGGAGCCTCCTGCAATGCAGGAAGCCGCAGTTTGCCCAATCCACTGTACAGCACTACGGTGGGCCAACTTAACAACGGTACCGCAATCGCCGGCTATCCGAACGCGATCGCTCGCTCGGACAACTCGGCTATTTTCCTTGCTGGCATCGTTGGCGTACCCTGGCAGGACATTGGCTATACGGATGCTACTGGAAATCTGAAGTACATCCCCGTGACGGATCCCGCCTGGAGCGGTGGCACGACGGCTACTCCTCCAGTCAGCTCGGGATCGAAGGGGATTTGGGATCGGATTTACGGCGATGACAGGTCCAACATTACTCCTAGTGACATCCACATGGTGGAGTCTCTGGTCCCCCGCGCGGGCGTTCCTGGGCCCACTCCTGGCCCGACGCAGCCGACAGACGCAAACCCCAATGGCGCCGACTACAACACAGCCCGTGGGGACTTCGAGTACGCCTGCATCTACCCATTGCCAACGCCTCGCGCCTGCGCTTGCACAGCGGGTTCCACGAATTACGCGAGCTGCAAGTACCAAAATCCCAATGACTGCTGCGATGTCAACTATCCAGCTGACGCCGCGGGCGGCCCCGGCGCTGACTACGACAAGCCCATTTGCAACGGCAATATTCAAGTGGCTGCGAAGGCCTACCCGGGCCTGCGTGAAATCAAGGTTCTGCGTGATTACGCATTGTCCGCCAATGTCGTCAGCCCAGGCAATTCAATCGTTGCATCGATTTGCCCGAAGGATTTNNGACCGGCTCAAGGAGAAGCTTAAGGTCAGCTGCTTGCCGCGACCCATCCCCGTCAATCCCGATGGCTCGGTTTCTTGTAACCTCGTCGAAGTCGTTTCTGCAGATCGACTGGGCGGGCAAGATTGCGCCTCTTACTGCACTGCAAATCAACGCAAAGTGGCGAGCACCGCCATGACCGCCGATGTTAGGGTGGGCATGCAGCAATCCCAAGTGTGTGATATATCGGGGCAACCCGAGTGTTCAACAATGTGCGCCTGCCAGTTGCCCCAGGAGACGGGCGCCAATCTGACAACGTGTCAAAACGCTACGGATGGTAGCCAAGATATTCTCAATCCAGGCTTCTGCTACGTAGACCCAACCAACGGTGCTGGCAATAACGTGGATGTCGTTGCAAGGTGTCCGGCTACTCAGCAGCGTATCCTGAGATTCGTGGGCAACAACCCCTCCGGCGGAGGTTCCGCGGTGCCATTGCCGGGAGCATTCGTGTTCACTTCTTGTAGCGGGGGAATTAACTAGATCGCGAACCCTCTGCAGGGGTCATGCGGGCGGCGCGGGGATTAAATCCCGGGTCGCCCGCGGCGCTTTGTCTGTGCCGGGCAACGCTGTGCTCGTAATATTTCCGTTAATCGCAGGGAGCCGTATGCGGCTCTCTCCGTGAATCGTGTTGGAAACACGTAATGGCAATTTGGGTAACTAAGGCCCCATTGTTTGAAAATGCCCCATGAAATTTTATTCAAATGTAAACTTCTCGGCAATATTACTGACACAGTTTTCAGTGCAAATAGGGATCAACGACCGGATGCATTCCCAATTCTGTCACGTGGGAGACCCGCAAATGAAAGCAATCAGCCGTTTGATAGTCCTCGCCGATTGGTCCGTTACACTGGTCATGGGCTACTTCTTGCTGCAGTTCGGCGCAGACCGAGTCAGTCGCCTGGTCTCGTCCAAGTACGTTACTGGTAACTATTCCGAAGTCGATTGGTGGCTCACGGTACTCGGGATCGGGGCGCTGGTCTCGATATTCTTCCTGATTCATCCGCACACAAGGTTCTACACGGCCACCGTACTCGCCGTCATGCTGGGCGGGGATTCACTGAAGTCGCTGAGCCTGGGTGATCCGCAAGCACTTCTGGTCCCCCTGATGAGCCTTGCTGCCGCAAGCCTCGTATTGCTTTCGCGCAAGCCCAGCAAATTGATCTACCGGGTAGAACACGAAGAACCCAGCTTGACGGAAGTCAACCTGTTCGAGAACCGCGCTTGATGGCGTCCTAGCTCGTAGAGCTGATGAGGGAGAAATTAGCTGTACCCGAAGCGCGCGGGGTCGGGGCCCTGCGCGCCAACACGATTAGATATTCCCGGAATTACACGGAGACTTTGACTTAGTGCAAAGCAATCAGGCCAACGGCGGTTGCGAAACCGAGCGCTGGAAGCATCGAAAGGCGCGGCTGTTTAGAACTAAAGACTCAGTTCTTTGATTAAGTACCTCAAATGCTCGGTCAAGTGCGGCTCCGCCTGAAACGCCAGCCCAAAATGCCGTTGAATCTTGCCGAGGTTGAATAGACAGGGTTCAGGGGGGTCGCCAATGAGTCGGATAGCGCCCTTGGAACTGCACAGTTGAATTGCAGTTTCTGCGATGCTCGCCCAACTGGCGAATGGCACACCCAGGCCATAGTAAACTTCGCGATTCTTGTCGGAATTCAAGACCGCCTCGAAAAGCCGGGCCAAGTCGCTGGCCGCTACGAACTGAGTGCCGTCACCCGCTTTTAGGACGATTTCGTCGTCGTTCAATGCCCCTTCGACGATGCCGTGAAAACGCCGGTCAGACTGTATCGACGCGCCGGGCACGACCGGATTGCCAAATGTGTAGCCGGGACGAATCACATTGCAGCGCATGCTACTCTTGGCGGCGGTTGCTAGCACGTAGGCTTCCGAGGCGGCCTTCGTTGCCCCGTAGTAATCACTGGGCGAAAGTGGGTCGGTTTCTTTCATTTCGGCAAAGAAGGAACCGAGAGCGGCCGTGGACGATGTGTAGATGAATTGCTTTACGCCAGCTTCCAAACAACTGGTCAACAGCGAGACAGTTGCCGTTGTGTCTGTTTTCAGCATTTCAATGGGCGTATCGCCCCAGCCGAGCGCAATATGAATGCAGGCGTCGCAGCCCTGTAAAGCGTCTCGGATGACGTCGAAGTCGTAAAGCGTCGCCGCCACGAGCTTCAACTTCGGGAGTGCGGCAAGCGCTGGAACCTTGCCTGGGTTGCGCGCGAGCGCAACTAGCTCGTGTCCCGCGTGAAGGAGTCGAACAGCAACATGTGAACCGATGAAACCCGTGGCTCCCGTGATGAATATTTTCACGCCAGGGTAACCTTACGATGGCAACCTGATTCAGTCGACGCTCAGGCCTCAGCCTGCCATGCGGTGATCAGTGCTACCGGCAGCGCTGCCGCGCGGGGTTGCATCAGCCAAGACAGAACCGGGAAGACCTTCGATTTGCAGGGCAACACCAAGGGATCTCGCTTCAATCCGCAGGCTAGCCAGGAACTGCAATGCCGAGGTGTCAATGTAGGTTGTCTCACTGCAATTTATCAGTACCGCTTGTTGGGTTTCAATCGCCTGGATCATAAGTTCCCGGAGTTCCTCCACGTCACTCAAGGTAATGTCACCTCGAAGCGTCATTCGGACGGCTCCGCGTTCAAAACGTACTCCCGATGCAGGTCCAGTATTCATGGCAGCACCGGCCTATACGGCAGTGAACCTGGGTTATTAAGCGTCAATGTGCGCGAATTCACCATTTGGGAAGCCCTTATGTACCCGAGTGGGCCCCTGTGGGGACCCATCGGTAGCTTGCCTCTTGCAGTGCTGGAAACGCTATCGCCCTTAGCCCCCAGAAGTCTAGCAAAACCGAAAAATTCGCCTGTAGACGGTTACGCAGCAAGGGTAGTTCCGGGTTCTCCCGCCAAGGGGCTTACAAGGGTATCCAAGCGGAGTAAACATCAGGATTTTACCGATTGGCAGACCTGCCCCGCTTTCCACTGTGACTGTCGGCTCTTCAGGACATCGGCGCCGCAAAGGGCCGNNGCTGACGCGATATCGTCTTGGACCTTCATGTTAACCCTCTCCTCAGCTTCGAATTTTAGAATACTGGCCCGGGCTGCAATGGTTTCCTCACTGGCAGTCGCGGCCTGCTCGACTGGCAACGACCAGGCCTGCGACGGAAAGACCAGCGCTCTGTGCTCCGCGGGTGGAGCGCCAATGGACGTTGGCGGCGCCAGTGGTGCCGACGTGGGCGGAAACTCCGGGACTGGCGTTGGCGGAGACAATGGTACCGGCGGAATGACGTCAACTTCGACGACCGTCGTTAGAATCATCGGCAATCAGATTCGCGATCTTTCAATACCGAACACGTCGCCTACCAGCCTGTCTGAGATTGATTCCGGCGCCGACGCAGGCATCGAGGCGGATGGAACCCCCATAATCTTGCGCGGTGTTAACCGCTCGGGAACGGAGTATCGTTGCGTCCAGGGCTACAGCATTTTCGATGGTCCCTCTGATGAGGCTTCCGTCAAGGCGATTGCAAGTTGGCATGTCAACGCAGTCAGGGTGCCCTTGAATGAAAGCTGTTGGCTCAATATCAATTTCGACGCAAATTCAGTAACTAACCGGTTTGCTGGCGCCGTCTATAGGACCGCCATACAGAACTACGTGTCCCTACTTCATAAGTACAACATATACCCCATTCTAGAGCTTCACTGGGTTGCACCGGGCACATCGTTGGCTACCGGACAACTGCCCATGCCCGATCTGGATCATGCGGCAGACTTCTGGAAAGACGTCACTCTAACGTTCAAAGACGACCTCGGCGTCGTCTTCGAACTCTTCAATGAGCCGTACCCCGACAATGACCGAGACACCGATGCTGCCTGGCAATGCTGGAACAACGGCTGCAAGACGGACATCATCAAATGGTCGCTGGTCAACGGTAGTTACGTGAGCGAAAACTTGGGAAGTTACCAATCGGTGGGTTTTCAACAACTCGTTGATGCGGTGCGCGCGGCTGAGGGTGTCAACACAGCAGCCAATCATGCTATATTGCTCGGGGGTATCCAATACTCCAATCGGCTGACTCAATGGGCCAAATACAAGCCAAGCGATCCCGCAAACAATCTAGGTGCCGCCTTTCATATCTATAACTTTAACGGCTGCGCGGCAACGTCCTGCTTTGACGGAGTGCCGGCCACGCTCGCACAAAGCACTGCCGTACTTGCGACGGAAATTGGTGAAGATGATTGCCAAGGCACCATCATTGCCAATTGGATGAACTGGTTCGATAGCCATCAGATGGGTTACCTGGCATGGACCTGGGACGCCTACGCTGACCACAACAATGCGTTTGTGTGTAGGCCGGCAAGCGATCCAAATCCGAATACGTGGCCTCTAATTAGGGATTATGCGGGTACCCCAATGCCCAACCTTGATTCCAATGTCCTAAGTTTTGGGCAAACCTTTCACGATCATTTGGCTGCACTTGCCCAGTAAGACTTCATCCGGACCGAAGTAACGCGAGATCGTAAACCGTGGCTGCAATGTCGTGCAGCGAAAGCTCCTCGCGCACGATTACTTCGATCTCCTCCCAGCGACCCCCCGCCAATCCGCAGCCAATCCGCGGCATGTGGACCGATGCGCTTAGACCAAGAGCCTGCTCACGCAAACGAGCGAGTCCGCTGCGAACAGCTTCGTAGCGGATCGGTGGGCGTCCACCGACAGAGCGAATGTCGCGCTGGCCAATCAGGTTGGCCACGTAAATATCGGCCTCTACCCGCACTAATTGCACGGCGCCCAATTCGAAGTCGTGAGCCGGGTTATCGCGAAACCACCGTCGATACTCGCGCTCCGGTGCCTGCCAGCGCTTTGAAAGCGCAAGCACGAAGCCCGCCCCCCATCCGCCAACATCATTGCAAATATGGACGATGATTTTGTTGCCCGCCGCCTCGGGCCGCGTCGCGTCGCCGATGCGATATTGGATTGGGTTTGTTGGTGTGGGCGATTCAGTCAAGATTGTTGCGCCTGGTCTGTGAGGCATTTTGAGATCTCCGTTAGGTTAAATCCAATCGCGGCCAGTGGCACTGCGAAATCTTCCGGAATCGGGACAATTCCACTCAAAGTTGTGCCTGCCTCCGGGTTTTCGATTCTCCACTGCCAGGCGTGCAGGGCTAGACGATTGAGCCCGTATCGGGCGCAAAATGCGCGATTGAGGTCGCCGCGCCCGTAGTTGGCGTCGCCAATTAGCGGATGGTTGGCGTGCTTCAAATGCCTGCGAATTTGATGCAAACGCCCCGTGAGTGGAGATACGTCAATTAGCGAAACCGTGCGCGGCTCGCTCTCCACGCTGGCAAGACGACGAAATTCGGTTCTTGCCGGAAGTTCGGGACCATCGACGCGCCTTGTCATGGGGTGGTCAATCACCAGTGATTCAGGTGCTAACCCGCGCACGAGCGCCAGGTAACGTTTGCGACAATGGCCCTGTTCAGCCCAGCGTGAAAGGCGCCTGGCGGCCGCCGCATTTCGCGCGAAAAGCACCGGGCCGCTGGCACCACGATCGAGTCGCTGAATTGGATGCGCGAGCCTGCCCTCCGTATGTTCACGAGCACAATCGACGAGCGCCACATCGCCCTGCCCCCATCCGCGGTGCACCAACATTCCGGACGGTTTGAAGAGTATGAGTACATCTTCGTCGAGGTGCAAGACGCGAACGGAGACAGGGGTGGGCGTGACTGGCAAATCGTTGGTGGTTCTTTGGGGCAAAGCACGTTGGCGCGCAAGGAACCCGATGGTGATTGCCGAGTCATTCTAGACTTCAAGGTCGTCCACCAGCGACCAGCAATCGGCAACCAGCAACTGGCAACCAGCAACTGGCAACCAGCAACCGGCAACCGGCAACCGGCAACCGGCAACCAGCGTCGGGCTCGGGCGCGCTGCGATCTTGGGGAGAATTGCCGTCATGTTTACTCAAATACTGGAAAGTACTAAGTTTTATGAGACCGAGAATATTTCCCGTTAGGGATTATAATTGGACAGGCGTCTGTTATAATGGATACTGTCACCGCGCGGCCCATGTTCAAACGTCCAATGCGGTCCAATAGATCAAGTGGAGAATGTAATGCCCATCTACACAGATAATTCCCTGTCCATCGGCCGCACCCCATTGGTGCAGCTCAATCGCGTCGTACCCAAAGGTGCGCGCGTACTTGCCAAGATCGAGGGCCGCAATCCCGCATACTCTGTCAAATGCCGCATCGGGGCCGCAATGATTTGGGACGCGGAAAAGCAAGGGCTCTTGAAGGCCGGTGTAGAAATCGTCGAGCCGACTTCGGGTAATACCGGAATTGCATTGGCCTATGTAGCGGCGGCACGTGGCTACGGGTTAACCCTCGTAATGCCGGAGACAATGAGCATCGAGCGACGCAAGGTGCTGAAAGCACTCGGCGCCAACATCGTGCTGACAGAAGGCGCCAAGGGCATGCCCGGCGCCATCCGGAAAGCTACGGAAATTAGAGACTCGGTTCCGGGTCGCTATTTCATGCCACAACAATTCGACAACCCAGCCAACCC
>PMCK01000586.1 GCA_003154095.1 Myxococcales bacterium | reverse complement strand
GGTGCGCGAGTCTTCAGACTATCCACTGCATGTACAGGAGCCGAGTCGCCTTTCATGAGATGCGCGATGGCAGAATAAATGACTCGCTGATTTTCGAGCATGCTCTTTCCAGAAAATACCGGAGACACGACACTTATCGAATAGTGACCGCCACCGCCGGAGATCTCCACGTTCGCGTCGGCAATTACCTTGAGAATTGAATCCCGGATCGCTTCTGTTACGGATCCTTGAAAATCTGTCGCGTGTGAAGACATGAGTACCTCGAGATGCGCCAAGCTCTTAGTCCCTGATTTGCGCGCTGCAAGACTCGATTGCGACAGCGCGTCGATTCGTGCTTAAATTCACAGCGGGGATTGGGGGTTACTCACATCGAGTAGCAAGTGTGGTCCCCCGTGTCGCAACAATGGCTTGCGCAGTCGCGCCCGTCTTTGCAGGTAACACACATGTGATCGACCGTGTCACACCTAGGAGTCGTGCCGCCGCAATCTGCGTCGGTCAGGCAAGCAACACAGTAACCGCAGCCCGGTAGGCAGCGCTTGCCCCGATTGGTCGTCGTGCACTCCTGATCCTGGTTGCATGATATGCAAACATTGCTGTCACCACACTTATCGCCGTCGGAACTGCAGATGTCATCGGTACTCGTAAAATTGCAAGCGGGCCGGCATTCGCCGGTTTGCGACACACAATGTTGTCCCGTGCCGCAATCGGTATCTGTTGCACATTCGACGCAGCGGTGGTCTTCGACCCAGCAGCGAGGCTTGCCCGAAACCGTGCAATTCTTATCCTCGTTACATTCGACGCAGACCATCCATTCAGGAGCACAGACCTGCCCCCAAACCGAACAGCGAGTGTTGCATTGCTCGAATGCGACTGGGTCGGCAACGCCCGTGGTGCCGCCGGCGCTCGACATCTTGCCGCCATCGGGAACGTCGAAGTCAAACTGAGGGTTGCAGCCGCATGCTAGGACAGCGGCCTCTATGGCGACGACGGAGATTCGAAATAAGTTCACGGTGAATTGACCAAGGCTTCGGCTTCCGCGCGCGCAAACCCCTTGGGGAATTGAAGCAAGTAGCGATTCGCCTCGCGCTGAGCTTCGGTTCGGTCACTCTGTCGCAACAACCGAATCCGCTGTACAGCTGCGCTTTCGACCAAAGCGCTGCTCGGGTAGCGCGCGATCAACTGCTTGTAAAGCGCCAGCGCCTCTGCGGCATGCCCTTGATTACGCTCAGCCGAGGCTCGCGCATAGATATCATTCTGCTTGGCGAGATCCGAAGCAGGTTGTGTGTCGCCGAGAGCAGCATTGGCGAGCCCTGCGACGCTACCGGCCGAGGGTGCACGGGTGTCGGGCATTGCCTCGACCGACGCAGGGCCACTCCTTTTGGCAAGCGGATCGCCTGTGGGCTCGGTTTTTAGATTAGGTCTTACGATGCCCGAGGAATTACTGGACGAAGCGGATGCTACGACCTTGGAGACCGCCGAACATCGCGCCGTCCAGTCTTCTCCGGCACGCAATGAGCGAAGCTCACTGGCCGTTCGCACTTCAACCAGGCCCTCTTTGACCGAAACACGAGTCCGCTGCTCGCAACCATTCGAATTATCCAGCACGGTTACGTCGAATACGGTTCCGCGCACTTCGACTTCGGCGTCGGCGGTATTCAACAAGAACCGCTGCCCCTTCTTGAGCTTGGCCACCTCGAGGTGCACCGAGCCGCGCGACAGGGAAAACCTATGATTCGTCGCGCCCTCGTCGTACGCGAGCATCGTATTTCCATCCAGCGCCATGCGCGTTCCAGAATCGAAATCGACGCGAGCGGGGTGACCTAGGTCTGCTTGCATCACGCCGCCAGGAACGACTTCTCGCCCATTCATGTGCCCAATATCGATTCCCGCGTTCGACGTACCCGCAGCAGCCGCACAAGCAGCCGGCGCCGCATGATGAGCTACGCCTGCATCATGCGAATGCCGTAAGTAATGCGGCAATGTCAAGACTGCGGCCGCTGCGGCTGCGGTAGTCACTGCGCCCGAGACCCACCAACGCAATCGGCGCTTGGCACGGCTCGATTCCTTCATTGCCTGAGCGATAATTGCTATCCCGCGATCACGGGAAAGTCCCGATTCTCGCGGCGTCACCGATTTACGCTTGAGCACGCGAGCCGCTAGCTCTGAATAGTCAACTTCAGACATCACGCGCCCTCCTGGGACACGAGCTCCTGGAGCAACGGTGCCAATTCCTTGGTTTCGCCTATGCGTGAGTGTAACTCTTTGCGGGCGCGCACGAGGCGGCTTTGGACGGCAGCGAGGCTTGCGCCGGTAATCTCGGATATCTCCGCGAGGCTATAGCCGTGAACGTCATGCAACACAAAAGTCCAAGCCTTCTTCGGTTCAATCGCTTCAAGATGCGACTCGATCCGGCGAATTGCGATTCGCAACAGGGATTGATTGGACGAAAAACGCGACGTGTTCTCGACGGATTCGAGGCCCTGCAGAACAAATAGGCGCCGTTCGATCTTGCGCCGCCGCAGGTGACGATACACAACTCGCGCCGACACGATTGAAGTCCATGCATCGAGGGGACATTGCCCAAGAAACCGGTCCACGGTGAGCACGAGCTCGATCAGTGCCTGCTGGGTAACATCGTCGTAATCCGAATCACGGCACCCGAGCAATCGACTGACTGTTCGGCTTACGACGGGTTGAATTCGGTCATGAAACGCACCAGCAGCCTGGGCATTACCGGCTCGGACCGATTCCAGCAGCGCAGCGTCGGACTCATCCCCAGTCGGGGCTGCGCCGCGAAGCAAACGCAACGGATGATTGCCGGTATTACTCGTCATTGAAACTCAGGTGACCTGACCATTCCGATACAAGGCGAAACACGAGAATATTTCTATAGTGCGGGCAGG
This sequence comes from Myxococcales bacterium, assembly GCA_003154095.1. Taxonomy (GTDB): domain Bacteria; phylum Myxococcota_A; class Polyangia; order Polyangiales; family Polyangiaceae; genus FEN-1139. The sequence goes on along the minus strand of PMCK01000586.1, from coordinate 10,505 downwards.
CCCCACCGCCAGTCACTAAAACCGAGTGCCGACCCCAATCCGACCGATTCCGATAAAAGCTGGAATGTGTGCTTTGAGTGACTGGTGGACATAGATGTTGGTTGCTCCGAATCGGTAATTGGTTCCCAAATCCACGAAAAGCATCGAGCTACTGCTCAGATCCAGATTTCCGTGCGCCAAAATCTCGAGTTTTGGCACCCACGCGGATTGTGTAACGGCGAACGCGTCGTCTTCCGAAAGATGAACGAAAGTCAGATTCTCCGCGCCCAAAAATGATTGCAGCCCCCACCAGCCGCGGCCCATTTGCGGAATCAACCGAACCGTTGCCAGAGCCCCAAACGAGAAAAACCTAGTACTAGCCTGCGCTTGGTTGACCGTGCCGATCCGGCCTTCGCCAGCAACACCGATCCAAAATATCTTGGACAGTGCTCGCTGTGCACCGATCCAAGCGCCCAGGCTCGTTGCATCGCCCGGTGCGGCAATCGAAGCAGCCGCGGCAATTAGAAACCGCTTAGGCTCCAACTGCCATTGATTTTGGGGCAGTTGCGGCACGCGCACGGCGGGTTCCGATTGCGGCTCGCGGGCCTCGACGAATATGGATCCAACGACGAATCCCAGCGTGCGGCCTCGCTCATTTTCGGGATCTTGATCCGTGAAACTTACGTCACGTTGAACCCAACGATTGTCCTCGGGGATGTAGCATCGAAGATGGGCAACACGCGGATCCCTGACATCCCAGGCCAGCCATGCGTATGCAGATGTCGGATGCTCATCCACGACATTCCGGCCATTGCCGCCGTTGGCGCCCAGCATTTCGACGCGCACCGTGACATTGGGACCGAGCACCTCGTGTGCTGACTTCAGTATGGCGGCAGCACGCGGCGAGCTGAGCTCGTTGGCCGCCAGCGCTATGACAACGACAGGAGGGGTAGCGCTCACCTGTTCAGCTTACTGCAGGTCGGCAAGAAATCGACGAACAGGTTGCCTGGTGGCGCGAAGTTCACGTCACTTCCCGACCGATGTCGTTGCCGCAGGAGACCCGAGAAACTCATTATGGACGATAGGCGTACTTCCCCCATTATGCTTTTGACGGCTATGGTCGCGGCGGCCGGGGCGGGAATATTCTCGCCGGCGTGTGGCGCAGACTCGATGAGTACCGGTCCCAGTCCTTCAGGCACAATTGCCTCGGCAGGCAACGCTTCAGACACGGGTGGCTCCGCATCGTTAACTAATGCCGGTGTTGGCGGCGGCAGTCTGACCAATGTGAACGGCTTAGGTGGGTCAGGTGCTCCCGTCTGCACCAGCAAAATTACTTGGACCCGTGGCAACAACGCAAGCATGCGTCCAGGTGAAGCCTGCATCACTTGTCATGCCACCAATCCCGAAGCGCCTACGTTCGTCGTCGCGGGTACGGTGTATCCGACTGCTCACGAACCCGCCGATTGCAACGGTTCGAATTCGAATGGGGCAGCGGTAGTCATAATTACTGACGCGATGGGTGCAGCGCATCAAATACCCGTAGATGCATCGGGCAACTTCATGCTCGAGGGTACCGCAATCCCGCTCCCCTATACGGCGCGGGTCCAGGTGGGCACGGCGACAAGGTCAATGGCCACTGCGCAAACGAATGGGGATTGCAATAGTTGCCATACAGCAACAGGAACAAACGGTGCGCCAGGGCGCATCATGCTTCCGTGACCAGTCTTTCGGTAGTTGAGAGCCATTTCACGCTTCAGTAGCCAAGGATATTCGTTCGAGGAAAACGTCATGACAAGAACCAACAATCAAGGATATGCACTGCGTCTTGCGATGCTAGCACTAGCAGTGGCCGCACCGGCGTCTGCCGCACTGAGTACCAATGGGGAGGCAAAAGTAGTATTCAAAGCCGCCGGCCCGGCTGGCCTTTCATTTGAAGGAAAAGGTCAGGATGTTAAGCTCAAGGAAGAGGGGAACTCGGTCCTTGTCTCCGTGAAGCTGGATGGACTCGTAACGGGAATTGAACTGCGCGATCGGCACATGAAAGAGAAATATCTCGAGACGGCCAAATATCCAACCGCAACACTCGAGGTTGATAAGTCGAAGATCCATTTTCCCGAGGGCAGCGCAGTTACCGGTTCAGCCGACGGTAAGTTGACATTGCACGGTGTGACCCGGACGGTAACGGTCACCTATCGCGCTGATGGCGATAGCAAGAAGGCCAAAGTCGACGGCTCGATGCGCTTCAATATGAAGGACTTCAAGATCGAAGTACCCAGTTACCTGGGCGTTACCGTGAAGCCCACAATCGATGTCGAGGTCAAGTTGGGTGTAGTCAACAAGTAGTCCAATGTTGCTATCGGCTCTCACCGGCCCTCAAAATAAGGATTTTGCCTCGACTTCGCGCCCTTAAATCAGATGTCGATTTGCCGCTTTACCCGCTTTAGGTCGACACAACTAATCTCCCACAGCGCGAAGTCGAGGCTACCAACTCGTTCCGTTCCCGCTTCCTTGCTTGACGCGCTCGTTGGCACCTACGAACCTTCGGGCCTGGAACACGACGCTGTCCCAGCCCAATTCGGCGAACTCGCGGTTCGGAAGCACAAAATCCCAAGAGCCGCGATAAATTCCCGACAAATGCGCAGAATTTGTCCGAGAAGTTCTCGAGGTAGCACGCATTTATAATATCGTGTTACCGTCTCGCCGTTGCCGAACGCACGTTTCAATCGTAGCCGGATCAGCCCCGCATTGGGGATGGCTCTTGTACTCTCCGCTACGCCGCTGTGCGCATGGGGGCATGAGCTCGAAAAACCCATTCCGCTGCAAGAGCCGGCGCCCCGCTGGCCCGACGGAATAGCCTCGACGTACGACGTTGTGGTCCCGGTAATTCTGACGATTTCGTCGGAAGGCAAAGTTACGGAAGTCGAGGTAGAGGCAAGTCTAGGTGCGAAGTTCGATGAGGCAGCTGTCCAGGCAGCAATGCGCTGGACGTTCATGCCTGCTCGGAATGAAGGCGTGCCCGTCGCCGCCAAGGTGCGCGCCGTCGTGCGCTTCTTCGGCGAGCCGGCGAGTGCACCCGGAAAACCGGCTTTGGCGGGCCCACTCGACACGGACAATGCGACTTCGACTGCAAAGACTTCCGCGCAAACGTCCCCAGCGACTCAGAACTTCGAGCCTGTCATTCCATTGGGTCACGGGGAGGACGAGCACCATGAGGTTCACATTGCCGGTCAACGAGTGTCCAATCGGGGTGCTTCGGAAGTAGTTCAAGATCGCAAAGTAATCGAAGCGGCGCCGCATCGGACAGCTAATGACTTGCTACTCGTCGTGCCCGGCATGTTCATCACGCAGCACAGTGGGGAAGGGAAGGCATACCAGATTTTCTTTCGCGGTTTTGACGCCGTTCATGGCCAGGATCTCGAGATTTGGGCGGGTGGAGCGCCGGTCAACGATGTCTCCAACATTCACGGGCAAGGCTACGCGGATCTCAACTTTATACCGCCGGAGGTCGTGCAGACGATTATATCGACACCCGGCACTTACGACCCGCATCAAGGCGACTTTGCCGTAGCCGGCTCGATTCGCATGAACCTCGGCTATCAAGAGCCAGGCATCACGGCTAAGTCCACGGTGGGGCAATTCAATACGCGCCGTTACTTCTTGGCATACCGCCCAAGGAGCATGAGTGAGTCCACGTTTGCCGCCTTCGAGCTATACTCAACAGACGGGTTCGGTCCCTCGCGCGCCGCGCGTCGGGCATCCGCGTTGGCGCAAGCCGAGTATCCGCTCGGTGACAGTGCCATAGCGCGAGTGCTTGCAACCGCCCATGCCGCTCGCTTCGACTCGGCCGGCGTGCTTCGGTTGACGGACGTCGAGAGTGGAGCCGTCAATCGCTTTGCCACTTACGACCCGCACCAAGGAGGCGACGCTTCGCGCACGCAATTGGTCTTGGAGATCCGCGACAACGAAGAGGCTTCGCGTTGGTCTCTTTTGACCTACACAATTTTGCGCACGATGTCCCTCAAGCAAGACTTTACCGGTTACTACCAGCAGGCATACTCGGGTGCCGGCGCCAACGCGACGGCCACGGCTGCCCAGGAAGGTAACCTGGAACAGCAGCTCAATTCGCCGCTAACCCTCGGAACAACGGGCTCCTATTTGCTGCCTTTTCCCGCTTTCGGTGAGGGCGGGTCCGTCGAAGCCGGGTTTTCTGCGCGAACGGATAAGATTGACCAATCGCAAAAGCGGCTTGCCATAGCCGATCAGCGCGTGACGCTCGACGAAGTCGAGGCACGAATCAATGCAACGGACGTCGCGGGCTTCATTGACACGACGCTGCATCCCTTTACCCGCGTCATCCTGAGAGGAGGGCTGAGAATGGATGGGCTCGCCTATGCAGTGCAGGACGATGCCGGCCAAGCCCAGGGTCAGAATCGCTCGGCAATGGGCGCGCACCTTGGCAAGAAGGGGACCCTTGATATAAGCCTTTTACCAGGGCTCAATTTCGTTGCCAACTATGGCGAAGGCTTTCGCTCACCGCAGGCTCGAAGTCTCACCAATGGCCAGACCGCGCCGTTCACGACGGTTGTATCCTGCGAAGCCGGTTTGCGATTTCGTAACAAGCAATTGCGATCGTCGTTGGCAGCGTTTCAAACACTCTTGAGTGACGACCTCGCCTTCGATCAAGCGACGGCCCGCAACGAGCGAACACCAGCCACGCGCCGCACGGGTCTAACTGCCGAGGTGGCCGCAGCACCGACGTCGTGGTTCAATTCGAGTACCAGTTTTACATACACGCGAGCGGAATTCAGATTCTCCGACACCAATTATCAGGCGGGCGATCTCCTGCCTTACGCGCCACAAATCGTCGCCCGCTCGGATATGGCGTTGTCCCCCACAATTGGGCACTATTGGGGGCGCAGTTTGACGGCGCATGTGGGCTCCGGGCTCACTTACATGGGGCTGCGACCACTGCCATTTGGCCAATTCGGGCACGACATTTTCTTGGTCGACGCAACCGCCAGTGTGCGATTGAAGGAAGTGCAGTTGGGGGTAGATGCATTCAATCTACTCAATGCCAATTGGTACGATGGCGAGTTTGTTTATGCGTCCAATTTTACACAAGGGGCTTCGCCCTCTTTGATTCCTCAAACTCACGTATCAGTGGGTGCACCGCGGACGCTCTTGGTCACCGCAGCACTCTTTTTGTAAGTGAGGTATTTATGGAATTTCGTGCGCTTGCTTGCTTGGCTAGGATCGTCGGAGTGGTCATCACGGCAATGCGGGCGGGCATGAAACTCGCCCTTACCGGAGTCGCGCTTGGAGTCATAGGCGGCTGTTCCAACACGAGTAACAAGACCACCGGTTCGATCGTCGTGCTTCACACTTCGGTGTCCACCGATCCCGAGATTAGATCTACCTTTCTCACGAGCTTTGGGTGGAACGTGAAAGTCACCGAAGCTAAGGTTGCACTGGCGGCACTTTATTACTTCGATGGGCCGCCCGCGTTCGTAAGAAATGACTTGCCGATTCTTACGCCGATGGACCGCGTCGAGCAATTGCTCGGAATCAGCGTTGCTTACGCGCATCCCGGCCATTATCAGGCAGGCGAGGCCGTGGGGCAGATGATTACTCCTTCTAGCTACGATCTATTCGCCAATGAGCCGGTGGCTTTAGCCGACGGAAATGGGGTCACCGGCACGTATCGTTCGGCACGCTTCGTGTTTCCCCAATCGCCGGTTGGGCCCATGGCAGCTTCATTGGACGGCCATATTGCGGTCGTCGAAGGCACGGCCACAAGGGCGTCTGATTCCGCAGCGGAGCCGCCGATTCACTTCCGAATGACTGCAAATTTTAGCGATATCGCGCGCAGCGCAAGCCTTGGAGAGGTTGATGGTTGTGACTTCACTGAGACAAACGTCGACGGCAGTGGAACGGTTCACCTGGTGATTCACCCGAGCATCTGGTTCAACTTGGTGGACTTCAGCTCGCTCGATGCCGGTAGCGATGCCGCTCCCACCGACGTGGATGCGGGAACGCAGCCCTACGTCGCGTTTGCGCTCGGGCTAGCGCAATTGTCGGCTTATGGCTTTTCCTTTTCGAGGCCTTGAGGTACGGCATGAAATCCGGCATTACCCCATTTGGATTGGTCACCGTGGCCTGGCTGTTGCTCGCTTGTTCGAATGCCGATCCAACGGCTGCTGGCGACGGGAATGAAAAATTTACTACTTGGGGAGAAACCTTTATTGAGACCGGCATTCCCGCCAACTCGAATGGGCAAGATGGCTTTATTGACGGCTGGAGTCTTCACTACGACAAGTTTCTCGTCAATTACCACGACATCGTTGTCGCTGATGGCGCCGGTGACGTGGCTGCCACATTAGAAAAACCGAAGTTCGTGGACAACACAGTGCCGGGTCGCAAAACTCTTGCAGAATTCGATGGATTGAAAGCCAAGAACTGGGAGAAAGTTAGCTATCAGATCAAACCCGCCGTTCTGGGCGAAGATGTTGTCGCAGGCGACGCTTCAGATTTAGCTAAGATGATGGACAACGGTTGGTCCATCTACGTCGAAGGCTCTGCGACGAAGTCAGGCGCCAGTGGTCAGGTGATCAGGAAGACCTTTCACTGGGGGTTCAAGGTCGCTACCCAGTTTTCGGATTGCCATCATGAGGAAAATGGGACCGATACACTCGGCGTTGTCGTGACAACGGGAAGCACGGACGTAACGGAGCTTACTACGCACGGCGACCACCTGTTTTACGATCGACTACAGGCATCACCCGACCCCGCAATCCGGACGGCTTTGCGCTTCGACCAAAAGGCTGCAGCCGATGAAGCGCCGTATGGCAACGGGGACGGAGAAATCACCCTCGAGGAAATGTGCACCGAGCCTATCGACGTCTTTACCTACGACCCCTCGGGTCTCAACGCGCCAACGGTGGGAGACTTCGTAATCGCGCTCTCCCGCACTATAGGCCATTATCGCGGCGAAGGAGAGTGCACGATGTCGCCGATTGGTGAACGGTTGAAGAATCCTTGTCTCGAGCTATGATTGTCGCGACGATGAGGTTGCATGCCATCGATGAAGACCCGGCTCGAGGAACTCTCGACGCTGCTCGACGGATTTAGCGAGTGCCGAGGCATGCCTCGGCACTCCCGGAAATTCGAAGGAATTTCGACGGGCTGCGATGTCAATTGGTGGCTTGAAGGCGCAACTGGACGGCCTAACGGCAAGCGGGTTGCGTTTGCCCGTCGCGGTGCGGTTCTCGCGTGCCGTCAAAAACAAAAATAGCATAAGTATATGATATTATTGAATAAAACAGACCTTTGCTTATCCGCACGGGACTTGAGCTAAGATTCTCGTCAAGCAAAGTGGCATCCGCAATACATTCTAGTCCCCCCATGGCAAAGACCAGTGCCACTAAGGTGCGCGCACCGCTGGAGGCGGGTGCTGTAATCGCGGAACGTTACAAGATATTGGCGCTTCTCGGGGAAGGCGCCACCGGCACTGTGTATGCGGCTGAACATGTGCTCCTACACAAAAAGGTCGCCGTAAAGATTCTGCATTCTGAGCTTACGGAAATGCCCGACGGCGTGGCTCGCTTCGAGCGCGAGGCGATGGCTACTGCCCGTATCGATCACCCCAATGTGGCAAGCGCGGTCGACTTTGGAAAGCTTGCCGACGGCTCGATGTTTTTGGCGCTTGAATATGTCGAAGGCAAGAGCCTGCGTGAAGTAGTCTCGCATGGTCCACTTGGGATGAGGCGAGCTCTGCACATTGCCCGCCAAATTGCTTCGGCACTCGCGGCGGCTCAGGCTCTCGAGATTGTCCATCGGGATCTAAAGCCCGAAAACGTGATGTTGGTATCCAAAGGGGACGACAACGACTTCGTCAAGGTGCTCGATTTTGGGATCGCGCGGGTGCCTGTGGAAGAAGGAGCACTCGGAAGTCCGCAAGCGCTCACCAAGGCGGGGGCCGTATTTGGCACAGCCGAATACATGCCGCCGGAACAGGGAATCGGGCAAAAGGTAGATACGCGCGCCGACCTATACGCACTCGGGGCGATGCTATTCGAGATGATCGCAGGGGTTCGCGCTTACGCGATACGCCCGAATCTCGGCATACTTGCCCAACAAATCACTCTACCTTTGCCCACGTTCGCCGAGCGAGCGCCCGGGATTGACGTGCCGCCGTCGCTCGAGAAGCTCGTGACACGCCTGCTTGCCAAACGGCCCCAGGAACGTGTTCAACGCGCCGATGACCTCGTCAAAGCAATTGATGACATTTTGGAGGGCCGGGAATCTGAATCCACGGCTCCAGAATCGGATGCAAAGCATGACGAGCCGCTGCCTGCCTTCGAACTTACAACGCACCTACCGGGTGTCGATCCACTGCCTAATGTGGCGGCAGCTCAAGAGCAGCCTGCCGCAAACAATGTTCAAGGTGCCGCTTCAATTGCTGGCTCATCGAAGCCAATTGCGTCGGGTCCACCCCCGCGACCCGTGAGGAGTCGTCCCCCGCCGCCAGTGGTTGCTCCCGAGCCGTCGAAATCGGAAAAGCCCCGAACCAGCGTCGCGGCTGCGGCAGCCTCACTGTCCAAAAGCGTTAGCCAATCATTTGATAGAGTCAGCCTAATCGTCGATAACCGACGCCGAGCTTTGCCAGAGCCGTTTCGCGGTTGGCTGATACGAGTGCCCGCTGGTTTGCTTGTAGTCCTGGCAATTGGGCTCGTTCTGTTCTTGCTCGGCAATGTTGGGATTTGGATTCATCGCGCGGGGTCTTCCCGCGCAGCTGCAGCGGCCAGCGCGAGCGCCAGTGCCAGTGCCCTGGCAGCGCAGCAGGCCAAAGCGGCAGCTGCCAGCGCCACGGCGCAAAATCCTCCCATTTTGGATGCTGACTCCGCTCAAGGTAATTCCGTAGATACCGACGGCAAGGATCCGAACGCCTTGCTCGACATAGCTAAGAGTAAGTTGCGCGAAGGGAAGGACGCCGACGCAGCGAACACCGTCGCACGCGTTCTCGGCAAGCATCCCGACAAGCGCAACGACCCTCGCGTGGCAGACATCCTGTTCAGGACAGCTAGCTCGACAGCCAAGGGTGCGTCCAACACGAGCTTTTCATTGCTCGAGGGCACGATGGCCTCACCGGGGGCAGAGATCGTATATCAATTGGCGGTCGACAAGAGTCTTCCGGTTTTTGCAAGAGGCCGTGCTTCCAAGTGGCTAGCTAGCCCGCAGTTCGATCGAGCGGCGTCCGATGCCTTGCGAACGGCCGTGAAGATCCGATTTGCCTCGACCTGTGAGGCCAAGCACGCGCAGCTCCCCACAGCGGGCAAAGTGGGCGGCAAAGCCGCCCTGGCTTACTTGTACGAGCTTCAGGGCGAAACCGGCTGTGGACTATCCGGCAAATCCGACTGCTACAAATGCCTTCGCGACGACAACCAACTCAAAGATGCCATCGCGCAGATCGAAGCCCGGCTGAAGCAATAGTTGCTCGTCGCGGGATGAAGGTGGTCTTACCCACCTGCAGATTTTGCCAATAGGTATAAGCAGCGCAAGGTTTCGGCATCCGGGCTTTCATAGAGATGCATTGCCCCGCCGTCGCAGCGCTGAAAGTGGTCACAATTCGCGCAGGGCTCTTTCTTTCGGGTCCACGAACGATCTCGGAATACCTTGTAGCGATCGCGCCAGACGTCGCTGAAGCGATCTTCGAGCACGTGGCCCTGCGTGAAAGCATCGCCTAGTTCCGGACACGCGCCGATGCGACCATCACAGCGGATGCCAGCGTTCGAAAGCCCGGCGCGACATTGACACAAGTACGGACGAACATTGCCCTCGAAGCGATTTCCTAGATAACCTTCTTCCGTCATTTCAGGCGTAGGCAGGTAGTCATCTTGCCGCGCTGCCAGGACGAACTCGAGTATTCGTCGGACTTCTTGTGGGCCCGGCACCAGATCGGGACGGCGCGCCGCGCGCCCGATCGGCATCACGGGTGCGACGCGCCAATTGGGCACGCGCAGCGACGACACGAGTTCTCGCATCGAGTCGAGCAGCGGCACGGCGGGGGTCGTAATCGTCGAGATGATTTCGAGTATCCCGCTGTAGCCCGCTTGGTTGAGCGCTGCTATGGCATTGAATACCGCATTGGAGGCGCCTGCCCCTCGCAGTTCATCGTTGAGCGGCGGCGGTGCATCCATGCTCAGCGACAGTGAGTCCATGCCGACCTCGACCAACCGATGTGCCACGTCGGCGTCGAGCAAGAACCCATTGCTCACCATGCCGTACGGAAAACCCAGCCGATGCAGTTCTGCAAACAGCTCGAAGATTCCCGGTTTAATGAGTGGTTCGCCGCCCGTTACGGCAATCATGATGTCACTTGGTGTAAAGTCTTCGGCAATCTGTCGAACCACCGTGAGCCATTGTTCGATGCTGAGTTCCTGCTCTTGAGGTTTCTTTCCGCACGAGCTGCCACAATACGCACACGAGAGGTTGCACGAACGCGTGACCTCCATGTACAGGTAATCGAG